>PBAI01000006.1 GCA_002715825.1 Roseibacillus sp. | reverse complement strand
TGGCGGCATGGACTCTGATCGCCAACCTGCTCCTCAATCTCGATGAGGTAGTTAATAAGAACTAAGCTCTTCCATGGATTCTGCCCTCGAATACCACTTGTGCCAGTCACGCCGTCAGTTCTTCCAAGGTGCTGGCCTCAAAGTGGGGGGTATCGCGCTCGCTCAGCTCCTGTCAAACCAGGCCCTTGGTCAGGAAGCACCTGCTCGGACCGATATCCATCCTGCCCTCCCCGGTCTTCCCCACTTTGCTCCCAAGGCAAAGAATCTCATTTACCTGCACATGAATGGGGCCCCCGCCCAGCACGATCTTTTTGATCATAAACCACAGATGGGGCGATTCTTCGACAAGGAGTTGCCTGACTCTGTCCGGAACGGCCAGCGAATCACGACCATGACCAGCGGGCAAAAACGCTTTCCTGTCGCGCCAAGCCGATTTGCTTTCGAACGGTGCGGCCAGGCAGGGATCCTTATGAGCGAACTTGTTCCCCACATGAAGGGAATTGCCGATGAGATCACCATGATCAAATCGGTGCACACCGAGGCGATCAATCATGACCCTGCCTGCACCTTCGTAATGACGGGCAGTGAAGTCCCAGGCAGACCGAGTCTCGGTTCGTGGCTGAGCTACGGACTGGGTAGCGAGAGCCAGAATCTACCCGCATTTGTTGTCTTTACTCCAACTGTGAAGAATCCAAGCCAAGCGCTGTTCAGCCGCATGTGGACCAGCGGCTTTCTGCCCTCGAAATATGACGGCGTCAAACTGAGAAGCGCAGGAGACCCTGTTCTTTATGTGAAGAATCCGCCAGGGGTATCTTCAGGCGACCGGAGAACCATGCTCGACGCCCTGGGGGAACTGAACGAAAAGGCCTTCGAGCGTTTTGGAGATCCGGAGACCCAGACCAGAATCGCCCAGTACGAGATGGCATTTCGAATGCAAAGTAGCGTGCCGGAGCTGACTGACTTGAAGGGAGAAAGTAAGGCGACCTTGGAGATGTACGGACCAAATTCGCAGAAGCCCGGCTCATTTGCCCACTCTGCGCTCCTTACACGACGGCTTATTGAACGAGGGGTCCGAGTTGTTCAGATCCTTCACAGGGGCTGGGATCAGCACGGCAACCTGCCAAAGGAAATTAGGAACCAGTGTCTCGATGTGGATCAACCAACCGCCGCCCTGATCAAGGACTTGAAGGAGAGGGGAATGCTTGAGGATACACTTGTTGTCTTCGGTGGCGAATTTGGGCGGACTGCCTACTGTCAGGGAAAACTGACCCGGGAGAGCTACGGCCGGGACCATCACCCACGCAACTTCTGCATGTGGATGGCCGGAGGAGGGATCAAGTCCGGAATGACCTACGGCGAAACCGATGATTTCAGTTATAACGTCGCTGAGAATCCTGTGCATCTCAACGAGCTCAATGCCACCATCCTCCATTGCATGGGTATCGATCACAGCCGCTTCACTGTTCGGCATCAGGGTCTTGACCAACGCCTTACCGGCGTTGAACAGGTTCACCCTGTCACTCCGATCCTTGCATGATTAGATGGCCCTCGGAGCGGGGACCATTGGCCGCATAAAAACGCGATTGCACCGTCCGGATGGTCCACAATTGTTTTCCGAGCCGAAGTTCTACACCATCTACTCGATCTTTGTCTTCCTGCCATCGGTTGGCTGGGCAGGACAGATCGATGAACTCGCCCCGCTGCTGAAAGAGCATTGCATCAAGCGCCACGAAGGCGCTACGAAGAAAGGTGGTCTCGACCTCCGCTCCCTCAAGGGCCTTCTCGAGGGTGGAGGAAGCGGTCCCATTTTCGTGNCTGGCCGTCCGTAAAAAGCCGACTGATCTCTCAACTTTATCCCGGGGCAGATANCCACATGCCCCCGAAGGATCAGCATAGTCAGACAGAAATTATCCTTATGCAGGAGTNGGTCACCCANTTTCNCNATCAGGAGGAAACNAGCGAAGACCNAGGTTCGGAATATCTTGCNGAAACACTGCCTNCNNACCTTTCNCCTGACCNAGCAATTGTNGGAGCGCTGGCAATGGCGAGGCGGTGCCGCTGAGCACGTTGGAAGCCCCAACGACAGCGAGATCGGACAGGGCCTGATGGAAACCATTGCGATTCACCCCGGCGGAGAGATTTTCGCGATCGCCGGGAGAGTATTCAAGGGGCAGTGGACCACGGCGGTTTTCGATCTGACCACTGGCTCACTCCTGGCAGCCACTGACACGAAGATGCGAGTAAGCAAGGCCATCTGGAATGAAGACGGGACCCAGCTCTATCTCGGTGGCGGCCCGGGGCAGCCCAAGCAGGTGGAGGATATCGAAAAATCCGATTGGNGGAAGGACAAGGTCCTTAAGGTTGAAGTCAGTTGACTCCTTTCATCAGTCCTCCATTGCATAGCGCCGCTAGGAAGCTACCGTTGCAGTGATGTTCCGTAACCCTCTGGCTGTTCAACTGGTCACCGCTGTCCTCGCGACCGGTGGACTTTTTGCCGAGGTCGATTTCAATCGGGATATCCGGCCTATTCTCTCAAACCACTGTTTCGCCTGCCATGGCCCGGACGAGCACGACCGCAAGGGTAAACTGAGACTGGATACAGAAGAAGGAGCTCTCCGGAGCGGTGACATCGGCGATGCCCTTGTTCCCGGCAAGCCCGATGACAGCGAGATTATTCACCGCATCTTCAGCGATGACCCGGAGGAAGTCATGCCGCCGCCCGACGCGAACAAGGCGCTCAGCGCGGAGCAGCGAACCCTCCTACGCCAATGGATCGAACAGGGTGGAGGTTACGCTGAGCCCTGGTCCTATCGTCCCCCGGAAAGGCATCCCGTCCCCGAGGCTCAATCTCCTGATTGGCCGGAAAACTGGATTGATAACTTTATTTTGGACCGTCTGCACCGTGAAGGACTGGAACCCGCCCCGGACACCGATCCGGTTACCCTCGTCCGGCGCCTCCATTTCGACCTTATTGGTCTTCCTCCCTCCCCACAGGCAGTCGAGCGTTTCCTGAAAGAGTGGAAAGATGACCAATCCGCCAGCGTGGAAAAGACAGTAAGGGATCTTCTCTCCTCTCCTCATTTCGGTGAACGTATGGCGATGTACTGGCTCGACCTGGTGCGCTACGCGGACACCTGTGGCTACCATGGAGATCAGGACCACAGTATTTCACCCTACCGGGACTACGTCATTGATGCTTTCAACGACAATCTGCCCTTTGATCAATTTACCCGGGAGCAATTAGCAGGGGATCTTCTCGACTCACCTACGATCGACCAGAAAATTGCCACAGGATATAATCGTCTTCTCCAGACTTCACACGAGGGCGGTGTTCAGGCCAAGGAATACCTCGCCATCTACTTCGCGGACCGCGTTCGTAACCTTTCCAATGTCTGGATGGGTGCAACCGTAGGTTGTGCCCAATGCCATGACCACAAATATGATCCCTACACCGCCAGGGACTTTTACGCTTTGGGAGCTTTTTTCGCGGATATCGACGAAGCGCAGCATTTCAGGGTCGGAACCAATAGCCTGCCAACAAGTCGACCCCCTGAAATCAATGTTCATTCCAAGCGGGAGCGCTTGCGCCTCACCGAGCTTGAGACGCAGTTATCTTCTCCGACGTTCGCCANCCGGAAAGAGCAGGAACACCTCAGGGCGGAAATCGCAGCGCTAAAAAAAGCCCAACGAAAAACCATGATTACGGTCGCAACCAAGCCCCGCACGATCCGTGTTCTCCCAAGGGGAGACTGGCTCGACGACAGTGGCCCGGTGGTAGAACCTGCCTTTCCCTCCTTTTTGGAGAAACCCGGAAACTCCAAAAAATCAGGGCGTTTGAACCGGCTGGACCTCGCGAACTGGCTCACGAATCCAGCACAGGGGACAGGAGGACTGACTGCCCGCGTCATGGTCAACCGGTTCTGGTATCTCGTGTTCGGCTCAGGAATTTCCAAACGGCTCGACGACTTCGGGGGGCAGGGAGAGGCGCCTGAACATCCGGAGCTCCTTGATAATCTTGCCGTTGAATTCTACCAGTCTGGTTGGGACATCAAGCACATGATGGCCCTTCTCGTCACCAGCAGGACCTACCGGCAAAGCTCACTTGAAACTGTGGCTCTGCGGGAGCGCGACCCCTACAACCGGCTCGTGGCGCGGCAATCACGATACCGCCTTCCTGCGGAAACCATCCGCGACAACGCCCTCGCAATCTCGGGTCTTTTACAGACGAGCTATGGTGGCCCAAGTGCGAAACCCTACCAGCCAATGGGCTATTACAAGCACCTGAACTTCCCCGGCCGCAGATATGCCCATCATGCTGATGACCGACAGTGGCGCCGCGGGGTCTATGTCCATTGGCAACGACAGTTTCTCCACCCCATGCTGCGCGCCTTTGATGCTCCAACCCGTGAAGAGTGCACTGCCGAGCGCCCCCGATCCAATACTCCGATTGCCGCGATGACCCTCCTCAATGATCCCTCCTTCGTTGAGGCTGCCCGCGTTTTTTCCGCGAGAGTTCTTTCCGAGAGTGGGCCGGAAATCGACGACCGCCTTGAGTTCATCTACCGCGAAGCTCTTTCACGGAAACCCGATGAGAAGGAACGCCAGATCATGAAACGTCTTGTTTCGATGGCAGCGCAGGACTTTCAATCCAACCCTGCTGCCGCAAGAAAGCTAGTTTCTACCGGGGCCGCACCACTGGCCGAGGGTCTTGATACAGTCCAGCATGCCATCTGGACTACTGCCGCACGAGCCATCCTCAACCTCTCTGAAACCTACACTCGGAACTGAGTAATTTCTCTTTCCTATTGGCTGATGACACCTTCTGAAAAACTGGGAAACTACGTGAATCGTCGATCATTTCTTGGATCGGCAGGTATCGGACTGGGGTCTGCCGCCCTTCTTTCCTTGCTGGGCCGTGACTCTCTGGGAAATACGATTGATACATCTTACGATGGGATTGCAGGTCTGCCGCATCATGATGCCAAGATCAAACGAGTGATCTTCCTGACGATGGCCGGAGGCCCTTCACATCTTGAGACCTTTGATTACAAGCCAAAGCTGGATGAACTCAACGGGAAGCCCATGCCCGAGTCCTTTACAAAGGGCCAGCCTATCGCCCAGCTACAGGGTCAGCATCTCAAGGTTCAGGGTCACCTCACGAAATTTCAGGAGTTCGGCAAGGGGCAATTCATCTCCGACTTCCTGCCCTACCACCGCAAAATGGCTGACCAGATCTGCGTCGTAAAATCGATGCTCACCGAGCAGATCAATCATGACCCGGCCCATACCTTTATGAATACCGGATCTGCCATCAGTGGTCGTCCCTCAATGGGCGCCTGGATCAATTACGGTCTCGGCAGCGACAGTGAGGACCTTCCGGGATTTGTGGTCATGACAAGCGTGGGGGGGCGCAACCCTCAGCCCATTGCCGCCCGGCAATGGGGTACCGGTTTTCTCCCCAGCCGCCATCAAGGTGTCGAATTCAACAGCACCGGAGATCCAGTTCATTATGTCACCCGTCCCTCCGGGATAAGTGGGAAACATCAACAGGCCCTCGTTCAGTCCATTCAGCAGCTTGACAGTCGGCGCAACGACATGGTCGACAACCCTGAAATCAAGGCCCGCATCGCGGCCTACGAAATGGCTTTCCGCATGCAGGCCAGTGTTCCGGAGCTTACCGACGTATCAGACGAACCACAGCATGTCCTCGACATGTATGGCGCGAAGCCGGGTGATGGATCATTTGCCTCGAACTGCTTGCTGGCCCGCAGACTCGCGGAGAAGGGCGTCCGGTTCATACAGCTCTATCATCGCGGATGGGATCATCACGGGGGGTTGGTGAAATACATGAATACCTGCTGCGGACTCACGGACAAACCAACCTGGGCCCTCCTCACCGATCTGAAACAGCGTGGAATGCTGGAAGAAACCCTGATTGTGTGGGGTGGGGAATTCGGAAGGACCCCGATGTTTCAGGGAAAAGGCGGAGCCGGACGGGATCACCATATGAAGGGGTTTTCGATGTGGTTGGCTGGCGGGGGAATTCAGGGCGGAACGGCATATGGGGAAACTGACGAACTTGGATATGCCTCGGTGAAGGACATCGTTCATGTCCGTGACCTGCATGCCACCATGCTTCATCTGCTGGGAATTGATCATAATCGGTTTTCCGTGAAGTTTCAGGGATTGGATATGCGACTTACGGGAGTAGAACCCGCGAGGGTCGTGCAGGGAGTTTTGAGCTGACCTGAACACCAAATCATACCCCTAGAGACCCCGTAACCGGTAGTGCTCCCACGAAAACAGGACCACACGGGGAAACCCAGTTCTTGCGAACTTCCGCCGCCCTCGCTACTAAATAGGCGCTATGCGCCTAACCATCATTGCGCTGACCCTTCTGAGCTCCCTGACTGCGGTGGCAGAGCCCCTGTCTTACAACCGGGACGTTCGGCCCATTCTGGCTGAAAACTGCTTCTCTTGTCACGGACCGGATAAGAATTCCCGTGAGGCCAAGCTGAGACTGGACGTCAGGGAAGACGCCCTGGCCTCGGAAGCATTTGTCGCTGGCGATCCAAAGGCATCCGAAATCATTCATCGGGTCTACACAGAGGACTCCGAGGAAATCATGCCTCCTCCTGAGTCTCACAGAGTGCTCACCTCCGCTCAGAAGAAGATCCTTTCTGAGTGGGTGAAGCAGGGAGCAGAGTATGAACCACATTGGGCCTACATAGTTCCCAAAAGACCAGAAGTCCCCAAGGCGGGAGCTACTCACCCCATCGATAACTTTATCCTCGCCGGAATGCCGGATGCGAGGCGGAAGTTGTCTCCCCGGGCGGACACCGACACTCTCAGAAAAAGGATTTCCTTTGACCTTACTGGCCTTCCCGCATCCTTCGACAAAATTGGAGGTCTGGATGTCCAAGCCTCCGTTGACCACTTTCTTGCCTCTCCTCATTTTGGAGAGCGGATGGCGGTCATGTGGCTCGACCTCGCACGATACGCTGACAGTCATGGTTACCACAGCGACAAGACGTGGAGCATGACGCCCTATCGGGACTACGTCATTCGCGCCTTCAATAGCAACAAGCCCTACGATACCTTTATTGTAGAGCAGCTCGCAGGAGATCTTCTCGAGCAACCCACGACCGAGCAATATGTCGCCACCGGCTTTAACCGGGTGAATCAGCTTTCCGAGGAGGGAGGTATTCAGGATGCCGAATACATCGCCAAGTATTATGCAGAGAGAGTACGGACAACCTCCGTCGCTTTCCTTGGTTCTACGATGGGATGCTCCGAGTGTCATGATCACAAGTTTGATCCTTTTACCGCCAAAGACTTCTATTCCATGGAAGCNTTCTTCTCAGATATNTATGAGAAGGGAGCCTATAATGGAGATGGCCGCTACAATGCCGGTGCGGATATTAAGAAGTATCCAGGGTTCAAACTGGACAAGTGGGGGCCAGCCCTCGACGTCCCCGAACCGAGGAACACGGATGAGTTGACCCGGATCGAAAAAGAAAAGCGAGTCCTCGAGAAAGAGCTGGCAGCAACAGGGCCCGATTTGAACAAGGAATTTCTCATGTGGGTGAATGACTTACGGGCAAAGATTTCAGCCAGCAAACCAACGGATCTGACCATTCTTGATGACAACGAGTTTCCCCTCGGNAANGTCCAGACAGTCACCGCCAACGTGCATTCAGGCAAGATTGCCCGTCAACAGACGAGTAATGGTCTCGTGCAGCACATTGTCGACGCCAGTAGCAAACCGGTCAGCCTTGGCGATGGCGAACACCTGTTTGCCCATGTCTGGCTCGACCCCAAGAATCCTCCACGCCAGATCATGCTCCAGTTCAATGCAGACAATTCTTGGGAGCACCGGGTCTGGTGGGGTGAAGATCTCATTCCTTATGGAAAGGGAAGTGACGGGCCAAACCATCACCGGGGGGGCAACCTTCCTGCAACGGGCAAGTGGGTTCGGATTGAAGTCTCTGCCGAAAAAGTTGGCCTTCCTGCTGGAAAAAAAATCAACCAGTTCGCCTACACTCAGTATGGAGGAAACGTCCTGTGGGATTTGGCAGGACGAACGACAAGTGACGCCAGTGCCGCGCTTGCGGGTATTCCAGACGACCTCCGGAAGCAGTTAATTGGGACGGGCAGCAATAAGCTCGATGCCGATGTTCGTAAACCATTACTGGATCACTTCCGAACGATCGCGCCTTCGCTTCAACCAGTAAGGGACAAAATTGCCAAACTGGACCAGCAGGCAAAAGGCGCCATGGGATCCACCCGTATGACCCTAGTCACGCTCTCCGCAAATCCTCGCGAGATCAGGATCCTGCCCAGAGGAGACTGGATGGACCGATCGGGGCCGGTCGTCCAACCAGCGC
The DNA here is from genome assembly GCA_002715825.1 of Roseibacillus sp. Classification (GTDB taxonomy): domain Bacteria; phylum Verrucomicrobiota; class Verrucomicrobiia; order Verrucomicrobiales; family Akkermansiaceae; genus Roseibacillus_B. The sequence continues at coordinate 56,249 of PBAI01000006.1, read as the reverse complement.
TCCCGGCTTTTCTTGCCGGTGGACAGCGCGAGCCCACATCGAGCCAGGACCGGCTGACCCGGCTTGATCTTGCCCAGTGGATCGCATCCAAGGAAAACCCTCTCACCGCCCGGGCCTTCGTCAACAGAGTATGGGCTCTTTTCCTTGGAACAGGTTTGTCGCGGGACCTGCAGGACCTCGGAAACCAAGGCCAATGGCCTACTCATCCTGAGCTCCTTGACTGGCTTTCCGTAGAATTCATGGAGAGCGATTGGGATATTAAGCACCTCGTCAAACTGATCCTCACCTCGGAAACCTACCAGCAATCCTCCAATGCTTCCCGGGAGCTCACGAGCTCAGATCCCTACAACACCCTCTATGCCAGACAGAATGCGCGACGCCTGCCTGCTGAATTTATCCGCGACAACGCCCTTGCGGTCTCGGGTCTCTTGAATCCGATGATAGGTGGTGCAAGCGCCCGTCCCTACCAGCCGGCGGGCTATTACCGGGAATTGAATTTTCCAAAGCGAACCTACAAGCAGCATAATGATCAGAATCAGTATCGGCGCGGCGTCTACATGCATTGGCAGAGAAGCTTCCTGCATCCCATGCTGGTCGCATTTGATGCGCCAGCCAGAGAAGAGTGCACTGCAAGCCGCGAGAGTTCTAATACCCCTCAGCAGGCTCTTAACCTTCTCAATGATCCCACCTTTGTTGAGGCGGCACGGGTTCTCGCCGAGAAGCTCACCGGGGACAGCCGGCCGTTTGACGAGAGGCTGGAGCTTGGCTTTCNGGAGCTNCTCCAACGCAAGCCTCACCCGGAAGAGCGCAAGCTCCTGAGGGCTCTCTACGACAGACAGCTGAAGCGTTACATCCAGAGCCCTCAGGAAGCGAATGAGCTTCTGAAGGTTGGTCTCCACCCGGCTGGAAGGGAAGCCAACCCGATGGACCTTGCGGCTTTCACCTCAGTGACGAGAGCCCTCCTCAACCTGCACGAAACCATCACGAGGTATTAATCTGGAGAACTGCCATCATTCTGAATCATGAACGAACAGCTGATCAATGCGATTAACCGGCGGACCTTCCTCAAGGGCTCGTCCTACTCCGTGGGAAGTGCGGCGCTCGCCTATCTCCTGAGCCAGGAGGCACAGGGAGCACCCACATGGAAAGGCGTTCTCGACGAAAAACTGCATTTTGCCCCAAAAGCCAAGAGAGTCATTCATCTCTGTATGGCTGGTGGACCCTCGCACCTTGAAACTCTTGATCACAAACCCGAGCTGGCCCGTCTCAGCGGCAAGCCTATGCCAGAGTCCTTCACCAAGGGACAGCAGCTCGCACAGCTCCAGGGAAGCCGCAACAAGCTCAAGTGTCTAGGGCCTCAACATGAATTCAAACCCTACGGGGAATGTGGGAGACTCATGTCCTCTGCTTTCCCTAACATTGGTTCGATCGCGGATGACATTGCGGTAATCAATTCGATGTCCACTGAGCAAATCAATCACGACCCGGCTCACACCTTCATGAACACCGGCTCGGTCATTCCAGGCAGACCCTCGATGGGATCTTGGCTGCTTTATGGACTCGGCGCNGATACCGATGAACTTCCCGGGTTTGTAGTGATGACTTCCTCAGGGGGGGGACAGGATCAGCCCATCGCCGCCCGCCAGTGGCATAGCGGCTTCCTTCCCTCTCGATTTCAGGGTGTAAAGTTCAACTCCAAGGGAGATCCGGTTCACTATGTGAACAACCCCGCCGGAGTATCCCGGGACAATCAGGGGGACCTCCTGAATACCATCAATGGACTGAACAATCTGCTGGGACAGAGACAGAATGATCCCGAGATCGCAACCCGGATCGCCCAGTATGAAATGGCCTTCAAGATGCAGGCCTCGGTTCCGGATCTTGTCGATGTCTCGAAGGAGCCAAAGCACGTTTTTGAGCTCTATGGCGCCAAACCTGGGGACGGATCCTTCGCCTCCAACTGCCTCGTTGCGCGTCGCCTCGCCGAGCGTGGAGTACGCTTTATCCAGCTCTATCATCGCGGCTGGGACCACCATGGAAACGTCAAGGGGGCAATCAATACCGTTGCCGGTCACATTGACAAGGCCACGGCGGCCTTGGTCAAGGACCTCAAGGAGCGTGGACTACTTGAGGATACTCTCATCATCTGGGGAGGAGAGTTCGGGCGGACCCCCATGGCACAAGGCAGTGGACGAGATCACCATATTCAAGCCTTCTCGATCTGGATGGCTGGCGCTGGTATCAAGGGTGGAGCCAGCTGGGGAGCAACGGATGAACTCGGTTACGCGGTCGCCAAGGACCACGTCTCGGTCCACGACCTTCACGCTACCATGCTTCGGCAGCTTGGAATTGATCATGAAAGGCTCACCTACCGCTTTCAGGGACTGGACTTCCGGCTCACCGGGGTTGAAAAAGCTCGAGTAGTGGAAGAGGTGCTAAGCTGAGGCGAAGAGACCCTGTACGATTATCCATTCTTGGGAATCTGATTCCACCTGGTCGGGCAGGGCCGTTCCCACAGGTCCAACCTTGGTGACCAGAAGTCATGGGNCCGTGCCGGGCGATTCAAAGCTGAAGTCCTCGAGAATTGACCGTCAAAGAACACCAGAANCCCAAAAGGNAAGGGTCTCAATACTGTNCTCCCCATGGAAAGTATCAGCCATTGAATCAAGGAAGGTCTCCCCGTCTACCAACCTGCCCCCCTTGTGAGGGTCTTGATCCGGCATACATGGAAATCGGCAGTCATATAAAGGGTCGATCCATCATCACCCCAATTACAGTTCGCAGTGCGCTGACCAGTCAGAATGTGTCCAAGAAGCTTACCGGCTGGTGAAATCACGAGCACTCCCCCCGGACCGGTGGTCCAGATAATACCGTCCTTATCGACCTTCATCCCATCGGGAGCACCCGGATACTTTCGGGCCAACGTGGAGCAGTCGAACAAGACCTTCTGGGGACCTAGGGTTCCATCAGCCTTGATGTCCCACGAGAAGATGTAGGGCTTCGGGCCATGAGATTGAGCGACATACAGTTTCTTCTCGTCGGGTGAGAGCGCGATCCCGTTAGGGCGGTCACACTCCTTGCTGAGAAGGGTCACCTCGCCGCTTGTTTCAATGCGGTAGACGCCAAACCAGTCAGTTTCACGCCGGGGGTCNTTCTCCCTCCGCGGAAGACCGTACGGAGGATCCGTAAAATAGATGGCCCCACTGGAATGAATCGCCAAATCATTCGGACTATTAAACCTCTTACCGTCATAGGTGTCAGCGAGGGTCACTTTTCCACCTTCCGGAGTTAGCATGGCAACCCTCCTGTCCCCATGTTCACAGGAAACGAGTCGTCCCTTGGCATCGAAGGATAGCCCGTTCGAACCCGGCTCTGGGTATCCTGCTGTCACTCCGGTATATCCGGATGGCGTCATAAATACTGAATGCCCTTCCTTGTCTTCCGTCCATTGGTAAATCGTATTCGCAGGAACATCAGACCAGAGGAGTCGGTTGTTTTTCCTGTCCCAGACAGGTCCCTCGGACCAGACAAACCCGGAGGCCAGAACCTCAATTTCGGCATCTTTCGCGACGAGTTTGTCGAAGGCCGGATCGTGTCGGATGACCGATCCTATCTTTGGACGTTCCGCCCAGAGAAACGAGGAGCCCAGAGCGATGGAAATAAGAAGGAAGGAATAGTGTTTCATAGTATTCAGATGGATATCGATGGGATCGCGGTAACCCCGTAAAAGATCGTCTAGTTAAACTTGCGCCTCGGGAAGATCCCGCTTGGGGCCCGGAAATATTGAGGCCAGTCGATCCATGTTGCCTCAGTCGTAAAAAACTCTTTCTCCACAATGTACCACCGCCCTCTTTTATAACGTAGAAGCACCCAGAGAACTTCATCGGCCTCCTCGATCCATTCCTCAAACATGGTGCCAGTGTAATCAATCCTCTTGCCCTCCATGGTCAACGGAAGAGCATCAACAAACGCCCAGTCCTTTTGCATCATGATATGATTGATGCGAAATTTCACCTTCTGGTGCACCGCGTCCTCCACCGGGTCCGCCACCGCAGCCATGATCTCACGAAACGCCTTGCTCTCCTTTGCTGGCGTCACCGGCGAAGCCTCAAGCCCGGAGACCAAGATCAGGTAAAAGAAAATACGACGCATTATGGGAAGTCGTATCTTTTCCTGCCGCTGACCGCAAGAACAGCATTCCTCCATATCAACAGCACAAAAAGCCAGATTCCCTTGCAGAAATGGCTGCCACTTGCCCTCTCGAGTTCTTCGTTTGATCGCAGGCTTGCAGAGGCCCCACGATTTTACATCAATNGTGAGCCATGAGACTTACCNTGTTCAGGTTGCTCGCCAGCCTCTTCCTNTTCTCCCAGCTCCTGACTCAGGCAGGNACTATGAAAGTTTACCTTGGAACTCAGGGAAGAGGTCTAAGTAAAGGGATCTACCTCTGTGATCTTGATTCGGAGACAGGCAGACTCTCACAGCCAAGGCTGGCAGCCAAAATTTCCGGAGCCGGCTTCCTCGCTCTCCATCCCAGTGGTAAATACCTCTACTCTACCGCAAGAGGAGACGAAAATCAGGTGGCTGCGTTTCAAATTGGGAAGGACTACATCCTCAATCCCATCAATCTTCAACCTTCGGAGGGATCAGGACCGTGTCACGTTTCAGTCGACCCGACAGGGAGATGCCTCATGGTTGCAAATTACGGAAGCGGCAGCGTGGCGGCCCTGAAAATCGATGAGGACGGGTCCCTTGTGAAGTCAGCGTCAGCTCACCAGCACGAAGGATCCAGTGTTAACCTCAAGCGTCAGAGAGGGCCACATGCACACTCGATCTATCCTGGTCCTGACAATAAATTCGCCTACTCTCCGGACTTGGGAATCGATCAGGTAGTTATTTACAGCCTCGATGCCACAACCGCGACCCTCACAAAGGCAGGGTCTGCCCGCACCAGCGCTGGCGCCGGACCGCGCCACATGAAATTCAGCAAGGACGGGCGATACGCCTACGTCCTCACCGAATTGCACCTGACTGTTGCGGTATACAACCGGAACCCCGAAAATGGGCTTCTCGGGAAGGCCCGGCAGGAAATCAGCTGTCTTCCTGCAAACGGTAACTCCGAGGGAATGAGCTGCTCCGAGATAAGAGTGCACCCTAGCGGCAAGTTTATCTATGCCGCCAACCGTGACGTGCAGGGAGAAGGCAGGGATTCCATCTCTGTGTTCAAAGTTCTCGAAGAAGGCCGGATCAAGAGAATCCAGACCATCCCGGCAAGGGTAGAGATTCCTCGGAATATCGGAGTCGATCCCGAGGGGCGTTGGCTACTCGTGGCGGGGCAAAAATCAGGCAACGTCCCCGTCTTCCAGATCACGGGTGATGGCACCTTGAAGAAGACTGAGAACGAGGTGAAGGTCGCCAACGCCATGTGTATAGAGTTCCTCGATCCTGAGGATTAGTTTTATTGTTTAATGCGCCTTTGATTTTCCTCTTCCAGAGGCATACTCCGAACAACTCCACATTGTGTTTTTTCGGCACAACCGCTCAAGAAACTACCAAGTTCAGGCGTAGGCCCATGACTACAATGAAGCGGAGGCGTAAACTGACACCGCTGATCCAACCGTACATTTTCGCTCGAATACTGAATCGAAATCATTTCCCATGAAACACACACCTCTCATCCTCACCCTCGCGCTTGCGATAGCCGCCTTTGCGGCCCCGCTGATTTCACCCCGNGAAGACGCCCGACGTCTCGAAGTCCTATTTTTCGGTGCTCCCACGAANAACCATCCCGGACATGATCCCATCACTCGTTATCGCGTGCTGAAAAAGCACCTCGGCGATGATGGAATCAACCTGACCTATATCGAGGAGCCCTCTGAGGCCCTCCACCCCCGTACTCTGGCCCAGTTTGATGCGGTCCTCATGTATGGCAACTGGGCCCAGCACGGGCCAATGCCCCCAGAGCAGGAAAAGGCGCTGGTCGATTTTGTCGAAAAAGGAGGCGGGTTCCTCCCCATCCACTCAGCCTCGGCGTGCTACGGGAAATCCGAGGCGTTCGTCAAACTGGTAGGAGGAGTCTTCAAATCCCACGGTGGCGCCGAATTCTCTCCCCGGACGACCAACAAGAATCATGAGGTTATGAAGGGTTATGAGGGCTTCACCGCGTGGGACGAGACCTACGTTCATGAACGCCATGGTATTGATCGGACAATCCTCCAGGAGAGAGACGGGGAACCATGGACGTGGATTAGAACGCAAGGCAGAGGCCGCGTCTTTTACACCGCTTCCGGGCATGATCACCGCGTCTGGGATCAGCCCAACTTTCACGACCTTCTCAAGCGAGCAATTTACTGGACGGTGGGTGACGAGACACGGGGCAAGCTTGCCGCTCTTAACCTGCCAGAGTTTGAAATGATCGACGTCAAACTACCCGGCTATATCAAGCGCAAGTTGGTCACCAAGGTCCCCAAGCCCTTCTCCCCGGAGGAGTCCATCAAGCTCGCTCAGGTCCCTCCGGGATTTGAGTTATCCCTGTTTGCTTCGGAGCCTGACATCGTCAACCCGATTTACATCGCATGGGATCAGAAGGGTCGGGCCTTCGTTGTGGAAACCATTGATTATCCAAACAACTTGCAGGCAGGAAATATCGGGAATGATCGAATCAAGATCTGTGAAGATACCGATGGAGATGGGCGGGCTGACAAGTTCACAGTATTTGCAGATAAGCTCTCAATCCCTACCACGATGGTCTTCGCGAACGATGGAGTCATCTGTACGAATGGTTCAGATGTTCTTTTTCTCAAGGACACTGACGGGGATGACGTAGCTGATGTGCGCAAGGTTCTCTTCACCGGTATTCGGACAGGCGATACCCACGCCGGAACCTCCAACTTCCGCTATGGGGTGGATAACTGGATCTGGGCCACAACGGGATATTCAGGATTCGGAGGAGAGGTAGGTGGAGAAAATCATGGTTTCGGCACCGGGGTCTTTCGATTCAAACCAGACGCCAGTGCAATGGAATTCCTCCAGAACACCACGAACAACACATGGGGTCTGGGTTTCTCGGAGGAATTTGACATTCACGGCTCAACTGCGAATGCAAATCCAAGCTTCTATCTCACCTTTCCCCGGCATCACTACGAACAGGCCGGTCTCAGCCAACCACGTACACCCAGAGCGGACGACAATCCTCTCTTCTTTCCGAGTTCTACCGACATTCGTCAGGTCGACGCCCACCACCGCTATACCGCGGCTGCAGGACACGCCTTCTACACGTCAAGGCGTTTTCCAGAGAGCTATTGGAACAACGTTGCCTTCATCTGTGCACCAACAGGAAAACTGGTCGGCCAGTGGACCCGCCACGCAAAGGGCGCTGGCTTTGAATTGCGACAGCAACCCAACAACATTTATAACTCTGCAGATGCCTGGTCAGGGCCGGTATGTGCAGAGGTTGGTCCCGATGGGGCTCTATGGATCTGTGACTGGTACAATATCGTAATCCAGCACAATCCAACCCCTAATAAGGGTTCCTCCGGGCTTGACGCCAAACGGGGCAAGGGCAACGCCTACGTGACTCCCCACCGGGACAAGCAGCATGGAAGGATCTACCGGATCTACCCCAAAGGCTCCTCAAATGATTCCTACAAGGCTGACTTCGCCAGTAGTAACATGTTCTGGCGAATGGAAGCTCAGCGGGCCGCGGTCGAAAGGGGAAAACGCATCGAAAGCGTGAGCAATATCCACGAGTTCTACGCCAAGGCTGGCAATGGATCTCTCGACCTGGAAACGATCAAGACCGCCCTCTCGTCGAAAAATGCCGGCCTGCAGAGGGCCGCGCTTCGCAACGCGCCCCTCGACGACACCTTGGCAAAGATGTTTATCTCCAATGGAAAGATCACCGTCAGCGAACCAAGGGTCCTTCTGGATCTTCTCCTTGCCTTTTCAANTTTGGGAAACTCGGACTTAATTGGAAGCGCCCTTGTTCAACTCATCAGCACAGATTCGGCCGTCATCATGAATGACCCGGTTCTCTATGATGCCTTCCGGGTGGCCGCTCGCCGACACGGCGGATCCTTTGTAAAAAGTGCTCTCGACACTATCAGGCCCAAGGAAACCAAGGGCCCCAGAGACATCCTGCATAACGGAAATATTGAAAAAATGCAGGGTGATCAGCCCGATGGCTGGCAACCCCGCTTCCACGGAGGATCCCGGAATGCGGTCTTCTCGTCCGTTAAAGAAGGTCGGAACGGGAGTCAGTGCCTCAAGGTCACTAGCGACCAGAGCTCGGATTCAGGGTGGGCTGCCACCATCAAGGTGAAGCGCAATACCCGCTACCGCCTTGGGGGTTGGATAAAGACAGATAGCGTGCAGGGGAGTGGATCCATGTTCAATGTCCATGGCGTCGGACATAAGACCAAGGCCGTCCGCGGCACGACAGGGTGGACAGAGTATTCAGTTGATTTTGACTCTGGCGGTGCAACGGAAATCATCATCCATGCTCTCTACGGGGGTTATGGGGGACAAACGGGGACAGCTTGGTACGACGATATCTATCTGCAGGAGACCAGTGAGTCGGGTTTGGGTGCCACGGTGATTTCCATCGCTTCATATTTTGGCAAGAATGCCTCCAGTGCTGCCAAGGCGATGCTTGTCAGCCACCTCGGTGACCGGGCAAAAAAAGGAGATCAGTTTGCACAAGTTCTCAAAAAGAGCATTGAAGATCAGGAAGGGGACACCGAAAGCAGGGAATCAGGAAAACCAACCGGGGCCATTACGGTAGTACTCAAATCCTTGAGAGAACAAATGCTTTTCGACAGGAAAGTCTTCGACGTCCCTCCCGGAAAACGAATCAGACTGATTTTTGAAAATACCGATTCGATGCCCCATAACATTGTAATAGGCAAACCGGGCTCTCTCGAGAAAATGGGAACAGCGGCGGATCAGATGCTGGCAGACCACCCAACTGCGGTGAAGCTGGGCTACGTCCCGGATATCCCGGAGGTCATAGCGGCAACCGGACTTGTTTTCCCCGGAGAAACCGAAGCACTCGAATTCACTTCTCCAGACCAACCGGGGCAATATGACTTCGTGTGCACCTTTCCCGGACATTGGCGGATTATGAAGGGAATCATGAGGGTAAAATAATCATCTTGAAGGGATTGACCCCCCTGCTCTCATGACCCTGACGGCAAGTTCTCCGCTTCTGACGCCGAATTTCACGGACAGTTTGCAATCTACTTCCTGATAGGATGTGATGCAGGTTAACGATGAAAACTGCAACAAGCGTACTTTTAGCTATTCTTCTCCTGGCGTTCACGGGGCCGGCCCTGTTTGGAGATAAGGAAGGAAAGGCATCAACCAATACCGGTGATAAAAAAAAGGTAGTCTTCATGGCCGGTCACCGAAGTCATGGCTACGACCAGCACGAGCATAAGGCGGGATGCATGCTGCTCGCCAATCAACTGAACAAGCATATGGGTGATAATCTTGAGGCTGAGGTCCATCTCGCCAAAGGATGGCCTGCCAATGCCACCGAGCTGGAGGATGCCGACTGCATCATTTTNTATTGCGACGGCGGGGGCCGCCATATGGCTAACCAGCATCTGGAGGGACTCGACCTGAAGCTCAAGGATGGATGTGGGCTGGTCTGCCTCCACTATGGAGTCGAGGTGCCAAAGGGTAAATCGGGTGAAAAGTTTCTCGACTGGATCGGCGGCTACTTTGAGGGAAACTGGTCAGTCAACCCGCACTGGGATGCGGATTTCAAGGAGTTGCCAGAGCACCCCATCACCCGCGGTGTGAAGCCATTCAAGATCCGTGATGAATGGTATTTTCATATGCGCTTTCAGGAAGACATGAAAGGGGTCACCCCGATTCTCTCTGCCCATCCTCCTGCCAGTACGATGAAAAGGAGAAATGGATTTCACTCTGGTAATCAACATGTGAAAGCCGCCCTTGAGCGTGGAGAAATACAACACATGGCATGGGCCTACGAACGTCCCGACGGTGGTCGAGGTTTCGGTTTCACGGGAGGACATTTTCACCGTAACTGGGGCCACGACGACTTCCGTACGATTGTCCTGAACGCGATCACCTGGTGCGCGAAGGCGGAGGTTCCGACTGACGGGGTTCCCTCCGATCAGATTACTGATGCAGACCTCGACAAAAACCAGGACTATCCGAAACGGTAAATCGTCATTTTGGGGATTTCCATCCCATGCACCGTCCACCGAGGACGGCCCTTGGATTCATCAGCTATCCGGTTTACAGCTTCTTCCCCTTGATCTGTAGATCGTGGATCGACCAGTGCTTGCCGTTCGCACGACCNTTCTGAGTGATCCGGATAATCTTTGTGTTAACAAGTGGGAGGCCGATCACTGTCACAGGGCCTTCTCCCCTCCCTCTGGCGAGGACCTTACTCCATTCATTATTTTCCATTACGACAACCTCATACTCTCTGGGGTAATCGTCCGTTGAAGGTGCGGAATCCAGAATAATCTCACTTACCTTGGACAACTCTGGCAGCTCTATCTGGAACCACTCTCCGCCCCTCTGAGTCCTGCCTGAAGTCCATCGACTGCTCCCATCACTATCGATTGCATTCTTACAACCATCGGCTCCGTTGCTTGCGGTAAGGGTCCAGTCCCCGCGATTGACCAGCACGGGCGGATCGAGAGCTTCCAGCTCTGGAAGGGTAAAAGGTGTCGTCCGGCCCTTGTTCTCCTCCCGAATAGCCGCCACAAAATCCTTTGTAATTGGAGCTGCCTTGTTCCCAAAACTGTTCCGAACATAGGTCGCTATATCCGCAATCCACTGGTCATCCTGTGAATTCATGGGAGCCATCAGACCTGGGTAGGTCTTACCATCGAGTGGCCCGGTGAGACCGTGCAGGATAGTGCGCACCATTGTACTTCCGCTCCCAATAATACGCGGAGCCTGCACCATCGAAGGTGCAAGAAGCTGGCCGGGCTTACCATCAGGCACTGGCGTCCCCTTTCCGTCGGGGCCATGGCAGGTATAACACAGCTGGTTGAAGATCACTTTACCCTTCTCCATGGACCGGGCCAGCTGTGCATTTTTTCTACGCGCCTCAGCCGCAGCCCTTGCCTGAGCCCGCATGTTAGCACTCTTGCTGACCACCGCCTTCACTGCATCATTTTTCTCGAAGGACCGGGCGACCTCATCTGAAAGCGCCAGCAAGTCCTCATTCTGCGTACCGCTCAGGACGATGGAATTGATGAGCTGAGTTGCCACCTCAGCGTTGGGACTCCCACTCTCTTCTCCAAGTTGCAGAATGGAGGATACGACCGCCTGCTCGCCCTCTCCCATCAGCGCTTCGCCAACTCTGAGTGCCTGAACCTTCACCATGATGGAATCATCGCCCAGCGCTGAGGCAATAATGGCAGCATCTACCGCCCCAATTCCTTCCAGCGTCCAGAGGGCGTTTGCCCGGCCGAGTTCCGTCTTACCCTTGAGAACAAGCTCTTTCAGCAGGGGAATGACAGATTCGCGATCCTTGCGAAGAATGATCAACTTCTTGGCGGTATCCCTCCACCAGCCATTGGGGTGAGCGAGGTGCTCCACCAGTTCCGCAGTGGTCTCGTTCAACATCCGGGGCTGTGGGCCCGGTTTGAAATCTCTGTGTACCAGCCGATAAATCCGCCCCTTTCCAATATTCTTGTCGAGACCCCACTTGTCGATCACGCCCCGCAGATAACTTCCCGGACGCGTCCAGTTCCCCTGCTGGATAATACCCCGGTGCATATCGACAAGTAACATCCGACCGTCCGGAGCAGTTTCGGCCCATAATGGCCTGAAATTGGCGTCACGAGACCGAATAAACTCCGAGCCGGGATAAGCGTTATTCAGAACCGTCTTGGCGTCTTTCCTTTCGAGAGAGGCTCGCCGGATTAAACGTCCTACCGGCTCAGGGATAATCAGATCCCCCCTGATGTCCTCGGGAAGGCGATCTCCGCGGAAGACACCCTGACCTGCACATCCAGTCATATTATTGAGTCCCCCGTTGGAACCAACCCGACCCCGACCACCCTGCACATCAGGAATCTCCGCAATAGGAAACACTCGACGGAAGTCGCGACCAGTCTGTCCCGGCAGATCGAGCATGCCGTAGACGGGAGGCTGCTGGAAAAAGAATGCAGGATTCTCCCCCCCCGCCGTGGAATAGTAGAGCCGACCCCAGTCATCCTGCGTCAGGCCCCACTGTCCGCCTCCACGGGGGATACGCTCCATCTCCAATTTACCGTCGGTGTAACGGTAACGCCTGTTTTCGTAGGTAATGTAAATCCAGTTATCCAGTCCCCAGATCAATCCACTCGGCTGGTGCTCCATGTTCCCTCCCCGTCGCCCACCGTCATAAATCTTTTCTTTTTCATCAGCCACTCCGTCTCCGTCGGTGTCCCGGTAGTTCCAAAGGTCCAGAGTGTTGGTGACATGCACCATCACGCGGTCATCGAGCGGCAGAACAGCCCGAGGAAGAAGAAGGTTATCAATAAACACACTGTGCTTATCATAGAATCCATCGCCATTTGTGTCCTCATGCCGCGAAATTCGGCTTCTCGGTTCCTGCTCTCCTGTTGCATCAGCGGTCTGCATGTAAGTTCGCATTTCCACGACGTAAAGAACGCCGTTTCCATCAAACGCGCAGGCCACAGGTTCCTCAATATTCGGATCACTGAGTACAAGTTCGAGGGAATAGCCATCGGGTAGTTCGATGGATTTATGGGCTTCCTCTATGCTGAGGAAGCCTCGCTGGTAAATCGTATCACCGGGCTTAGCGGAGAGAATCGTTACTCCCGCCAAAAAAAGCAGGACACTTATACCTCTCAGGACGTTGCAACTTTTGAAATAGCTCATGGGCTTAGGGAATGACTCAATGACCCCTTATCCTAAGGCGTTCGCCGGAGGAGGGGCAATCCCACATCCGTGTTCCCGATAAATGTCGCCCACTGCGGGAAATCCGGGTTTGCCGGAAATTCTCAGGGGCGTCCCGGTCTTGCCAAGCCCGGAAGACCTGACCTAACGGCTCCGGAAAATGTAGACTCCCTTCTTGTTACCGACCCCGATATCGGTTTTGTCGTCTCCATCAAGGTCCCCTACTGCAACCTGGGTTCCCACTCCGGAATCCGTATCGAGAAGATGCGGGATAAATTCCACACCGTGTTTTTCACTTCTCCTCAATTCAAACCAGTAAAGAACCGAGGGCTGATCCGCTCCGGGGTCTCCACCTCCATGAGCCCACCAACGCTTGCCAGTCACGAAATCTGTGAGGCCGTCGGCATTGAAGTCCCCTAAAGCCATGGAGTGATGTTGTGAAAAGGCGATTCCCCCAGTTCCCGGCTTGCCCTCCGAGGGCATGATGACGTGTTTTTTCAGAGAAACTCCACCGGGACCCGTCTCATTCTCGAACCAGGCGATTCCCCATCCATGGGCCCACAAGCTGGTAACGATATCATTGTCGCCGTCTCCGTCCACATCATAGACCAGCATCTGACCACCGCCCTGTGGCGAGAATTGAAACTTATGAAACTTCCACTGACCACTCCGGTTGTCCTCCGGACATTCATACCAACCCTCTTTCCAGATTATATCCGGTCGTTCATCCCCATTAAGATCTCCAACCCCAAGCCCATGAGTGTAATGACCCGACTTGGTGTTGCCCGAAATTGCATGAAAAGACCATGGCTTTGTCACCTCGTTCCAGTCCGCAGTGTAAAACCCCCAAACATCTTTCTTGAGCCCTACCAGCTCCGGCCTTCCATCACCCGTGACATCGACAAAGTGAGGTGACTCTCCACCAAAACTGGTGACCACCCGATGCTTTGGCCACTCTTCTACTTCAGTTCCTTTTGCAGGCTGAAGATAGATGTCGAGATGAAAGGCGGGGCCATGAGCAATCTGGAGAATATCATTGCGCCCGTCCGAATTGACATCGAGGACCCAACTAAGGAATGAGCTGTGGGCGTAGCCCTTGGGATCAACGGCACCACCGGGATAATAGCGATAGCTTTTTTTGAAGTCAGGGCCAGCATGCCAGTGAGGTCCTGCAACAAGGTCCTGATGACCATCATTATTTACGTCGCCAATTGAAGCCCCCTCAGTGACGAACGCACGGGAAAGAACTGTTCGCTGATGAGATGACTTCTCAGGGGCTGCGACTTTCGCCGCGCAAACAAGGGCAACCAAAACAAAAGGCAGCAAAAGACTCAGGGCTTTCATCAATCGATAAGATAAGGGGTCCCGGCCATGAGACCTTGAGACGGCATCCGGCTCAAGGAGCAAAGTCCTCCTTCTCTCATCGTGAAATCACTATCTTGCAAGAACATCCTCGTACAATACGGCCTCCCCGGGAAGACCCAGTTCTTCAAGATGGTCGAAAACGCACGCCACCGAAGGGACGATAATTTGCTCGGTTTCAATCTGCTTTTCATCTCTGGGGTTACTGGTGTTGTTCAGCACTTTCTCTGCCAGATGGAAACAACCCCACGCCCTCCACTGGCGTAGCTCTCTACGCACTCCACTCATTCGGGTTGCGAGATGCTGGTAATGACGAACCGGATTGCCAAGAAAGTCTTCTGCCGGGCAATGAGACATTACCCAGCGCTTGGCCGCATAGGGCAAAGGCCACGCAGAAAGAATCTCGTCGTTCTCGCAAAGATCCGCCATAAATGACTTATTCAACTGTAACAACGCTTGTGCAGACTTACCCTCGAGCCACAGGGACTGGGCGTAACAAAGGGACGCGTAATAGAAGTCCGCATTGAAGTTTCGTCCGAAGACAGCGGTCACAGACGCAGTGAGAACTCCATCAACTGGAGGCAGATCCGGACAGGAGACCCGATTTGGCAGGTGACGACGCTCCATTAGAATAACTACGGAGTCTCAGGTTAACTCTCCCAGCTTCGTCGCTCCAGAGCATCCTGTGCAGCAGCGGTCTCCGCGTTCTTCTTACTTGATCCCCCGCCCCTCCCAAGAGGTTTGCCATTCCAGAGGACTTCAACCCGGAATTCTTTCAAGTGGTCCGGGCCCTCCTCCTCAAGGACTCGATATACCGGGCTCTCTCGCTGGATAGCCTGAAGTACTTCCTGCAGGCGCCCCTTCGGATTGCTGGTGTCTTCCCCCCCGGAAACGTTGATCAGGTCCTCATCCATCAGTCGCATGGCGACTGCTGTTGCGGGCGCCAGACCTCCGTCGAGGAAAACTGCTCCAAGGAGCGATTCGAGGGCATCCGCAAGATTCGAATCACGGTCTCTACCTCCACTGGCTTCCTCGCCCTTGCCCAACCGGAGAAATTCCCCGAGGCCTAACCGCCGGGCACAGGAGGCGAGAGCCTGTTTCGAGACCAGACTCGCCCTGATTTTAGTCAGACTGCCCTCTGCACTATCTGGAAGGCTACAATAAAGGTACTTTGTCAGAATGACTTGAATAACCGCGTCCCCTAGAAATTCCAGGCGCTGATTATCCGCGGGTTCATGGCGATCTTCTGATGCCCTGCTCGGGTGAGTCATCGCCTGCGTGAGCAGGGACGAATTCTCGAATTGATAACCGAGTTTCTTTGTCAACGGGTCCATGAAGTGGTGAACGTCTTATGGAATCTTAGGCGTCGGGTAAAGGACGTTGCTTCCATCCTTTTGCGTGCGCCCGGAACGGGTCATTGATCTTTGCCCTTGAATCGTCTCCTCCGATCATTCAGCTTTCCGTCCCGGAGATGGTGGCCGTAGCTCAGTTGGTAGAGCCCCTGATTGTGATTCAGGTTGTCGCGGGTTCGAGTCCCGTCGGTCGCCCCACTCTCCTGGCTGCTGGTGATGATCAGCCCCCGTGTCTTGCCAGATATTGTCTCACCTGAGGCTTATTGAGCATGATTAGGGCACACAATGGGTAAATCATTGAGAGGAGAAACGATATCCCCCCAATCGCCCCAATAAAAATCTGCAGGCCTCCTACCCATGCCGGTGCCGGGGCGGAGGACTCTGCCAGCATCGCCGTCACCGCCTCTCCTATGACAGGCATTGCCACCATAAGAAAAAGAAGGATCCCCACCACTTTTGTGATAATTGAGGACAAGGCATACGTATTGGAGAGTCTTACTGAAGATTGACGCCGTTTTGTCAGCGCGATGCCTGCACGAAGAATCAGAACCCCCACGATCAGGCCCGTCGCAATAGTAATCCAGGTGTATGCCGCCAGATCACGATACATCTCATTCTGAATCTCCTGCACCTCGTCCAGTCCACTCGATCGGGCGCCGGTCCACAGGCGCTCTTGAAGGAACTGCATGGCTATCCCCCCCGCAACATTCATCAAGCCGAGGCCACCGAAGACGATATGGCACACTCCGAAGACTCTTAGCCGCCCCGGCTCAATGTCCTCCGGAGACATGGACGAAGGCTGTTCGATCTCCATTCCATTCATAATCACCATTAATCATAGTGGATCTGTCTTGTCCAGCCGCTCACCTCGCGTAGAAATCATGCAGTCATGCCGGCGGAAGTTGATCAAGCCCTAGCCACACTTTGTGCTGGCACCGAGAAAGTTCTCTCTCCGAGAGAGCTGGAGTCCAAATTGAAGGAGGGGCGACCTCTTCGAGCCAAGCTCGGTCTTGATCCCACTTCGCCGGATATCCATTTGGGTCATACCGTGGTTTTTGAGAAACTGAGACAGTTTCAAGAACTCGGGCATCAGGCCGTGCTCATCATTGGCGACTTCACTGCCGCCATCGGAGATCCTTCGGGTCGCAGCGCAACGCGCCCACCCCTGAGCCGGGAGGCGATCATGGCAAATGCTGAGACCTATACCTCACAGGCTTTCAAAGTGCTCGATGAAGCCCGGACTGAAGTCGTTTTCAATGGAGACTGGTTCCGCAACATGAACTTTGAAAAAGTCCTGCGCCTGAATTCACGCGTCACGATGCAGCAGATGCTCCAACGGGACGATTTCCGAAAGCGGATCGACAAAGGACAGGAAGTGCGATTGCACGAAGTCCAATATCCCATTGTGCAGGGATGGGACTCTGTCGAGGTCCGGGCGGATATCGAACTGGGAGGAACCGATCAGCTTTTCAACCTGCTGGTTGGGCGCGACCTGCAGAAAGAAGAAGGGATGTCTCAGCAAGTCGTGATGACCATGCCTCTTCTTGAAGGAACTGATGGAGTCAAGAAGATGTCGAAATCATACGACAATTATGTCGGAGTTTCTGATTCCCCGGGCGAGATGTTCGGCAAGCTCATGAGCATCTCAGATACCCTCATGGATCGTTACTATCTTCTTCTTCTGGGGGGTAGACGCGATGAGGAGCTCCACCCCATGGAAGCAAAGAAGCAACTCGCACAGCAGATCGTCACCCGCTTCCACAGTGCAACAGAGGGTCTGGCTGCGAGAGAAGACTGGGAAATCCGGTTCTCCAAAAAGGACCTCGCGAGTGCAGAGCTCCCCGAGATTCCAACAGGTAACCTGCCAAAGGATATGACTGTCCTTCAGCTCACCTCGTATGCTTACCAAGAAGGGTTTGAAGCGACGAAATCCAATGGAGAATTGAAGAAACAGTTTATCGCTACCGGAGCGATTCAGCTCAACGGCGAGAAACTGACTGATCCAAATGCCATCGTAAACCCCCTGTCGGGTGATATTCTCCGGCTATCCAAGAAACACTCGGTTCGATTTTCCTGATTTACCTGAGACGCTGCATTTCTTTTTTGGTCATTCGTATTTCTGAAATCAGAAACTATACTTTGAGCATGCGGTCGCTGCAGCGCCTCCTCTTCTCCGCACTTGCCAGCATTGTCCTTACGCAATGTGCGACGCGGACCGACCTGCAAACCGACCCCGCTCGGGAAAAACGGCTGACTTCTCTGGGTTATGAGCCTCTCCGGTTGAAAAAGATGACGGCGGACGCCCGCTACTCCGGCTTCTTTCAGGTTAACGGGAAGGAAGTCCATTTACTCATCGACTCCGGAGCTAACAGCACAGATCTCAATTACGATCTCGCCAGAACCTGCGGGATAACCCCCGAGAAATCGGTCAAGGTTGTCAGCAGGGGGGCCCTCGGGCGTTCGGTAACATCGTGGGTTGGCCTTGGAGCGCTGGGAGCTGGCAATGTCACCGCGACGCCGTTCCCCTTCATGTTGGCGCCCCCCTCAAAGCGCAACACCGCTACAAGCCGCTACGACGGGCAACTTGGAATCGACGCTCTCAGCGGGCTTGCATCGCTCGTAGACCTCAGAATCGGAAATCTCTGGATACCCGGTCCACGAGCTGGCAATGCATTCGAGGGAGGTATAACGGCTCTCGGCAAACAAGAAGGACTGGGCCTCCATGTATTGCCGCTGGAGCCCGCCGGGCGGCTCCCGCATCTTCTGGTGAAATGTCGCTACGAAAACCACCGACTGACATGGATTGTCGACACCGGGGCTGAGGTAACCGTCATGGCCTCGGAAAGTGCCAAGCGCCTCGGTATTCCATCGGTAGCATCGCGCTCAAAAATCGTTGATGCCTCTGGTGATCGCGCCTCTGTCCGCACCGCGTTGCTGCATAATCTGCTTTTCGGCCGATTACTTGTGCACGAATTTCAGGTTGCAGTAACTCCACTGGGGCCGATCCGCCAAACCTTCCGGGACCGCTCTGGCAGGCCTGTGGACGGGATTATCGGTATGGATTTTCTCGAAAAGAGTTCAGCCCTTCTCGATACCGCGTCACAGATACTTTATCTGGGAAGTCCCTCGTAGGGAGGGATGCCGTGACCGTAAGGGTTGAACGCTTACCAGCGGACCCGCATTCCTCCAAAAATACCAAGCCCGCGCCCCGGATAATCAGCAATTTCCTCGTAGCTACGGTCCAAGAGGTTTTCTACTCTGCCATAAAGCGAGACGTTGTCGTTCATCTGGTAAGAGCAGTAAGCGCGGAGCAGAACGACGCTATCGAGCTCTCTTCGGATAGCGGGAAATATCGAGAAATCGTTATCTTCAATCCCCTCGCTGTAAGTTATCCCCGCTCCCAGCACCAACCCCTCTACGGGCTCGCCCATGAGATCAAAGCTAGCCCGGTGCCGAGCCCTGCGGACAAGGCGGGAACCTGTGACGTCATCACCGGCCTGCTGCCAGGTGTAGCACCCTCGCCATCCAAGGTAATCATCACAAATCTTTCCCTGAGCACTTAATTCAATACCGCGGGTGGTTGCCCTGCCAATATTCGCAGGACTGAAATCAATCAGATTCCTGATCCGATTATCAAACCAGGTAAGATCCACGAGAAGGTTCTCAAAAGGATTCCACTCAACCCCTGCGTCCCAGCCCGTGGAACGTTCTGCTTTCAGGTCAGGATTGCCAACGAAGTTGAACGCCGGTATCGCGCCGAACAGCTCGAAGTAGGAGGGTGCTCGAAAACCTGTCCCGTAGCTTCCGTGGAAACGAAACTCTCTTCCCGGTGCTTTCCAACTTCCCGTCGCCCGCCACGTGAGAGAGTCTCCCCATCTCTCGAGATTCTCCCACCGTCCACCAAGAGAGACTGAAGCTCCCGCAGTCGGCTGCCAGAGATGGTTTGCGTAGATACCATTTCGCCAGCCCTCTTCATCCACCGGCGTCGCGGTGGACTGAAACGCCGTCCATTCCGCCAAAGCTCCAACCGCAGTCTCATGCTGGCTGTTCCAGCTCACGACATTGCGGAGATCGACAGAGACCTTTTTNGCATCACTGGCAAACGGAAAATCTCCCTNTTCCTCAAACTTCTCACGGTAAAAACCTGTCGTCAGGTGGCTGCTAAGACGNTCATTAACCCGNTGGTTCACATATCCCGTGAGAAGAGCTGCTTCTCGCTCATCCTCTGCTGGACCAGAAAAACTTCCGATGCTCCCGGGATTAAGAAAGTTACTAAACCAACCTCGAGCCGTCACGCCTGCGATGGTCTCTGCTCCAAGATCCCGCTCCACACGCAGGGCAAACAGATCCTGTCTGAAATCATTTTCNGCACGATCATTCTNTGTCTGTTCCCGGCTACCAGCGACATACCACCGACTGCCTTCGCTGCCTCCCCGGAGCTCCCCACCACCCCGAAGGCNTCCAAATGAACCCGCTTCCAGANATACATCACGCCCGGGCNGATCAGAGCCTTCACCTGTTTTCAAGTCTACGACTCCTCCTATGGCCTCACTCCCGTACAAGGCGCTTTGTGGGCCACGCAATACGCTGATTGAAGAATAACCGAACAANGANTCTCCCCCAATCAGGTTCAGAGGTGGTATGTTAGAGTCTGAGANNCTGACCCCNTCAATCCTTAGCAAGGTGTGGTCAGACTCAGTGCCCCGCATCCTCAGAGCAGAGATTGATCCACGCTGTCCACCCTCGGAGCTAACCCCTGTNCCNGGAATAAGATGTAATGCGCGCTCGAGAGTGACGAGGCCACGCTGCTGAAGATCTCCGCCGTCAAGAATAGTCAATGCACTACCGACANCTTGCAGCGGAGTTTCGAGNCGGTTAGCAACCACTACCATCTCCTCAACTTCCTGACCCCGCGCCCGGTCCAANAGGACTGTNGCACCCAACACGCAAGAGATGACTTTAACCGTCACCTGAAATGTATTCTTCANTGGACAATCTGCTCTGCAACCCGTCACTCGCGGGCATTTTGAACTTCTTCTCAGGCTGGCAATCTGGCTTGACCCGCAATTTTCATGAAGGCCACACAGTGGCGGGACCGCTCCGGATTTTCACCGGATTTCCCATCTATTTCCTGCCCGTGCCACGGGCTTCCCAAGGAGACCTTGGCTCTCCCAAGGGGCGGCANNGTCNANCAAGCCTGCCTCCGNGGCAAGAACCCTTTTACGAAGTTGAACGTTTAGCACGATGTGGCCAAAACCACCAGGANTCGCCGCGGGTTGGAGAAAGTCAGAGACCTAGAGCTTCTCGACCGCTTCCACCACCTTGTCAGCAGTAATGCCAAGCTCCTGCATGACAACGTTTCCCGGCGCACTGAGTCCGAAACGGTCAATGCCAATCACATGCCCGGCNGCCCCAACGTATTTCCACCAGAGGTTGGTGACCCCGGCCTCGATGGCGACCCTCCTTTGGCAAGATTCAGGGAGAACTGAATTCCGATAGCCCTCTTCCTGGCGATCAAATCGCTCAAGGCAGGGCATCGAGACAACCCTGACGCCATCACCAAGACGATCCGCGGCCTCGAGGGCNTGTTCAACCTCTGAGCCGGTTGCCATGATGATCGTTTCCAGCACGCCTTTCTCCCTGCGCAGTATATATCCTCCCAGAGCAGCACCCTTGCGACGCTCTCCTACCGGAACACTGCTGAGGTTCGGGACTCCCTGTCGCGTCAGGATAAGAGCCGTTGGCCCGTCAATCCGCTGCATGGCCGCCGCCCAGGCCCCTGCTACCTCCTCNGGGTCAGCNGGNCGAATTACATCAAGATTAGGNATCACACGCAACCCGCTTACCGTCTCGACCGGCTGGTGCGTTGGNCCGTCCTCTCCGACTCCCACGGAATCATGAGTGAANATATAGGTTACCGGAAGTCCCGCCAGGCCAGCCAGCCGAATGGANGGACGAAGATAATCCGCAAACACCAGAAANGTCGCCCCGCTGGCACGGAACAGTCCGTCATAGGCAATCCCGTTGCAGATTGCACCCATTGCGTGCTCACGAATACCGAACCAGATGTTACGTCCCAAGGGGTTGCTGGCGCTGAAATCCGTATCGTCTTTNATGTAATTCTTNGTGGAACCATAGAGGTCAGCCGATCCACTCACCAGCTGGGGGACGGCCTTCGACACNGCGTTGATGACTACACCACCTGACCCCCTTGTAGCGTCCTTGTGATCAGGATCAAATTCNGGNATCTGTTCGAGAAGGTCATCAGGAACCGACTTGGAAACCCCATCCTGAAGCTCGGACGCCAGATCAGGATTTTCAGAAGCCCATGCTTCATAGCTCTCTTCCCACGCGGAAAATTCATCCTGCATTGCGCTATTTCGTTCCTCGAAGAACTTCCGTGTCGCCTCGGACACNTAAAAGGTCTCCGCAGGCAAACCGAGTCCTTCGCGGGCCGCTTCCGCAAACTTGGCTCCTCCCTCACCATGACCGGCAGCNGTTCCTGCCACCTCCGGGATACCCTTNCCGATGAGGGTCTTCGCTATAACTACCTTNGGTTTTCCATTGTCATTTTCCTTCGCTGATTGAAGAGCCTGCCCAACCGCGGTGATGTCATGCCCGTCGACAGTGACCGCATCCCAACCGACCGCAGTAAAATACGATTCAGCGTTCTCGCTTTGAGTGACCTCCGCCATGGCGTCCAGAGTCACATCATTACTATCGTAAATCAGGATGAGATTATCCAAACCACTGTGACCTGCGAACGCAATNGCCTCGCGAGCTACCCCCTCCTGCATGCACCCGTCTCCTGCAAGAGCAATCACATGATGGTCAAAGATCGTGTGCTCGGANGTATTGAATCGAGCGGCAGCTCGCTTTCCGCTCAGGGCGTAACCCACCGCGTTTCCAACACCTTGGCCCAATGGTCCAGTCGTCGCCTCCACTCCGGGAGTTTCCTGATACTCAGGGTGGCCCGGCGTGACGCTGTGAAGTTTACGGAAATCCTTCACCGCCTGAAGCGACAAATCGTATCCNGACAGGTGCAGCCAACTGTAGAGAAACATCGATCCATGGCCTGCGGACAAAATGAATCGGTCTCGATTCAGCCAGCCGGGAGTCGATGGGTTATACCGCATGGTCTCACCGAAAAGGACTGCTCCAATTTCGGCACATCCCAGAGGGAGCCCAAGGTGCCCGGAAGAACAGGCATGCACTGCATCGATCGCCANCCCNCGGGCCTCCTTGGCGGCCTGGGTCAAAGATCCACTCTTCTCGTCCAATATCTCCTTGCTCATGGGTGGCGCAGGATTGGGGAACCCGCTGAAGGGTGCAAGGCGTAATACCGAAGCATTCAAGGTCTGCAGCCAACCGTCACCAGCACCCGACGTGTCGTCCGGTCAGACGAAACAGGACATGATGATCCCTCTGCCGGGGCGANCCCCCTAAATCACCGCGGTAAGAGGAGTACGGCCCCTGTCCCTGCCGCGTCTGAGGCGAAGCAGTATCTCCCATGCCTCATCGTGTCCCATATCCGTAAGCTTGAACTTCTTGTGCGAATGCAACCCATCGTCCTCTATCCCTACGATGGAACGCTTGCCGAGCTTTTCTACCACTGTAGACGTNTTCGCAGGCTTGCGCCCATAGGAGTCGAGAAAGATATTAAGGCCCTTGGAATCAAGGAATTCGGCGCCCTCCTNGTGCTTGCAGTAGGCCGCAAGAACCACTGCTTCAGGTCCCGATAGAGCAATATCCTCATTTTGGAGGTAGTCCCGTATCTCTTTCAGCTCCATCGCCGCCATGCGATCCCGTTCCTCGGCAGAGGTTTCCGAAACAGCCGCGATTTCCTCTTTCGCGGCCATGATCTTAGCGATCACGCCTTGGAAATCTCGCAGCTCAGACAGGCTTAAACGCCAAAGATCATCAGCAAGGTGTTGAAATTGAGAGGGTGCGCTCACAGGGAAAATTTATTAAAGTTAGTCCCAATTGGCAAGTTTTTGCTAAATTTATTTAGGTTTNGGCTTCTTGAGACCTTCTTGAATTACCTTTAATCCAAGCATTTTGATATAATTCGGCTAAAACAAATCTTAAAATTTAGCTCGCAAACTAATTTTTTGACGCTAGAAGTGCTCACGTAACNCCGAAAAACGCTGCGNTGGCGTCCTCCTNCGCAGGATTCACATCGAGAATTTATCGAAATGAGCTCTTTTCCCGCCGCAGACTCCNCATCTGACTCCCAGAAATTAGTCCCGTTCAACCTCTCTAAGGACCGAGTGAAGAACGAACTGGCAGGAGCAGTGCGCGATCTGGGCTCCAGCGGGGAAGAATCACAGAATCTCAGCTCTCTCGTCCGGAAGATTCGGGCCCTATTCCCAGAACTTATGCAGCTCCGGGGGGACCATGATGCGACATTGGAGCTCCGTGACCGCCAACTTAAGGAACTCTCTCCCTACCTTCTGGGCACAAATACCTTCATGAGCGGCTCAGCCCCTGAAAAAGAGGACCTTGGGTCAGAGCCACTCAAGAATCCTCTGGATGAAGTCGCCCGGCGTATGTGGGAAATCTCCGTCACGGAACAAACGATTGAGCGCTACAAGGCTCAAGAGCAGGCATTTCGGGACGAAATACTCGCCTCGGTAAGCCCTGAGCACCTGCCAATGATCCGCTGGGCCTTATCCCAAGCCTGATTCTTGGGCCCCGTTGGGCCAAATTCCCTTCAACGGCAGGCTGTCCTCTAAATATGGAGGCCACGGTCCGGAAATCCCGCCGAGAGCGCGGAGAGAAGCCCCGCCAATCGTCCGAAGCGCATATTTGCGTTGATTCGCCGCCGTTCGCAGGTAAAACCCCCGCCCCCACCCGGATTCTCTCGTGGCCGAACCAGCGAACACCCTCCGTATAGCACTGCCGAAAGGCAGTCTTCAGGAGCCAACCCTCCACCTCCTCGCAAAGGCGGGCTACCACGTGTATTCCTCATCGCGGGGATTACGGCCGTCGTCCGATGACGATGAGTTGGATATCTTCATGATTCGGGCCCAGGAAATCGGATCCTACATTCACGATGGTTTTCTTGATTGTGGCATTACCGGTTATGACTGGGTCTATGAAAACGGAGCGGACTTGGAAGATATGGCCGAATTGCCCTATTCTCGCGCTACCGTTCGACCAACACGCTGGGTGCTGGTAGTCCCTGAGGACTCTCCGATTAAGAAAGTTGAGGATCTTGAAGGAAAACGAATTGCGACTGAGGCCGTAGGAATTACGAGGCGATATCTGGAAAGCAAGGGAGTGACCGCAGATATTGAATTTTCTTGGGGAGCAACCGAAGTAAAGGTTCCTGACCTCGTGGACGCAATCGTCGACGTGACGGAAACTGGCTCATCGCTCAGAGCCAATAAACTCCGCATTGTTGACGAATTACTGGTCTCTTTCCCTCACTTTTTCGCCTCCAAAGAGGCCTTTGCTGATCCTTGGAAACGCCAGAAAATGGAGCGTATGGTTCTCATGATCCAAGCGGCACTTGCTGCACGAGACAAAGTTGGATTGAAGCTCAACCTTCCCGAAAAGTCCTTGCCCAAGGTATTGGAACGCCTACCCTCACTGCGCCGGCCAACGGTCAGCTCGCTCGCCGAAGCCGGCTGGTTGGCGGTAGAAACCATCATCGACGAGTCCGCTGTCCGACACCTTGTGCCAGACCTCAAGGAACTCGGAGCGGAAGGAATCATCGAATACCCGCTGAATAAAATCGTCTCCTGATAATCTCTCCTGTCCACCCTCGAACAACCACTGTTAAACATGGGCTCGCTGAAAAAACGTCGAAAGACAAAGATCAACAAGCACAAGCGCAAGAAGCGGATGAAGGCAAACCGCCACAAGAAGCGCTTGCGTTATAAGTCGTAGGAGACTGACACCGAACGGCAAAGACGACGCCGATGGGCGTTCTCCGCAGCGGTTCCGGGACAGTCAACTTTCCTATGAATGGAGAGGAATCGGCATGATTCCTCTCTCACGGTGGTGCCTGGACTTTCGGGCTCGCAGGTCGCCTGTTCATATGGGTAAAACGCGCCTTGTCCGAGGCCCATTGCTCGGCTACCTACTGGCTAACATGAAAGCTAGTCTCGCGCCCATAGCGGCCTTGTCACTACTCCCTGCCATCCTGTCGGGAGCCCCAGAAAAACTGTTCAACGGTAAGGATCTCTCCGGCTGGCAAGGCCACTCGAAGTTCTGGTCGGTCAAGAACGGCGCCATCGTAGGCGAAACCAAGGCCGACAACCCCACCAAGGGAAATACCTTTCTCGTTTATCAGGGAAAGGCTGTCGATGATTTTGAACTCACTCTGAAGGCGAGAGTGACCGGGAACAATAATTCGGGAATCCAATATCGGTCCAAGCTCGTCAACAAGGACAACTGGGTTGTCAGTGGCTATCAGATGGACATGCATCCTTCCCAGAATTACCTCGGGATGATGTATGAGGAAAAGGGCCGCGGCATTATCGCCCAGCGAGGTCAGAAGATCAAAGTCGCCTCCGATGGGAAACGCGCGATCGTGGGTGATTTCGACCGGAAGAAGGAGGTGAAGCTTGGGGAATGGAATACTTATACCGTGCAGGCAAAGGGCAACGTCCTTACTCACAAGGTTAACGGAGTCACCACCAGTGAAGTCGTGGACGAGCAGAAGTCCAAACGTTCTCTCTCAGGGGTGGTCGCGATTCAGCTTCATGCCGGCAGCCCGATGAAGATCGAGGTCAAGGACATCGTCCTCAATCGCGCATCCAAGAAGGTCGCGAAGAAAAAAGCGGCCTCCAAGGGCGAGGCAGTGGTCCACCCTGACGGCTTCGAAGTAGAAAAAATCTATACGGTCCCCAAGGGGCAGCAGGGCTCATGGGTCTCCATGGCCATTGACGATAAAGGACGTCTCTATTGCAGCGATCAGGGTAAGGCAGGAATTTGGAGAGTTACCCTGGGCGATGAGCTGAAGGTCGAAAAGGTGCCCGCGCCAATCAGCGGAGGCCACGGACTCCTCTGGGCGTTTAATCGTCTCTATGTCTGCGTGAACGGTGGTGGCGTAGGCGGTAACGGAAGTGGGCTTTACTACCTCACTGATACCGACGGCGACGACCAGCTCGACAAAGTCACCAAGTTACGTGGACTGCAGGGGGGAGGCGAACATGGACCCCATGCAGTCGTTCTCACACCCGACGGAAAATCTCTCATGGTCCTCGGCGGTAATCACACCCAGCCTCCCAAGCCTGAAATCTACTCTGTTCCCAAAAACTATGCCGAGGATCTTCTTCTCCCAAGAATGACCGACGCGCGGGGACACGCGCGCAACATCCGAGCCCCCGGTGGCTGGATCGCGCACACCGATCCAGACGGTAAGACCTGGAACTTCTATTCATCTGGCTTCCGTAATCAATACGACGTGGCTTTTAACGCCCACGGGGAAATGTTCACCTACGACTCCGATATGGAATGGGATAGCGGTACGCCGTGGTATCGCCCGACCAGGGTGTATCACTGCACCAGCGGCAGCGAGTTTGGATGGCGCACGGGGACAGGCAAATGGCCCGTCTGGTATCCAGATTGCCTACCCCCGACTGTTGACATCGGTCCCGGCTGCCCGACCGGAGTGATGTCAGGGCTTGGTTCCAACTTTCCCGCAGACTATCAGCATGCCATCTACGCCTTTGACTGGACCTACGGAACGATTTACGCGATCCATCTCGCACCCGAAGGATCCAGCTACCGCGGAATCAAGGAGGAATTTGTCACTGGTGTTCCACTTAATGTTACCGATGGAGTCATCGGCAAGGATGGTAACATGTATTTCGCTGTTGGGGGTCGGGGAACTCAGTCTGCTCTCTACCGGGTGACCTACACGGGTAATGCATCCAAGGACAGGCGCTTCGCGGACACAAAGGCCACTCAAGCACTTCGGAAGACTCGCCGCGATCTCGAGCAATACCACGGTAAGGCCGTTGCCGGATCCATTGAAAAGGTCTGGAATGCACTTGGGCACGACGATCGCTTTATTCGTTACGCAGCCAGGATTGCCCTTGAGCACCAACCTGTGAGCGACTGGGCAGCCAAAGCCCTGAATGAAGATGACCTCCAGACCTCTTTGACTGCACTTCTTGCGCTGACCAGACAAGGTGATGCAAGCCATCAGGGAGCGCTTCTTGATGCATTAAGCCAGCTGTCACCAGCCGCCATGAACGAGGCTCAGCAACTGGAGGCCCTCCGTATACTCTCTCTCTGCTTTATCCGGATGGGAAAACCGGACATCGCGACCGCCGAGGCTGTCATCGAAGCGATCAGTCCTCTTTACCCCGCCAAGACTGATGCCCTTAATCGAGAGCTCGTAGATATGCTTGTCTATCTCGGGGATCCCGCTGTGGTCGCGAAGACTGTTCCGCTCCTGAGTCAGGAAGCCGTCGGCCTCGAGGAGATCGAGTTTGACGATGACCTTCTCAAACGTTCCGGACAGTACGGAAACAGCTTTCTTAATCAGAAGTCCAACAACCCACAGAGGCAGCAGATCCACTATGTCTTTGCCCTCAAGAACGTCTCTGAAGGATGGACCCCGGAACTGCGCAAGCAGTATTTCAGCTGGTTCGCCAAGGCCCGGAACTTCAAGGGTGGAGCTAGCTTTGGAGGCTTTATCAACAACTTTCGCAATGAGTCCCTCGCGAAGGTCAGCGACGCCAAGATGAAGGCTGAAATGGATGCCCTCAGCAAGGCTCCGATGCGATTGGTGCCAGAAGGCTACGAGAATGCTCGTAAGATTGAAGTCGGTGTCCTCCGTGGGATGAAATTCGACAAGAAGGAGATCACCGCGAAAGCTGGTGAAAAAGTAGCAATCGCTTTCACCAACAATGATCCAGACGGCTTGATGCATAATCTTGCTGTCATCAAGCCGGGTAGCCGCCAGAATATTCTTGAGGCAACTATCGCTCTGGGATCCAAAGCGATTGAAAAGAACTTTGTTCCAGATAGTTCTGATCTCCTCGCCTCTACCCCACAGGTAGCGCCCGGGCGACGGTTTACCCTCTACCTTTCGCTTCCCTCGACCCCTGGGGACTACGAGTTCGTATGCACCTATCCGGGGCATGGCCAGCTCATGTGGGGAACCCTGAAGGTCGAATAAGCGGCCCCGATCAAGAGTGCAGGAAAACGCTCCTGATGATGTTTCATTGAGGCGGCGGTCGATGACCGCCGCCTTTGTCTCTCCCCCTTTGCTCTTCTTATGACCCCCCTGCGCGGCCGCGCCAGACTCGCCCGCTCAAACAATCCTCGAGCAATAGATCTGGGTATTTTTCGATGACCCAGAAAACGCGCAAGTGTCCACAAGACAACTCTCTTCGAGTGCCCTTCTAAACAGGGTGCACACTCATATACACTGGTGCGGGAAGCAACTTCTCGACAGGAACAAAGCGAAGCGCAGCCAGTCGCGGGGACCTCTTTCAGGGTGATTCCCCGCCAACTCCTTGACATTGCCAGATCTCCATTTGAATTTTTTCCAGAGGAATGCCAGAGCTTGCCGAAGTAGAATTAGCCCGTCGAATTTGGGAGCCAGGCCACGGGCAGGAAGTTATTGCTGTAGAATCACATCCAGCAACCCGGGTTTACCGGGATACCCCCGCAGATGAGATTCGGACCCATCTTACGTGCAAGATGATAGTCGACAGCCGCGCTCACGGAAAACGCCTCCTCTTTGGTTTTTCGGATTCCCTCGCGAATTCCCCAGCTAACGGCCCTGTCACCTATCTGGAGGTTCACCTGGGGATGTCCGGTCGCTTGTTCCTTGCCGATCCACGTTATTGCCCGGACAAACACGATCATTTCGTTCTGAAAACGAAACATCTATCCCTCGTTTACTCGGATTACCGGCAATTCGGCCGGGTCTATCTCCACGAGCAAAACCACAAGCCCTGGGAGGCGCTTCCCCTAGAGGTCTTACACCCGAAGTTTACCCTTGCCTATCTCCGGAAATTAACTGCCCGTCGCAGGGGAGCATCCCTCAAGGCCCTCCTCCTCGACCAATCAATCTTTCCCGGGATAGGAAACTGGATGGCTGATGAAATCTGCTGGCGACTGCTCCGCTTTCCCGGGACTCCTCTGCAAGAGCTTGATCTAGCCGCAATCCGCCGCGTGGGCAGGCAAGTTTGCCGGGGGGCCCTTCGCCACGTAGCGGACAAAAACTCGCCTCGTGACGGCACCAAAGGGTTTTCCCCAGGAAGCTACGTCGAACAGGTTCCTCCCCGCTCCTGGCTATTCCAGCACAGATGGAAGGCTGGAGGAACCTGTCCGAGATGCCGCACCGCACTTGAGCGCAGCACAATTGCAACCAGGACGACTGCGTGGTGTCCCCACTGCCAGCCAATGACCTGATCAGGGACTTGAGATTCTTTTCTATGATGCTAAACTGCAGGCAGGTTAGGGACTGGCCGTTCGAATGATTCTTCGTGATAAAATCCTCCTGGCTCTTCTTTCTGCCTCTATTCCGGCGATCACGAGTTGTTCTCTCGCGCCCGACCCGAATCCAAATCAGGCGAAGATTCTGAAAGCGGAGTGGGTTAACCCTTACCCTGTCGGAAGTTACGCCCACTTCACAGCGGAGCCCTCCTACCCCAAGACCTACAAGGTTTACAAGGATGCGACCGCTTTCGGCTCTCTGAATGAAGAGAACACCCGAGTCGAGATTATCCTATCGCTACAGAGAGCTCGAATTTACAACAACGACGAAATCGCGTTGGATTACCCAATTGCCTCAGGACGAAAAACGTTTCCAACACCTACGGGCAGGTATCGAATCGTCGAAAAAGTGCAGCGTAAAAAGCAGTCAAACCTCTACGGAACAATCTACGATTCCGAGGGGAATATATACAAGAACGACGCCGATATTACCGAAGACGAAGTTCCTGAGGGCGGCGAGTTCCAAGGAGCTGCAATGCCTTACTGGATGCGACTCACCTGGAGAGGGTTGGGCATGCATCAAGGCAAGGTGCCCCGCTACCCTGCCTCTCATGGTTGCGTGCGGATGCCCTCGAAAGTGGCTTCAGCAATCTATGCATCCCTATCCGTAGGCACTCCTGTCAGTATCGTC
The DNA here is from genome assembly GCA_002715825.1 of Roseibacillus sp. Taxonomy (GTDB): domain Bacteria; phylum Verrucomicrobiota; class Verrucomicrobiia; order Verrucomicrobiales; family Akkermansiaceae; genus Roseibacillus_B. The sequence continues at coordinate 25,541 of PBAI01000006.1, read as the reverse complement.
CGCTAAGGAGCGAACATCCGTTGGGAGAATAATCATTAGCCGCGTTACGGCCTGAATTTTGTCCGAATCGGAGCCTATTCTCTCCTGTTATATTTCTCATGAGACTCGGCTTTGATCTCTTTGAGAAAATCAAGGGCATCTTCAACCTGCTCCTCGCTCTCTGCGAGAAAAGCCAACTCGAGGCGACCGTAGCCGGCCAGTGTCAGGCCCATGAGTCTTCGTGAATCTGCAAGGGCCTTTAGCTTTGCAGGGCCATCAGGGAGATCCTGAATTTTCTGTGGTATCATCCTCATCGCTGCGATCACGACAGATGATCCCTTTGCCACCATCGCCGCACTTTTAGTCCAACGATCAGGATCACGCTCCAACCGACGCAGTAATTTAAGTGACCCACTCATTGCGTCCATCGCCTCGGCCATATCCTTTGGCGGAGCCTTTTTCTCAGGAGCGCCACTATCTGCAGCAACTACAGGTCCTGCAAGAACCACGAAAGTGAGCAAGGCAGGAATAACACAGCAAAAATCTTTTTTCATAACACCTAACTACTCGCCAAGACCACTGCCCTTGTCAACTGCCTCAGTAAATCCACATAGGTCTATTTCTTGGCCTCGACTCCGGCCACCCGATATAACTCAAGAGCTTGCTTGAGAGAATATCCCACGGGGGGCAGGTTTCTTCGCCCTTCGCTACGAACTGCTCGGGTGACCCCTTTGCGGAATCGCAGGATCTCCGCCTTTCGCTCCTCGATACTGATGCCTCGCTGAACGAGGATTGCTCGCTCCTCATTGACCCGTTCCATCGCCCGTTTCAACATCCTGAGAATTGCTTCCGGATCAAAGGCCGGTGAAGTCAGGAGCTCGTAAATTCTCGCTGATCCGCTGTTCCCATATTCGATCCCCAGGTCGGGGCTAATTACCGAGCACCCGGCAAACCCTCTTTCGTTGGAAAACTTGAAGGCTGTCGCCCAGTGTTTCAGTGCCGGCCAATCGACTGGATAATCCTCTCCCTCCTCCAGCCGTATCTTTATAGGTATGCATTCCGCCTTCACCATCTGGATAATCTTTGGATCCGAAAGAACGTGTGTTCGTAGAAGGCGACCCTCCAGCCCACATGGTTCCGTTGGTGGACCGGGCTGTGGCACAAAAAAAAAGACAAACAGTGGTTTTCCAGTTGCCCGGGCTTCCTGCAGCGCACTCTGGGCCTGAATCCTCCACGAGATACGATTCCACGGCAAACCCCCTGCCTTTTCCACCTCCAGCACCTTGGCGATCATGCTTTTCGCCTGCTCCTGGTCCCACTCTTCGCTCGCCGACAAGGGCAACCCGGATGCGCTGGCTATCGCGAGGAGAACCAAGAGTGCGATTTTCATGATCCCTGATCCTAGCAAGCTCTCGAACGATCACCAACACCCGTTCTGGCTCAGGAAGCCCTGATCCACTCATTCGAAGCGATATCGTGCGCCTTGCAAGGCACGCTCTGTGAATAACTTTCGCGTTCAATCATCGTCATCAACGGTTACAACCTCAGACGTGGCCGGCAAGGAAGGCAAGCTTACCCCCATGATGGCGCAGTATCAGTCGATGCGCCGCTCACTTCCCGACGACGTACTTCTGTTTTTCAGGCTCGGCGACTTTTACGAGATGTTCTTCGAGGATGCCAAGCAAGCTGCTGGCCTTCTCAATGTCGCATTGACCAAGAGAGGGGGCGTGCCAATGTGCGGGGTTCCGCATCACGCTGCCGAAAACTACATCGCGAAGCTCATTAGACACGGCAGAAGAGTTGCCATCGGGGAACAGACTTCCGAGCCCGTTCCCGGGAAAATCGTAGACCGGGAAATCTCCCAGATAATTTCCGCTGGGACGATCGATAACCTCTCCCTCCTTGATGACCGCCGTCACAATTACCTCGCGGCGATCTATCAACACAAGACGGTCTATGGGATTGCGGTGGTCGACCACTCAACCGGTGAATTCACCCTCGCAGAGTTTCCTGATCGCCAACAACTCGAGGACGAACTGACCAGATTGTCTCCTTCAGAGCTCCTCATCTCTGATGAGCAGCTCCAAACTCTTGGCGATTTCCGGGATAGCCTTCCATATGACGGTTACGCGTTTCTTCTTGATCAGGCAGTTCATACCCTCCGTGACCACTTCAAAGTTCAGTCTCTGGATGGCTTCGGATGTGCCGGGATGCACCCAGCCCTCAGTGCGGCGGGAGCTATTCTACACTACCTGTCATATCAGCTCCGAAGGTCCTGCGACCACCTTCGGGCTCTGGCAGTTCGCAAGGTGGGCACTCAAGTCGCCATCGACTCAGCCTCCCAGCACAATCTCGATCTCGTTGAATCACGCTCCGGAAGACAACATACCTTACTCGGCGTTCTGGACCGAACGGCAACCCCCATGGGAGCTCGAAAACTGAGGGACTGGATTCTTCATCCTGTTTCGGAAAGGTCTACGCTTGAAGGAAGGCATGATCTTATCGCCCGCTTTCTCTCTGAAAGCTTCCTCCTCGCCACATGCAGAGACACCTTGAAGAACGTCCGGGACATTGAACGGTGCAGTGGGAGGCTCGCTCAGGGGTCGGGAAACCCCAGAGATCTTCTGGCGCTCCAGACATCCCTCTCCCATATTCCGTCTCTCCGCAGTAATCTTGATGCTCTTTCGGCGACGGGATCCGGGCAGCTAGGCCTCGCCATGGAAATCCTGACAGGACTGCACGAATTTCCGCAGCTGGTGGATCTGCTGGAAAGGGCTCTCGTTGAAGAACCTCCGGCATCACCGCGAGAAGGAGGACTCCTCAAGGAAGGCTTCTCTCTCGAACTCGATGAGCTTCGCTCTGCTTCACGGGACGGCAAGGAATGGATCGCTCAACTGCAGAAAAGCGAGCGTGAACGAACAGGAATCGACTCTCTTAAGATCAAGTTCAACAACGTCTTCGGTTACTTTATCGAGGTCACAAAGGCGAACCTTTCCAAGGTTCCGGAAGATTATCAGCGAAAGCAGACGATGGCGAATGCCGAGCGCTATATCACCCCGGCATTGAAGGAAGTAGAGGGTAAGGTTCTTGGCGCTGACGAGAAAGCCAAGCAACTGGAATACGAGGAGTTCGTCAAACTGCGGAACGAAATCACGAGTCATCTGGATGAATTACAGGAATGTGCATCGAGCCTTGCCACTCTTGATGTTCTTCTCGGTCTGGCAGAGACCGCACAACTCTATCAGCACACACGACCACTCCTTGATGATTCACGTGATCTGGAAATCATCAACGGCCGGCACCCAGTCCTCGAGCAAACTCTGGTGGAAGAGAAATTCGTTCCCAATGACTCCTCTCTCCACCATGAGGACTCTCGCCTTCTTATCATCACAGGTCCCAACATGGCCGGTAAGTCTACCTATATCCGGCAGGTTGCACTCATTGTCCTGATGGCCCAGATCGGCGCCTACGTTCCTGCCGAGTCGGCTCGCATCGGCATTGTTGACCGCATATTCTGCCGGGTAGGAGCCAGCGATGATCTTGCTCGTGGCCAATCGACGTTCATGGTCGAAATGAATGAGACCTCTCTCATCGTGAATAATGCAACTGACCGCAGCCTCGTCATTCTGGACGAGATCGGCAGGGGAACAGCTACTTTTGATGGCTTATCGATTGCATGGTCGGTCGCTGAACATCTTCATGACCGGATTCAATGTCGCGCCCTTTTTGCGACTCACTATCACGAGCTGTGCGATCTCGCCCACACGCGGGAGGCAGTTAAAAACCACAATGTGGCGGTCCGGGAATGGAAAGAGGAAATTATTTTCCTTCGTAAGATCCTGCCAGGACCTGCGGATAAGAGCTATGGTATACAAGTGGCCCGACTCGCCGGACTTCCGGCCCCGATCATTGATCGCGCGAAGGAAATTCTAACTCATCTCGAAATGAGTGCGGCCCGCCCTCAGGGACAGGAGCCAAAGCCTGAACGACCTGCCAAGGAGAGTCCCTTCCCTCAGATAGAGTCTCCCCAGATGGATCTCTTTAATCCCTGACCGCATCTCTGATGCGAGCCCGTGGCGATTTTCTTGCAGATTCGCCCAGTCCTGAAGCTAGTGGGATTACTGGGCTAGTAGCGCAGGTCGCCCATCTTGATGACTTGCCACTTCGACATCACGAGGTGACCCTGTGGGATGCCCATCACCCGAACGATCCTTGTACTTCTGTTCCTGGCTCATATCGCTCAGGCGGTCGAGCAGGACCACGCAGCAAAGATGGTGGCCAGTCAGGCTCTTTTCAACAAAACGGTGAGTGCTACCTTGAAGGAGCACTGCCTGCAGTGTCATGGCGGAGAGAAGACCAAGTCCGGTCTCAATCTCGTCACACGGGAAGACCTCATGAAAGGTGGCGACCAGGGTGTGGCAGTCGTTCCTGGAAAGCCAATGGAGAGCCTCCTCTACCTCGCAGTGGCTCATCTCGAAAAAGAGATCGCGATGCCTCCCAAGAAACCAAAGCTGTCCGCTTCCACGATTGCAGACATCGAAGAATGGATCATCCTCGGAGCCGCCTACGATAAACCCCTGCTGGAAAAAAGTCCTGCCGGGAAAGAGCCCATGCAGGTAACCCCTGAGGACCGGCGCTATTGGGCTTATGCTCCCCTCCAACTGCGGGCCCCTCGCACTGAGCACCATCAAGACCAGTCAACGATCGATCGCTACATCCGTGCGAGCCATGAGGAAAAAGGGCTTAAGGCAGCCGAACCAGTTGCTCCTGAAAAACTCATACGTCGAGCCTATCTGGACCTCATAGGCCTGCCCCCTACTCCGGAGGAGATTGACTCCTTTATCCGTAACGAGGACCCCACAGCATACGAAGACCTTATAACACAACTTCTCAATCGACCTGGCTATGGAGAACGCTGGGCCCGGCACTGGCTGGATGTGGCGAGGTTTGCAGAGAGCCACGGTTTCGAGCATGACTACGATCGCAAATACGCATTTCATTTCCGCGACTTCGTGATTCGGGCTCTGAACTCCGACATGCCCTACGATACTTTTGTTCGATGGCAGATCGCAGGCGACGAACTGGCGCCGGAAAATCCCGAGGCACTCGCTGCGACAGGATTTCTGGGGGCAGGGGTTTATCCGACCCAGATAACGCTGAGCGAGGCCGAGCGTATTCGATTTGATGCTACCGACGACATGGTTGCAACGATGGGATCAGCCATGCTTGCAACTACCATAGGATGCGCGCGATGCCATGATCACAAGTATGATCCAATTCCCACGAAGGATTACTACGAGCTACTCAGCGCGTTCACACAAACCGTTCGAACCGAAATCGATCTTGAGACGAGCAAGCCGACCGGAGAAGCGATCCAAGCATTCGATTTCGCCATGGCTCGGTTGAAGGAGGAAGCCAGTCTCTTCCGGAAAGAAAAGGCTCCGCAAAGACTCGATGCATGGTTGAGAAAAAATCTTCCGGAACAACCTCAGGAACAGGATTCGTCATGGTCGACACTCATTGCAGAGCCTCTTGTATCAAAAGGAGGCGCTACCTTTGAGCGCCTGAAAGACGGCTCCTATCTCGCTAGTGGGCCTAATCCGTCCTCTGACGTCTACACCTTTATAGCGAACTCCCCCATCGAGCAGGCACGAGCTCTGAGAATTGAAGCCCTGAGCCATCCCTCAATGAAGAGAGGGGGCCCAGGCCGCGCAACCAATGGAAATATAGGATTTTCTAATCTGGTAGTGACCGCGGGTACTCAGGCTCTTGAGCTAGCAAGCCCCCGCGGCACCTTCAACCAGAGCTCCCAGCTTCACGTCGACCACATTATGGACGGCAGTACGAAAACTGGTTGGGCGGTCGACCCTCAGTTCGGTAAAGACCATGCCGTCGTCTTCGAGATCCGTAACCCGGACGTCATCAAGGGCTCCGGCAGGCGCCTCTCCCTGAAGCTACACTTTGGTCTCAACAGCCAGCATACCATCGGGCGACTCCGAATTTCAGTCAGTAGTCGCCTCCCTGCTCACCTTCCACTTCTGGAGGAGGACAGAGATCCACAGAAGGACGTACGAAAGGAACTACTCACTCTTGGCAGAGCTGCCACAAGAAAGGGCCAGAGCGCAGATTACCCGCGAATGCTTGAACTTTACCTCGAGCTGGACCCTGAATGGGCCAGCATTCAAAACCGAGTCGCTGCTCTGGAATCGAATCGACCAAAAGGTAAAAAGGAAAAAGTGATGATATGCACGGAAGGCCTGAAGCCGATGCGACATCATACGAACAGTGGGCAAGTGCCCGACTTCTATCAGGAAAGCTACTATCTGGTTCGTGGCGATCCTGCCCAGAAGAATGGTATAGCCCCGGTCGACTTTCTTGATGTTCTCACCCGGAATAATAAAACCGCCGACTACTGGGCGGCAGAAAGGCCTCCCGGATCCCGAACGTCAATGAAACGAAGCAGAGTGGCGAAATGGATTACGGATGTAGATAATGGAGCTGGGCACCTTCTTGCGAGAGTAGTTGTTAACCGGCTCTGGTATCACCATTTTGGACGAGGAATCGTAGAATCTGTAAACGACTTTGGTTTTCAGGGAAGCAAACCTACCCATCCGGCTCTTCTTGATTATCTTGCAAATGATCTTATCGCCAACGGATGGACACTTAAACGGCTCCACAAGAAGATCATGATGACCGCAGCCTACCGGATGGGGTCCACAGAGAGTGAGGCTAATAAGGCGGTGGACCCTGCTAATCGTTATTGGTGGAAGCGCGCTCCCCGGCGCCTTGAGGCAGAGGCAGTCCGGGATAGCGCTCTGGCTGTTAGCGGGATGATAGACCGCCGGATGTACGGAGCTGGCACTCTGGATCAGGGGATGAAACGCCGCAGCATCTACTTTTCCGTCAAACGTAGTAAATTGATCCCCATGATGCAGCTTTTTGACTGGCCAGACACCATGACGAGCCAGGGCCGGCGGGCCATCACTACCACCCCCTCGCAGGCACTCATCTTTATAAACAGTCCACAGGTCCGGGAAATGGCCGCTCACTTCGCAAAGATAGTTCTTAAAAGTAGTGACCCGCTTGGAACTGCTGTTTACCGGGCACACGGCGCCCTGCCATCTCCGGAGCGGCGAGCCCAACTGAAGAAGTTCCTGAAGGAACAAACTGCGAGCTACGGCGGCAGACAAGAGCCCGCCATGATAGATCTCTGTCACGCCCTCCTCGCTTCCAACGAGATGATCTACGTGGAGTAAAATATGAACGATACCATTATTGAAACCGCCTGGACTCGTCGGGAACTGCTCAGTAAAGCGGGAGGAGGGCTGGGCGCTCTCGCTCTTGCATCGTTACTTCACGAGCAGGGGCATGCCACAGTTCCACTTGGAGAAAATCCACTTCAGGCACGAAAGCCGCATTTTGAGGGTAAAGCCAAGCATGTGATCTGGCTCTTCATCAATGGAGGGCCCTCTCACCTGGACACCTGGGATTACAAGCCCGAACTCACGAAGCGGAATGGTCAGAAACTTGAGGGCTTTGATCCTACTACTGGATTTTTCGCTAACGCGGTTGGCCCCCTCATGAAATCTCCCTTCGAGTTCAGGCAGCACGGCCAAAGTGGGGCCTGGGCCTCGTCCATTTTCCCGCACCTGTCAAAGCACGTGGACAAAATGGCGTTCGTAAAGTCCTTCCACACCCAATCCAATAACCATAGCCCGGCGCTTTTCATGGCGAATACTGGCGTCACGCGCATGGGCCATCCATGTGTTGGAAGCTGGGTGTCCTATGGCTTGGGAACCGAGAATGAAAATCTGCCAGCCTTCATGGTAATGAGCGACCCGAAAGGCCGAGGGCTTCCCAAAGGTCATGCTTCCAACTGGGGAAACGGATTTCTCCCGGGCTCCTTTCAAGGGACATGGATTAACACCAAGGGTGACCCCATTCCCAACCTGAAGCGCGTGGCAGGCCTTAGCCAACCTCAGCAATATGCTCAACTTCAGCTTCTGGACCAGATTAACCGCGAACACCTCGACCGGGTCGACGCAGACCGAGAGCTCACAGCTCGTATCAAAAGCTTCGAACTTGCCTACCGGATGCAGGAGGAGGCCCCGGAGTGCGTCGATGTCGAGGCTGAACCGGATCATGTTCAAAAGCTCTACGGTCTTGATGATGAAAAGTGCAGCCATTTTGCCCGCCAGTGTCTTATGGCTAGGCGGATGGTTGAGCGGGGTGTCCGCTACATTCAGATCTACTCCGGGGGGATGGAAAACCAGCGCAGCTGGGACGGTCACAATGATATCGCAGGAAACCACGCCGGTTTCGCGGGCGAAACGGACCGCCCTATCGCCGGACTGCTTCAGGATCTTGAGGAGCGTGGCCTTCTTGACGAGACGCTCGTCATATGGGGCGGCGAGTTTGGGCGCTTGCCGGTCGCCCAAAAAAGCAACAAACCCGGAAGGGACCACAACCCTCATGCCGGTTGCTACTGGTTTGCCGGAGGCGGAGTAAAGGGCGGAACCTCCTATGGAGAGACCGATGAAATCGGTCACCGCGCCGCGACTGACAAGGTTGAAATTCACGATCTACACGCTACCATCCTTCATCTTCTGGGACTCGATCACAAGAAGCTCACCTTCAAACACAGCGGTCGTAGATTCCGACTGACAGATGTCGCGGGGCGGGTAATCAAGCCGATCATTGCCTGAGGACAGGCGAAAATGGCCCTCGTAGGGCGACTATCTCGCCTCTCGATCACCTTTCCGTGCTAATAATGGTCGGTTTTCGTGCGTTCTACCCTTGAAAGGCTGTAAAGATTGAGGCTTTCATAGTCGCCCGAGCACTATCAAAAATCCCTCGTCAGCATGAGTATCCACGCCCGACTCAATCCTGAGGCCCAGTCTAATCTGGACGCCCAGCGCAGGGCGTCTGTCATTACCAGCCTGGTTATTGCCATTCTTTCGATCGTTCTCGTCATTCTCATTCTCTTTTTCATCCTTCTTCCGTCGCTGGAAATCAATTCGCCGACAATCGTTGCCTATAGCGCGGGTTCCGAAGAGGAAGATCCACTTCAGGAGAAGAGGATTACCAGAGAAGTTACCCCGAAGCCCAATGCCCCTTCCTCCGCAATGGCGAAGGTCATGGCTTCGTCGACTCCTACTGACTTTGCTGTCCCCGTTCCCGAAGTGGAGGCCATCCCAGCTCTCACGTTTGGATTCAGGGACGACATAGGGCCAGGCTGGGGCAACGGCGGTAGCGGCGGTGGGGGGGGATTTGGAAAGATTCCCGCAGCCATGCGAAAGCGCTGCTCCGCTGAAGATCGTATGCGCCGTCTGAAGCAGAGTGGAGGCACCGAAGCATGCGAGGAGGCCGTAATGAAGGCCTTACGTTGGTTCAAGGCCGTCCAAAGGCGCGATGGGTCATGGGGTGGAAGCCATCAGGTCGCTCAGACCGGTCTGGTTCTGCTGGCCTATCTTGGTCACTGCGAAACCCCGCTCTCCGAGGAATTCGGGGAAGCTGTCACCAATGGAATGGTTTATCTCATCGAAAACAGCGTAAAGAACAAGGGCCGCCTTTGCACGACCCGTGGAGACAAGCACTGGGTCTACGAACACGGTATAGCAACCTATGCTCTCGCTGAAGCCTATATGTTTTGTCGAGTTCTCGGTCTCAATATTCCCAACCTCAAAGAATCTGTTCATCTGGGAGTACAGTGGATCATTGATAATCAGAACCCGTCCGGAGGATGGGACTACAATTTTGACGAAGGTGGGCGAGGAGGAGATATGTCTATTACTGCATGGCAGATGCAGGCCCTCAAAGCTGGTTACCACACTCGTCTGAACTTTCGGAACATGCCACAGTGCATCAGCAGGGCTCTCACATACTGTGAGGGTCGCCAGAACAGTAATGGCGGCTTCGGATATACCGGAACCAGTCCCGTAGGCGGAGGTCACTTTACCCTCACAGGAGCCGGAGTGCTTTGCTTCCAACAGCACAAGGGCACGAGCAATCGAGCAGCTCGAAAGGGAATGGACTACATCGACCGCCACGCCCAGATAAGTTACAATGGAGGACCTTGTAACCTTTACGAACACTACTACGTGAGTCAGGCCGCCATCAACCACGGTGGCAAGAGCTGGCTCGACTACAACGACAAGTTCCGTGACACCCTTCTGAGTGGACAGCAGGGAGATGGCCACTTCCGCTCCCCTCCAAATCCCGGACCGGGTAGCAAGAACGATCCGGTTTACAATACGGCCCTCGCCACCCTGATGCTGGAAGTCTATTACCGCTTCCTGCCAGGCACAGGATTTGGACTTTAGTAATCATCCGTTTAGGCAAAGTGGGTAACATCCGGGGCTCTCGCCTCTCTCGCTAAGATTACCACCCAGCTTGGCGTCTGGCACCCGAGCCCACTGAATACTTGCTCGAGCGTGGTCCCTGCCTAAGAGCCTCTGTCCGTCGCAAGATGGAAAACCCCTTGGCCTGAGCCCTGTTTCCATATTGTCTCATGCCGTGAGTATAGCAGTCGTCACGGGAGCTGGTTCTGGAATAGGACGTTCCATTGCCCAGGAGCTCAGTGCCCAAGGGCATGAGATTATCATTCTTGAGGTCGATAAGGCCGCCGGAGAGGAGAGCTCGGCCCTGATTACCAAAGCCGGAGGCGTCGCTCGGGTAATCCAATGCGACGTTTCACAAACGGAGTCAGTTCGTGATGCATTCGATCAGTTAGAATCTCTTCAGATTCTCGTTAATAACGCCGGTGTTGCCTCAGTCGGAAATGTGGAAGATTGCTCCCCGGAAGAAATGGACCGGATCTATGAGGTCAACGTGAAGGGAATGTATCATTGTCTCCACTTCGCCATACCGAAAATGGTCGAGGCCGGAGGCGGTTGCATTGTCAACCTTGCCTCCGTAGCCTCTTATCTGGGAATCTCTGAACGATTTGCCTATTCCATGTCAAAGGGAGCGGTTCTCAGTATGACGATGTCGATTGCCCGCGACTACATCGGCCACGGTATCCGCTCAAACTGTGTATGCCCCGGGAGAGTTCATACTCCTTTTGTCGATGGATACCTCGCAAAGAACTATCCTGAGGAAAAGCGCCCGGAAATATTCAAAACATTAAGCGAGTGGCAGCCCATTGGACGGATGGGCACTCCTGAAGAAATTGCCGGAATGGTCGGCTACCTCACCTCTGACAAGGCCGGATTCATCACCGGCAGTGCTTTCGAAATCGATGGCGGAGTAACGAATCTCCGCTAGGCTTCTCAACCTAGAAACGCTTAGAGCACAACACTTATCCCGTAATGAAACTTACTCGATTCCTTAAGAATGGCTCCCCTACTCCCGGTCTCTTTCTCGATGCAGAAACTATTCTTGACGCCTCCGGTTTTGGTGAAGACTGGAATGAAGAGTTCTTCGGCCATGATGGACTCACCCGGCTCCGGGCGTGGCTTGAGCAACAGGAAGATACCGCCCCAAGGGTTAAGGCCTCCGAAGTAACCCTCGCGCCCGCCATCGCACGCCCCTCTAAGATCATATGTATCGGCCTGAATTACGCTGCGCACGCTGCGGAGGGTGGACTCGAACCACCTGCCGAACCCGTCCTCTTCTCGAAAGCGACCACGGCGTGGTCCGGTCCATACGACAAGCTCGTGATCCCAAAAGACTCCGTAAAAACGGACTGGGAAGTTGAACTCGCCTTCGTCATCGGGAAACACGCTAAATATGTGAACGAAAGCGATGCACTCGACTACATCGCCGGATTTGCCGTTCACAATGACTATTCAGAACGAGAGTGGCAACTTGAGGGCACAGGTCAGTGGGTCAAGGGAAAGTCTGCAGACACTTTTGCCCCGTTTGGACCGTTTCTTGCCACCACCGATGAGGTGCCCGATCCAGGAAATCTGCAACTCTGGCTCGAGCGCAACGGAGAGACCCTTCAGGATAGCAACACCAGTGACCTGATCTTCCCGATTCCTCACCTTGTTGCCTACGTGAGTAAATTCATGTCTCTGCTGCCTGGGGATGTTATCTCAACAGGAACACCTGCTGGAGTTGGCATCGGATTTGACCCCCCCCGCTTTGTAGAAGAGGGAGACGTTTTTGAGCTCGGGATTGACGGTCTTGGAGTTCAGCGGCAGGTCGCGATAAGAGAACAATAGAGCTCATCCTTCTCCAAACTTGAGAATCACCGGATTAAGGACTCACGATACGCGCTTTGACACGTCTGCTCAGCTGGACGGGTCCGACGCGATGAATCCGGATCCTGACTACTCCGCGGCCTATGTCATTCTCGAGACCGATGGAGATCATGAAGGTCATGGGCTGACCTTCACCCTCGGCAGAGGTAATGAACTGTGCGTCGCGGCAATTGAGTCGCTCGCTCCACGGGTTGTAGGATACTCGCTTGAGGAAATCGTGTCTGACATGGGCGCTTTCTGGCGCCACGTGACCGGCGACTCCCAGTTGCGGTGGGTAGGACCAGACAAGGGGGTCATCCATCTCGCCACCGGTGCAGTGGTCAACGCGGTGTGGGACCTCTGGGCCCGCCACGAAGGAAAACCGGTATGGCAGCTTGTCAATGAAATGACCTCGGAGCAAATCATCCGCTGCATCGATTTCAGATATCTGACTAATGCACTCACTCCACAAGAAGCGCACGACATCCTCGAAAAAACCAGAGATGGCCGCAACGAACGGCTTCAGCTTCTTCTCGCCCGGGGCTATCCGGCGTATACCACCTCTGCAGGGTGGCTGGGCTACTCAGATGATAAACTTCGCGGCCTTTGTAGAGAGGCCGTCGACGCGGGGTGGACACATCTCAAGCTCAAAGTTGGCCGAGACCTTGAAGACGATGTCCGCCGACTCAGAACTGTCCGCGAGGTCGTTGGCGATAAAATCACTTTGATGGTAGACGCCAATCAGGTGTGGGAACCCTCTGAGGCCGTGGAGTGGATGAAATCTCTCGCCGAGTTTGATCTCTGGTTTCTCGAGGAACCAACTTCACCGGATGATATTCTCGGGCATCGGCAGGTGCGCGAAGGAATCCATCCTGTCAAGGTGGCCACCGGCGAGTGCTGTCAAAACCGGATCATCTTCAAGCAATTCCTGCAAGCGGATGCAATCGATGTAGTTCAGATTGATGCCACCCGCGTGGGAGGATTAAACGAAAACCTTGCCATTATGCTCATGGCCGCAAAGTTTGGGAAACCAATATGCCCCCATGCCGGAGGAGTGGGTCTGTGCGAATACGTGCAACATCTATCAATGATCGATTACCTCTGCATCTCGGGATCATGGGAGGGAAAGGTTGCCGAATACGTAGATCATCTGCACGAGCACTTTGTCACTCCCTGCATACTGAAAAACGGACGATATCAGGCCCCCTTGGATCCCGGTTTTTCCATCGAAATGAAACCCGAAACCCTCGCGAGATTTCCTGCCAACTGAGTAAGACATGGATCTGAATCTGAAAGACAAAGTCGTTATCGTTACTGGAGGTGCCAAGGGTATAGGAGCAGCTGCGGTCGAGACTTTTGCAAGGGAAGGAGCGATTCCTGTCATCGTTGGTCGCAGCCCGGACACCGGTTCTGCTCTCCTGAAGAGGATCGGGGCAGACTCACCAAGGGGTCTCATGATTGAGACTGAGCTGACCGACGTGGGAGCCTGCCAGTCGGCCGTGGAGGCAACTATCGACAGCTTCGGCAGAATTGACGGAATCGTTCACAACGCTGGCGTCAACGATGGAGTCGGTCTCAAGGCCGGCCCCGAGGCATTTGTTGCCTCTCTGGAGCGAAACCTCCTTCATCTCTACAATCTCACGCACTTTGCGCTCGAATCACTGATTACAAGCAGTGGATTCATTATCAACGTCTCCTCCAAGCTTGCGGTCACCGGTCAGGGAGGCACCTCGGGGTATGCCGCCTCCAAGGGAGCTATCCATGGTCTTACCCGGGAGTGGGCTGTAGACCTTGCTCAACACGGCATCCGGGTTAACACCGTTGTTCCAGCTGAGGTATGGACTCCGATGTACGATTCCTGGATCAGGACGGTTGAAAATCCGGAGCAGACACTCGAATCGATCCGAGCCCGCATTCCTCTGGGTGGACGGATGACCAGCGCAGAGGAGATGGGCAATGCCATAGTTTTCCTCGCATCCGCCTGCTCGGGCCATACCACCGGGCAGATTCATCATATTGATGGAGGTTATGTTCACTTCGACCGGTCCTACGGGGACATCGAAAAAGAAGGATCCTGAAGAATGACAGCTCAATACCCAAGCCCGTCCCTCTTCTCCTCATTCGCCCGGATTCTCTGAACTCGTTTCCACGAGAACATGATCGAAGGGTGGCGGCGCACTCGCTACGCTTTCTGAATGGGAGCTCCAGTTATTCAGCTTCGCAGCATCTCTCGCCTCTCCACGGCTCCTCATACGCTCCAACCGGACCTCTGGCCGGCAGGTTACAAAATATACTTCCACCGGAACCATGAACCTTTCGTAGAGTCTGCCCGGCCAATCCTTCTCCTGAGACTCCCGGGTAAAAGGAGCGGCTAGGACTACCGGGAGATTGACAAGGTTTACGGCCGCCAATCGGAAAAGAGACTCGTAGACCGGATCACGGAAGAGTTCCTTGTAACGATCTGAATCTCTGTCATCAGCAGAGAGTCCTGCCGCCTCCATTCCAGCCTGAACCACGGGCTCGGTGGCTATATCACTATCGATGAGTAGTGCGCCAAGCCGGGATGCCAGTTTCTTAGCGTAGCAGGTTTTTCCACCCGCAGGGGGACCACAGACCACATGTAATTTTATTGTTTCTGACATGGATTACTCTGGCAAGGCGGGTGACTCACAGGCTTCCGACTTAACCATGCACTTCCGGGTATCATCCATGACCCTTGACAGAACAAAGATCCCGACGTTCCGGCTTATGCTCCTTACTACCACACCCTCTCTCAAAATCAGCCGTAGATCACAGCTGCTCTTGCATCCTAGGTTGTTTTCTCTGACAGTGGGGAATGTCCAAGCGCACAGGTGTTCTCCTCCTTGTCTCGGGCCCCTCTGGATCAGGCAAGACCACACTCTGCCGCCGCTTGGCAAGAGATGGAGAAGCCCACTACGCCATATCGTGCACGACGCGTGAGGCAAGGAACGGGGAGGTCCATGCGCGGGACTACTACTTTATTTCCAGAGAGGATTTCAAAACTGAGGTTGCGGATGGACATTTTCTTGAACATGCCGAAGTGCACGAAAATCTCTATGGGACGTTGAAGTCCGAGGTCATCGAATTTCTTCAAAGAGGCCATGATGTTGTCATCGATATTGATGTCCAAGGTGCCGACCAGGTCCGTGCGTGCAAGGACCCACTGATCAAAGAAAGCCTCGTAGATCTCTTCGTCATGCCGGCTAATGAGGAGGAATTACGGGAGCGCCTTGCGAACCGGGCTACGGACGCCGAAGAAGTTATTTCTCTGAGACTACGCAACGCGCTCGAAGAAATGAGTCATGCAGGGCGCTATACGTATCAACTTGTCTCCGGATCAAAGGAGCATGACTACGACCGCTGCAAATCCCTGCTTGTGGCAGAGCGCCTCAGGGTCTCTCGTTTCTGCCATCGAGTTTAAAGCTTCTGAAAAATTCTTCGGGACATCGTCGGGAATGAGGTTTAACTGCGACTTATGAAAATCGTCCTGGGTGTCACCGGCTCAATTGCGGCTTACAAGGCAGCAGATCTCGTGTCGCAACTGGTCAAGAAAGGTCATGACGTGCACTGTGTAATGACACAGACGGCCACGGAGTTCCTCACCCCTCTTACTTTGCAGGTCCTTTCCAGAAATCCGGTCCTGGTCTCACTGGAAGACGAAAAGCAGTCGTGGAAGCCAGGACATATCGAACTCGCTGACAGTGCCGACCTCCTTCTTGTAGCGCCGCTGAGTGCTGATACTCTCGGGAATTTTGCCAACGGACTTGCCCCGGACCCCCTTTCGAGCATCTATCTCGCCACGAAGTCGCCAGTGATTCTCGCCCCGGCCATGAATGGAAAGATGTGGCAGCACCCGGCGACCCAGCGCAATGCGGCGCAGGTCACCGAAGACGGTTGTCAATTCATTGGCCCATCTGAGTCAGGAATGCTTGCCTGCGGATATGAGGGAGCCGGACGACTGGTGCCCGTCGAGGAAATCCTCGAAGCAGTCGAGTCACAATCCGCGAGCTAGAAGTCTCTACGATTCAAGCGCGATCATTTCACAGACCCTCCATCATTTGCCGTGAACCTCCTTGTTACTGCCGGCGCCACCCGTGAGCCGATCGATCCGGTTCGCTACCTGACCAATCGATCCTCAGGGAAAATGGGATACGCTCTTGCCCTTGTAGGACAACAACTCGGACACCGCGTCACTCTCATTTCAGGACCGACCAGCCTCGATATTCCACCCCTCGTAGATTTCATCCCTGTCGAAACAGCTGAGGAAATGCTGGAAGCCGTAAAGCTCAACATCAAATCACAGGACGCCGCAATCTTTTCGGCTGCGGTCGCCGACTACCGCCCCTCTTTCAATTCCGACAGGAAGATCAAGAAGACCACAGATTCACTCACTTTGGAGCTCGTCCGAAATCCTGACATCCTTGGATCCGCACGACCCCAGTTCAAATATGATGGAATACTCGTAGGATTCGCGGCTGAGACCGAAAACCTCGAAAAGAATGCACGGGCAAAATTACGGCAGAAAGAATGCGATCTAATCGTGGCCAACGACATCTCTAAAAAGGGTATTGGTTTCGACTCGGATCATAACGAAGTTCTTCTTGTCTATCCCGAGCACACCAGGCCAATCCCGATCGAGAGCAAGGAACGTCTTGCTCACATCATTCTTCAAGCTGTAGATGACCTGAGTGCCGAAGGCAGCTGAGCGTTGAGGCTGCACCGTCATTCGCTTTCCCTGAAATAGCGGTATCAATCTTCTCTCTTCTACGCTTCCATCACCAACATGACACCCCTTCAAGCTGCCGAGCGAGCTGCCCGTCGCGCAGGTGACCTTCTCAGGTCCAACTTTCATCTCCCTAAGGAAATCGACGAAGCTCAGCACCACGACGTTAAGCTAGCTCTGGATCGTAAGTCTCAGGACTTAATCACAGAAGACCTTCTTAACGCCTTCCCTGATTATTGCCTCTATGGTGAAGAGGGAATGGCAGGCAATCAGGACTCTTCCATGCAATGGATTGTCGATCCAATAGATGGAACCGTAAATTATCTCTACGGTATTCCCCATTTCTGTATCTCGATTGCGCTCAGGGACAAGGAGAGCAACGAAATCATAATGGGCCTTATCTATGACCCGATGCTTGATGAGCTCTGGACAGTGGAAAAGGGAGGAGCGCCGGCACTTAACGGAAAAACGATTGCATGTTCACCTCGCAGGACTCTGGAGGAGGCCATTCTGTTCGTCGGCTGTGGGAAGGACAAGGAGGCCCTTGCGACAGGTCTCGAACGGTTTGAGCGCGCCTCTACCCGGGCCCGCAAGATGCGAATGATGGGGTCTGCCGCCCTGGGAATGGCCTACATTGCAAGTGGAAGGCTTGACGGCTATATTGAATCCCGGATTTCACTTTGGGACGTGGCCGCAGGAATCCTCCTGGTGGAATCAGGCGGAGGAAAGGTGGAACTCACTCCTCATCCTACCCTTCCTGATGTCTGGTCAGTGGTCGCTACCAACGGAAAAATTCCTGTCGAGGACATCTTGTCGTAAAGACTACAAGCAGAAGCCGGGCCATTGCGACATCCAGTTTAAGGTTAAGGACCCACTAGAGGCATCGCCTTTCCTGGCCCTTTGAGAACAAAAGAGGCCCTCAGGCCTGTTTCACCCTTGCTCCCGGTTTCGGGATGGGGTGGACTGCCCGGGGTTTGATCCACCGGGAGCAGAACCTTTTTCACACCGCCGAAATCCTCGAGAGCATGAACCGCGTTGGCATTGGATATGACGTCCACCAGTTTGCTCCAGATCGACCCTTGATTCTTGGTGGTGTCACTATTCCTCATTCGCACGGCCTTCAGGGCCACTCGGATGCTGACGTCCTTTCACACGCTATTGCAGATGCCGTGCTCGGAGCTCTTGGCCTTCCCGATATCGGACATTATTTTCCTCCAAGTGACCCATCCATAGAAGGGATTTCGAGTCTGATGATTCTGAAAAAGTGCCAGACTCTCGCCGAAGAAAAGGGCTGCCAAATTGTAAACATTGACAGCACCTTGATCGCTGAGGCTCCTCGGGTCCTCCCTTTCCGCGAGAGCATGCAGAAAATGATCGCGGACGCTCTCGACCTTCAGCCTGCTCTTATCGGCATTAAAGCCACCACCAATGAGCAGATGGGGTTCGTGGGGCGCGGGGAGGGAATCGCCGCTATGGCCGTTGCCTCCGTAGCCTGCTAGAAGAATACCCTAGGCCCAGCCGGTAGCCTCAACCAAGGCATTCCCTATCCCGGCAGGAGTTTCGGCCACCACGATGCCTGCNGNNCGAAGAGCCTCCTTCTTCGCTTGAGCTGTTCCCTTGCCTCCCGAAACNATCGCTCCCGCGTGACCCATCCGACGCCCTGGAGGAGCTGTCGCACCNGCAATGAACGCCGCGACAGGCTTTTTGCANTGNCTNCTCACCCATTCNGCTGCCTCTTCCTCNGCAGAGCCCCCGATCTCACCNATCATGATAATTGCCTCAGTCTCTTCATCCTCATTGAACAGCTGAAGGGTATCAAGATGGGAAGTTCCATTAATGGGATC
This sequence comes from Roseibacillus sp., assembly GCA_002715825.1. Classification (GTDB taxonomy): domain Bacteria; phylum Verrucomicrobiota; class Verrucomicrobiia; order Verrucomicrobiales; family Akkermansiaceae; genus Roseibacillus_B. Next base: position 6,789 of record PBAI01000006.1, on the reverse strand, counting down.
ACCTCCAATACCAACGCAGGTGCTCTGCCCGTAGCCCCGCNGGGTGGTCTGCCANACCGCCTCGTAAGTCAGCGTNCCCGATCTTGATACAATTCCAACCCGACCCCTCTTGTGGATGTAGCCCGGGGCAATTCCTATACGACACCCCCCGTGTGAATCCTCNCCNCGGCCNGGGGTNACNATTCCNGGGCAGTTGGGGCCGACCAGNCGAACTCCTNGNGTGCCCGCCATCGCAGCCTTGACCTTCATCATGTCNCTCACGGGAATTCCCTCTGTGATGGCAACGACCAGTGCAACCCCTGCATCGACACTCTCCAGAATAGCGTCCCCCGCNAAAGCTGGCGGAACAAATACCGCCGAGGCCGTAGCTCCAGTTTCTTTCACAGCCTGCTCNACNGTATNNAAAATTGGNACCTTGTGANCTCCNTGCTCAAANANNTGTCCNCCTTTACCAGGNGTCACGCCCGCNACTAATTGNGTCCCNTANTCCAGACTCAGCTGAGCNTGACGNCCTCCAAATCCCCCCGTGATGCCCTGCACCACGACTTTCGTNCTNTCATCTACAAGAATTGCCATCCCTTTAAAATNTCAGGTTANTGAATTTCACTCATTGATTGCAGATACTGCNTTCCCTGCCGCATCGGCNAGATCATCAGCGGGAATTATGTTGAGGCCACTCGCCGCAAGAGTCGCCTTGCCTGCCGCCACGTTGTTNCCCTCCAACCGNACCACAAGCGGAATGGGAAGTCCCACCTCCTTGCATGCCGCCACCACACCATGGGCAATGACGTCGCAGTCCATGATNCCCCCAAAGATGTTNACGAGNATCGCCTTAACCGCNTCGTCCGAGAGAATNATCTTGAAGGCTGTGGCAACCTGCTCCTGNGANGCNCCNCCTCCTACGTCGAGAAAGTTGGCNGGTTCTCCCCCNTGATGCTTGATGATATCCATGGTNGCCATCGCCANTCCCGCACCATTGACAAGGCAGGCGATNTTGCCATCAAGACCNATGTAATTCAGGTCGTGTCTTGATGCTTCCACTTCCCGGGGATCCTCCTCGTCNGTGTCCCGGAACTCCAGAATCTCTGGATGACGATANAGCGCNTTGTCGTCGAAGTTGAACTTCGCNTCAAGGGCAAGGACCTGCCCNTCNGTGGTTTTCACAAGNGGATTGATCTCCACCATCGAGCAGTCAGATTCGAGAAANAGGCGGTAGAGGTTNTTCAAGAGCNTNCCAAACTTTTTGGCCTCTTCTCCTTCNAANCCAAGTCCGGCAGTAAGTTTTCGGATNTCATAAGGCTGTAGCCCCATCAGTGGATGAATGTGCTCACGTAGAATGCGATCTGGCTGGCTTTCCGCAACTTCCTCGATGTCCATGCCNCCTTCGGTAGANGCTACNATCACCGGACAGCACGTCGCACGATCCATGAGNATGGCGAGNTAATACTCGTGTTCNACGTCAACTGCTTCTCCCACCATNACTTTCCGAACCAGCCGNCCATCTTTACCGGTCTGCTTTGTCACAAGAACCTCACCAAGCATCTTGCCCGCAATTTCTGANACTTCGGAGGGAGACACGAGATGTACTCCTCCCTGAAATCCGCTCTTAAATGTGCCCTTNCCCCGACCTCCCGCATGAACCTGTGACTTCACCACCACCCGGTCCCCACCCAGCTCATGGGCTGCAGCCGCAGCCTCCTCAGGTGTGCCCGCTACCTTCCCCCGGGGATTTGGGACCGAAAATTGATCGAAGAGAATCTTAGCCTGATACTCGTGGATATTCATGATGCGGTCGGCGCGGACCGTAGGAGCCACCCTCGATCCGGTCAAGACTGCATCAGCCCGGGAGGGCTCTAAGTTACTCCCGCACCTCACTCTCGATCGTTCCTCCCGCAACCCGGGTGACCAGGNGGTCGCCAGGATTGACTTTCTTGGGATCNGTGACGAGAGCCCCGGTTTTGCTCATTGTGATCGAAAACCCTCTTTCGAAAGCCGATTCAGGNCCCAGNGTCCTTACCANCTGGCGTAACCNCTCNATCCTCTGGAATGCACTCTGGAGACAGTGGCTGGCCTGCTGGGAGTAGCGGAGGCGAAACTGACGGAGACCCTCCACTCTTCTCTCAAAAACCAGACGAGGGTGCCGGGCCTTCCATGCATTTCTTCTATCAGAGACACGCTGCTGCCTGGCTGAGAGCTGGTCAGCGACGAGCTTTCTCATCGTCGAGGCGACCTCATCCGCCCTGAGNATGGGCTCACGCAGGACGCGCTGTGAATCGTGNGCAAGAACTCCACGTCTCGCAAAGCGAATCAGCTCCTGAGCNNANCTGATTTTAGAATGAACCGGNCTTCCAAGACCATCCCTCAGCCGCTGTAACTTACTCCNTAATTCACGTTCATCTGGAACAATAAGCTCCGCTGCAGCACTTGGAGTCGGCGCCCNTACATCTGCAGCAAAATCAGCAATCGTAAAATCAATCTCATGCCCGACAGCTGAAACGATCGGAATCGNGCANTCCGCAATCGCACGCGCAACTTCTTCCTCATTGAAGTTCCACAAGTCCTCAAGCGATCCTCCACCTCGACCTACGACCACCACGTCACACCTGGGAAGTTCATGCCTCTCCGGNTCGCTCATCATCCTGATTGCACGCGCAATACCGGGAGCCGCTCCACNGCCCTGCACNGCNACGGGAAAAAGAACCGCCTTAACCCACGGAGACCGCCGNGTCAGCACGCTCACCATGTCCTGCAAAGCAGCACCAGTGGCNGAGGTAATCANNCCAATGACCCGGGGAAAGACAGGNAGAGGCTTCTTCANCTCCTCTGCAAATAAACCCTCCGCATGAAGCTTCTTCTTCAACTCTTCAAACCGGGCCTGCAGCTCACCAATTCCCGCNGGCTGAGCACGCTTCACGATCAGCTGAGCCTGACCCCGCGCTTCGTAAATNGAGACCTCCCCNAGNACCCNGACCCGGGCTCCATCTTTCAAGGCCTCNNAACCNNNACANCGTCTCTCAGCATTGAATGCCGCACATGCCAGNTGNGCCTTATCGTCNTTGATCGNGAAATAAAAATGCCCATTACCCTGTTTCCGNAAATTNGACACTTCNCCCTCNACCCAGATATCCCCGATTTCAATCTCGAGGATGTTCTTCATNCGCCTGACNAGNCNACTGACNGNCATGGCTCCGTCATCCCCNCGCNGATACTGGTGTCCCCTCTCCTGCAGCCGCATATCCNNATGATATGGCAGAGTTTTACCAATATGGAGGGAAAATTCTCTGCCTGACGGANNCTTCCCGCCTCCGGAGTTTCTCAATTCCTTGCCAAACCGCCTGCCGGGCGCTTCCATCGCGGCCCACCGCATCCAGCGANATCATGGCTGACAAAGAATATACCGATCCAGAACGCATGGAGAAGATTGTCTCCCTGTGCAAGCGACGAGGATTCATCTATCAATCTGCCGAGCTCTATGGCGGGCTCAACGGGTGCTGGGACTACGGCCCTCTGGGGGTTGAGGTCAAACGAAACCTGAAAGACTACTGGTGGCGTCGCAACGTTCAGGAGCGAGAGGATATTGTGGGACTGGACGGATCCATCCTGACGCATCAAGCGGTTCTAACTGCCTCAGGCCATGTCGGCGGGTTTTCGGACCCGATGTGTGACTGCCTGCTCAGCAAGGCCCGCCTGCGAGCGGACCAGATTGAGCCCCAGAGCGGCACCGCCTATCACTACAGCGGAGCGTCCGGGGGAGACTGGTCGATCGAGCGCAAATTTGCAGTCCTTCTCCGCGAAGGCCAGAACGAGAACAAGGCGCGGAAGACGGCACGTCAGTACTATGCCCAGTTTCATCCCGATAAGTCGCTCTCTCCAAAGACCCTTGAACTCCAGGGGGAAACCACTTCTGAGGAGAACAACACAACCAGTTTCAATCCGGAAAATGGATCTCTCCTGACCGAAGCTCGGGAATTTAACCTCATGTTCAAGACTCAGATGGGCGCATCCTCTAGTGAGGATGACCCGAACGCTGTGGCTTATCTACGACCGGAAACGGCACAATCCATCTTCACTCAGTTCAAGAATGTCCTGGATACCTCCAGAATGAAGGTGCCTTTCGGAATCGCCCAGATCGGAAAGGCGTTTCGAAATGAGATCAACCCCCGTAATTTCACGTTCCGCTCCCGGGAATTCGAACAGATGGAAATCGAATACTTCTGTCGACCCGGGGATGGGTTACGCCTTACGGACGAATGGCTTGAGAATCGACTTTCTTTTTACGAAGACATTGGCCTGCCTCGAGAGAAACTTCATGTCCTCGATGTCCCGGACGGAGAACGCGCACACTACTCTGAGAAAACCTACGATATCGAATTCGATTTTCCATTTGGTTGTCAGGAGCTAGAAGGTGTGGCTTACCGGACGAATTACGATCTTTCCAAGCATCAGGAGCACTCTGGAAAACCGATTGAGTATTTTGACGAAACCACCAAGGAGAAATTCATTCCCCATGTGGTAGAGCCTTCCGCTGGATGTGATCGCACAGTTCTTGCCCTGCTATGTGAGGCCTTTGACGAAGAAGATGTGGTCGATTCCAAGGGAAAAACCGAGACCCGCACCGTCATGCGGCTTAATCCAAAAATCGCTCCCATCAAGGTCGCCATTTTTCCTCTTCTTAAGAAAAACGAGGACCAGGTGAAAATCAGCAGAGAGATTCAAGAGGAACTGGGTCGCTTCATGCACGTCTTTTATGACGAAACCGGAGCAGTCGGCCGGCGCTACAGGCGCCAAGATGAAGTCGGCACTCCTTTCTGTATCACCGTAGATTTTGAAACCCTTGGAGAGGAAGAACCCGAACTCAAGGGCACTGTCACCCTCCGCCACCGGGACTCCATGGAACAGGAACGGGTCGCCATTGCAGACCTCCTTCCCCGCCTCCTGTCAGAAATCAGGTAGAGAGTGCTGACGCGCAGGTGCTCCTTGGCTCGTTACCGTGAAATTACGAATCCTCGCTATCGGAAAGCCTAAGCTCGGCTACGCGGGGGACGGTGTCCGGGAATATAGAGGAAGACTGAAACACTATGTGCCACTCGACCTTGAGTTTCTAAAAGGAAACGACGAATCATCCTCACTTCTCTCCCGAAGCGAGGGCCACTACCGAATCGCTCTCGATGAAAGAGGATCACAGCTGACAACTCTTGAGATCAGTGAAGGTCTGACCCGGTTGGAAAACAGCCCCGGTATAAAGAAGGTGGCATTTCTCATTGGAGGCGCCAACGGCCACTCTCCGACGCTCCGCGATCAATGTGACGAAATTTGGTCTCTCTCGACCATGACGATGCAACATGAGCTGGCCCTCGTGGTGCTCCTCGAGCAGCTCTACCGAGCCTACACCGTCAAACGTGGAGAGCCTTATCATCGAGTCTGATCTCTGAACGACCTTGTCCAATCCCGCTGCTGACGTTGCGACAGTGAGGGAGAAGGCCGTCCCAATTCGTCAGCACCGGCAGCTAGGAAGTCTCTGGTAGCCAACCGGTCCAGCAAGCCCCGACTACTCGACCCTCCTTCAATCCATGAAATTCATTCCTTTCTCTTTTTCTTCGTCCCTTGTCTCGATCCGTTATTCTCCACGAGTTCAACGTCCGTAAAATACGCCCCGCCGGCCTCCCCATCCTTGTCGTAGAGAAACGTCTGCAACTCAAAGGATCCCAGCGAAAGGTCCAGTTCCAGACTCACATTCTCTGAGCCAGGGGAGACGGTGATCTCCTTTTCCTTTCCCGCGATCGCGATCTTGGCCCGAGCCGCCACGAGGGGTTTTTCTGCGGCAGACGGCCACTGCCGCAAGGTAAAGGCATACCGGCCGGCCTGCCGAACTTCGACCATCCACGGGCCGGTCACTTTCGGTAGTTTCCTGATCGTTCGAAAATTCCACGGAGGATTTCCCTTCTCAAGATACCAGTCCTGCGAACACAGCGAGGTAGGATTCTGGTCCGGGTTACCAAGATGAATACGCACCGGCCTCATCCGTAGTGAAACCTGATTCCAGAACGGCCGGTAGGCCTCACGCAATCGTCTTACGACCTCAGGATGATCTCCGGAAACATCCTGACGCTGGGCGGGGTCCGCCTTGATGTCATAAAGGTGCTGCCCGTTCTGGTTGACGAGACGCCAGCGCTCCGTCAGCACCACCGAATGCGCGAGAGGTTGCGCGGGCAGGGCACTTGCACCAGCTCCCCCATGATACTGGATCACATGATACTTTCTTGGCCAGCGGTCCTTGGTCCCATCCAGCAGTGGCTTCAGCGAGATTCCATCTGGGTCATACCCCTCCGGCACTGGGATTCCACACAAATCGGCCAAGGTCGGCAGGACATCAATGTGTGCGGACAAGGTATCAATATCCCGGCCCCCGGTCAGCTCGCCACGGGGCCAGTGAATGAAGAAGGGCACACGGTGACCGCCATCGTAAATTGACGACTTCCTACCGCGCATTCCGGCGTTGAATCCAGACACCGCTTCGGAATCAAGCCCATCGAAACTCGCACCCGCCGAAGTTCCATTATCGGTCATGAAAACCAGAATCGTGTTGTCTGCCACGGCAAGCTCGGCAAGCCGCTTTCGCAGGATGCCCATGTTGTGATCGATGTTCGCCACCATCCCAAGGAAATTGGCGTTCGAAACCTCCGCCCTGTCCTCATAAGGTTGCGCCCATTCCGGGGGCACTCGGTAGGGTCCATGCGGGGCATTCAGGGCGAGGTAGAGAAAAAATGGCTTATCTTTGTTTTTCTCCAC
>PBAI01000005.1 GCA_002715825.1 Roseibacillus sp. | reverse complement strand
CCCATCTCGTTGCACGATTCGTGCAGGTCGGAACTTACCCGACAAGGAATTTCGCTACCTTAGGACCGTTATAGTTACGGCCGACATTCACCAGGACTTGGGCTCGGAGCTTCGCCACGAGGGCTAACACCTTACCGTAATCTTTTGGCATTGGTCACGTGTCACATCGTATACGTCGGCTTACGCCTTAGCACAATGCTGTGTTTTTGCTAAACAGTCGGATGGGCCAATTCACTGCGGCCCCCAAAAAAGGGGCACTCCTTATCCCGAAGTTACGGAGCCATTTTGCCGAGTTCCTTAACCAGGTTTCACTCTTGCGCCTTGGTATACTCTACCCACCCACCTGTGTCGGTTTACGGTACGGGCTCCTTAGCATTTGCTGGGGCTTTTCTTGGCGGTTTGTCTGGTAGTACGAATTGGCCGTGGCCGCATCTCGGAATTCAATAACCTAGCTACTTTTCAAACCGCGTCCCCCCAGTTTAAGGGTCGGAGGTGCCAGAATATTGACTAGCTTTCCATCGCCTACGCCTATCGGCCTCGGCTTAGGTCCCGACTAACCCCGGGACGAAAAACGTTGCCCGGGAAACCTTGGGTTTACGGCGGACCGGGATTTCACCGGTCTTATCGTTACTCATGTCTGCATACTCACTTCCCAGCGCTCCAGGGTCAGTCACCATCACCCTTCGCTGCACTGGGAACGCTCTCCTACCACGCCATCCATAAGGATGACATCCAGAGCTTCGGTAGCACGCTTATCGCCAATTATTTTCGGCGCAGAGTCTCTCGATGAGTAAGCTGTTACGCTTTTTTTAAATGGTGGCTGCTTCTAAGCCAACATCCTCACTGTCTATGAGACTCCACCTCCTTTCCACTTAGCGTACTTTAGGCACCTTAGCTGCTGATCTGGGCTGTTTCCCTTTCGACAATGAAGCTTATCCCCCACTGTCTCACTGCCACGCTCCACCGGACGGTATTCGGAGTTTGATAGGGGTTGGTAGGCGGGTATGCCCCCTAGCCCTTTCAGTGCTCTACCCCCGTCCTTCAGCACGTGACGCTGCACCTAAATGCATTTCGGAGAGAACCAGCTATCACGGGGTTTGATTAGCCTTTCACTCCTACCCACAGCTCATCCGAGCATTTTTCAACACACAACGGTTCGGTCCTCCACGTGATTTTACTCACGCTTCAACCTGGCCATGGGTAGGTCACCTCCGCTTCGGGTCTACCCCCTGCAACTAATCGCCCTATTCGGACTCGCTTTCGCTACGCCTCCAGTCCAAAAGACCTTAAGCTTGCCACAGAGAGTAACTCGCAGACTCATTAAGCAAAAGGCACGCCATCACCCCCGAAGGGGCTCTGACACCTTGTAGGCATAGGGTTTCAGGTTCTATTTCACTCCGCTCGCAGCGGTACTTTTCACCTTTCCCTCACGGTACTGGTTCACTATCGGTCGCCAACTAGTATTTAGCCTTACCCCGTGGTCGGGGCAGATTCACGCAACGTTTCACGTGTGCTGCGCTACTCAGGAACTCCACAGGGCCTCTTCCGGTTTCGTCCACGGGCCTGTCACCCGCTATGGAAACGCTTTCCAACGTTTTAGACTACCTTCCGAGGTCCCATCAAGGGTCCTACAACCCCGGGACCAAAGGCCCCGGTTTGGGCTATTCCGCTTTCGCTCGCCGCTACTTACGGAATCACATTCGTTTTCTTTTCCTCTGGTTACTGAGATGTTTCACTTCACCAGGTATCGCGTATCCATCCCTATTTTATTCAGGATGGAACGATCCCATATTACTGGAATCAGGTTACCCCATTCGGAAATCTCCGGGTCAAAGCCTGTGTGCGGCTCTCCGAAGCTTATCGCAGCTTATCACGTCCTTCATCGCCTGTTGGCACCAAGGCATTCACTCTATGCCCTTAACAGCTTGATTCCTGTTCTCGAAATCAGCTAACGACGCAGGTGCTTAACTCCTGCATCGTAGTTTGAAACTGGTTTTCCGCCAAAGCGGTCGACCAGTTTCGTAATTTTGCCGTATGGCCCCACATCTGAAAATCAGATATGAGACATACTAAAAAGGTCGAGTCATTCCAAGGACTGCAAGACAGACTCAGTTGATTTGAATTGTCTTTAACTCAAATCGATCAGATCGATTCGATTGCAGAACTTAAGAAAGAATCTTCACATGGATGTCAAAGAGCGGCCAAAAATTACTTGGGCGTGTTGAAGATCCTGAGGCGGGTGATCAAGGCTATTAAGTCCACTTCACAGCGTTCTAGCCCATGAGGGCTACTGCTGATCCGCTACCCGGCTCCAAACAACACCTTTCACTCTTTTTCAGGAGTGGAAGATGGTGGGCCAGGCTGGACTTGAACCAGCGACCCCGCGCTTATCAAGCGCGTGCTCTAACCAACTGAGCTACAGGCCCGTTATAGTGACCGGTCGTCAGTGGCCGGTTGGTGGAGGCAAGGAGACTCGAACTCCTGACATCCTGCTTGCAAAGCAGGCGCTCTACCAACTGAGCTATGCCCCCTCATAATTGGATCGTGGAAAGATAAGAACTAAATTGTGCGCTGCCTGAAGGCTTGCTGCCGAGCAGGTAAAAGATCGAGTATTAAAGGTTGCCTTCGCTTTCGCTCCAGCGGTGCCGACCAACGGGTTCATCCCGATGATTACGGCATCGACCTACGCCCCGGTTAAAATTGGGGCATTACTCCGTAGAAAGGAGGTGATCCAGCCGCAGGTTCCCCTACGGCTACCTTGTTACGACTTCATCCCAGTTACCAGCTACAAGTTAGAGCACTGCTTCCCGAAGGTTAGCGCATGCGCTTCGCCTGCGACCGGCTTCCATGATGTGACGGGCGGTGTGTACAAGACCCGGGAACGTATTCACGGCTCCGTTGCTGATGAGCCATTACTAGCGATTCCGGCTTCATGGAGGCGAGTTGCAGCCTCCAATCCGAACTGGGCCCAGTTTTGCAGATTTCCTCCACCTCGCGGTCTCGGTTCTCATTGTACTGGGCATTGTAGTACGTGTGCAGCCCCAGGCGTAAGGGCCATACTGACTTGACGTCGTCCCCACCTTCCTCCGGTTTGATACCGGCGGTCTGAACAGAGTCCCCACCTTTACGTGCTGGCAACAGTTCACAGGGGTTGCGCTCGTTGCTGGACTTAACCAAACATCTCACGACACGAGCTGACGACAGCCATGCAGCACCTGTGCATCGTCCGGCCGAACCGACCCCTCCTTTTCGGGAGGGTATGACGAGCAAGTCAAGCCTGGGTAAGGTTCTTCGCGTTGCATCGAATTAAGCCACATACTCCACCGCTTGTGCGGGTCCCCGTCAATTTCTTTGAGTTTTAGCCTTGCGGCCGTACTTCCCAGGCGGCGCGTTTAACGCGTTAGCTCCGGCACGGAAGGGGTCGAATCCTCCCACACCAAACGCGCACCGTTTACTGCCAGGACTACAGGGGTATCTAATCCCTTTCGCTACCCTGGCCTTCGTGCCTCAGCGTCAGTAAATGTCCAGTAGCTCGCCTTCGCCACGAGTGTTCCTCTCGATATCTACGCATTTCACTGCTACACCGAGAATTCCAGCTACCCCTCCATTACTCTAGCGCAGCAGTATCGGATGCAGTTTCCGGGTTGAGCCCAGAGATTTCACATCTGACTTACTGCGCCGCCTACGCACGCTTTACGCCCAGTGATTCCGAACAACGCTTGCGCCCTCCGTATTACCGCGGCTGCTGGCACGGAGTTAGCCGGCGCTTCCTCTTCTGGTACTATCAACCTTGCACGCTATTAACGAACAAGGATTACTCCCAGATGACAGGAGTTTACAACCCTAGGGCCGTCATCCTCCACGCGGCGTTGCACCATCAGGCTTTCGCCCATTGTGAATGATTCTCGACTGCTGCCACCCGTAGGTGTCTGGACCGTGTCTCAGTTCCAGTGAGGCTGATCGTCCTCTCAGACCAGCTACCCGTCATAGCCTTGGTGAGCCGTTACCTCACCAACAAGCTGATAGGCCGCGAGCCCATCCAGGAGCGGCAGCCGAAGCCACCTTTGATCCGAAGATCTACATGCGGTATTAGCCCTCCTTTCGGAGAGTTGTCCCCCACTCCAGGGTAGGTTGCTCACGTGTTACGCACCCGTCCGCCACTTTCACTCCTGCTAGCAAGCTAGCTAGAGATCTCGTTCGACTTGCATGTCTTATCCACGCCGCCAGCGTTCGTTCTGAGCCAGAATCAAACTCTCCGTAGAAATTTTGATTGGCTTGATCGCTGTTCAAAGCAATTGCCAAAATTGACCTGCCGTGGAGTCGTGAAACTCCCCGGCCCTGCGCGTTGGCGAACCAATCACGCAGCACACAATTTAGCTTTATCTTTCCATCCCGCGAACCTGATTGAAGGAAACCCTGAGGCATCTTCCAATGTGCGCAGACACGCGGGACCAACACTGTTAAAGAGCTTTTCTATCGTGGGGACGAAAAAGCCGACCGGACTCGCGTCGCGATCGACCTCTTGGTTGTCTCTCACGTGCCGCTTCGCGCGGCGGGCGGGACCTTACCTATCAGAATCGCGGCGTCAACAGGTTTCCGTGCTTTTTTCGGTGTTTTTTTCAGTTTCATCGAAATAGCCTCCAATCCCTTATTTTAAAGCTTTTCTCTTCTCTCTGCTCCTCCGGCATTCCCGGCTGGAGCGCCGAGGATTGCTGATTCATCGCAAAACATCTCAAGGCACACCGTCAAACCTCCACCTTCTCTGTTTTCTGCGCGGATCCGGCCCCCCATGCCTTCCGCACAGGTCTTGGCGATCGCCAAGCCTAATCCAGCTCCACCTGCTTCCCTTGTCCGTGCTTTTTCTGGGCGGGAGAAAGGCTCAAANACGCTCTNCAACCACTCNTCGGGGATTCCTGGGCCCCTGTCCCGGACCTCAAGAAGCACCCTGTCNCCAAAATTCTCCGCCCTGAGCTCAATCGGTCCCCCTCCGCCCGCGTAACGCGAAGCATTCCGAATGACGTTGCCAAGAGCTCTGCTCAGCAAGTCGGAATTCGCCGTGACTTTAAGTTCAGGGGGGCAATGAATTTCAAAATTCCCTCCCAGTNCATCCCGCCCAGCCAATTCAGAAAACAGAGCTGCCACGTCAATGCTATGGGTTGGAAGGGCTTCTACCGCGATCGAGGCCTTGGAGAAATCAAGCAGCTCGTTGATGAGCTGGGAGAGTTGCTCCGCTTCTTCATTAAGCGAGTCCAGATCCTGCCGGTTGCCTGACGGGATCTTCTGCTCAAGCACGGCCACGGACATTCGTAAGCGTGCAAGTGGTGAACACAACTCATGTGCTATATCTCCCAGAAACCGTTTCTGACCCTTGAGATAATCATCAAGGCGATTGGCCATTCGCTGCACGGCTCGGCTCAAGCGACCTAGTTCATCCATTCTCTTTGAAGCAACTTCTACCTTAAAGTCTCCTTCCGAAATTGATTCGGCCGCACTCGTAAGCCGTCGTAATCTTCGTGACACCCTTGCGACAAAAGGAAGCCAAATCAAGGCCGAGACAAAAAGACCGCCCGCAATCGCCCANAACCATGGGCGACCATCGTAAAAGATTCCATTGCGCCCCCCGGCGTCGGCTGTAGCCACCAGCAGAGCCTCCGGAGGATGGAGATATTCNCGACTTCCAAGTAAGACCCTTGCTGCCGCCCATNGCTTTNNTGGACTCCCCGCTTTTCCGAGATAAATGATCTGCGCATCGGGTTCNTCAATTAATCCTCTTGGGCCGGGCAGCCGCTGTCTACGGTCACCGGGTCTCACAGTGTTTGCATCAGGATCAATTCTGACACCTTCCAGGGCTCCGTCTTCTACTCTGGAACGGTGCAAAAATCGTCCCTCTTCCTGGCTGCCTCCGCCGGGGTTCGTCCTTCTTGCCTGCCGCCCTTCCTCAGTCCGTCGTAAAGGCAGCGTAGCACCCCCGGGCCGCGCCCGGCGAGCAGGCCTTTTCGCCGCCTCACGCAGTAACTCATCAGGTAATTTNAGATCCTCCCCGTTCCAGAGTCGCTGGCNCTCAGGTCTGTAAAGCGCCATTCTAACCCCATAAAAGCCTGCGTAACGTTTCAGAATTTCCTCCCACTCACCCCGGGGCGCATTGCGTAGCTCCCCACTCATTACACTCGAAGCTGCTCGAAATTGCTCCCTCGTCCGGCCTCCAAGTAACTCTCCCGGATCGACTCGGAACTGAAGCTTGAGCACGAAAAAAAGAACCGCCGCTACCAATGCAAGATTCAGGAAAAACCAGAATAGGATTTGTCCGTAAAGAGTAAGATGGGGGCGAGACATGATTCGTTCAGACCTTTAATTTCTGATGATCCGCTCCTGCAAAAATCCACTTCATCCCTGCTCTTCTTCGCCACAGATAAGTTGATAGCCAACAGCCCGGATTGTCCTGATGTAGTTCGGCGCCTTGGCGTCGTCTCCCAGTTTCCTGCGAAGCGCTGAGATATGAACATCAATGGACCGGTCGAAAACATCGAACTTGCGCTTCGANACCTCCTCAATCAGCTCCTCCCGGCTTTTTACCCTCCCTCCAGCCCGCATCAGCGACCCCAGAATCGCAAATTCAAGAGCCGTCAGGTCGAGCAACTCACCCCCTCTGGTAGCAACGTGAGAGCCCTCTTTCAGGCAGAGATCCCCGATCAAAAATTCACCAGGATTCTCAGTAGATTTAACCTCATCCCTGTGAGCGCGCCTCATCACGGCTCTGAGCCGCGCGAGAAGTTCACGGGTTGAAAAGGTTTTCGGCAGATAATCATCCGCTCCCATTTCAAGGCCTGCAATACGATCGGACTCTTCNCCCATTGCGGTGAGCATGAGAACCGGCACTGTCGACTTTTTCCTAAGCTCTCTCAGAACTTCGATTCCATCCTTCCCAGGCATCATCACATCCAAAATGACTGCCTCGTAACTGCCCTCGAGGGCAGCTTGCAGTCCGTCAGGTCCCGTATGGCGCATGGAAACCCGATAACCAAGCGGTTCAAGGTATTCACGAATCAGTCCGCAAAGCTTCTTGTCGTCATCGACGACCAGTAAAGGCCTCCCATATTCAGCATCAGACACGTTTCTGACTCAATCACTAGCCAGTCATGCATCTTTTTCGAACCCCTTTTACACCAACTTAACATTTTTTGCCGGTCTGGCCTCCTGCAGGAGATTCCTAAAGAGCCAGTTGGGCAGAGCGGACAATTGAATCCGGGGCAATCTACCTGTAGTATGTCTATCGATGGGAGATTCCTTACCACGCTCAAGGAACATAAATGGTGCATTCACTGCGCCGGATCCCAAGGCCCTTACGGCCCTCCTCCCTNCTTTCAAGTTTCAGCAACTAATTGGATGCGGCGCGATGGGAGCAGTCTACCGCGCCGAGCAGATTTCGCTCGGTCGGGACGTGGCGATCAAGGTTCTGCCTCCGGAGCTCTCTNCAGTCGAATCCTTCTCCACCAGCTTCAAGACCGAAGCACGCGCGATGGCTAAATTGACCCATCCCAATCTCATTGGAGTCTATGACTTTGGCGAAGTAGACCACATGCTATTTCTCGTTATGGAGTTCATTGATGGGAACGCGCTCCATAAGTCAACCAATGGGGCCAAGGTGGAGCCGGTCCGAGCTGTCAGGATCATTGAAGGAATTGCACAGGGTCTCGGTGAGGCTCACCAACACAAGCTTCTCCACCGCGACATCAAACCGTCAAACATCATGATCACGCGGCAGTTGAAGCCTGTCCTCGGGAACTTTGGTTTGGCAGCACCTGCCGGCAATTCCAATTCCGGGGTCGACATCGTTCCCTCAGGGTATGTCGCTCCGGAAGTTCTTGAGAATTTCACCTCAGCCAGCCCGGCCTCTGACGTCTACTCTCTNGGAGCCATCATGTATGAACTCGTGACCGGGATGGAACCACGCCCCGGGGCTGCTCCCGACCTCAGTCAGGTCCCCGATCTGAAGGGCTTGAGAGAACTCATGGGCCAGGTCTTGACCCGCGACCCGACTCAGCGACCCCACGATGGGGGAAGTTTCGCGGTTGAACTGAAGCGCTGGCTGAAATCCACGTCGCAGGTTGGCCCATCCTTGATAACTGATCCGGCGACCCCAATCCCGGCAACAAAGCTACCGAAGACCTCCCCGAAATTGATGAGCAGTGTCTCTGGAGGACTTCCCTTACCTCTNCTCGCACTTTCTGCCCTGGCACTGGGAGCGGTAGCCTTCCTTGCCTTTCAAAGCGAAGACGAGGTCAACCCTCCTGTTGTCGTAAACAAGAGGGAAATCAGTCAATCGCCTGGCGGGCCACTCTCTCGCCGCACCATTCCGCCGAAAGCGTCTTTCAGGAAACAGCCCTTCGCCCTCGAGAATCACAAAACTGAAATGCGAAACCGCCTGACTACGGCAGCAAACGAACTGGTTTTGGCGCGACAAAGGAATGTCGTCGCTTTTCAGCAGGAGGTGGTTGGTCAGGAAAGCGCATGGGGTCCCTACCTTTCCCAAATCGATCAGGGCCGAGGCCTCCTGCCGCGCTACATGACTCCAAGCGAAAAATTTTTGATCACGCCGGCAATGTGCGAACTCGTCAATCGCTATGCCTTCGATCACCAAGGCCAGCTCGAATACCGACACCTTGAAGTGATCAAGGAACTTCATCGGAAAAGCGTTGAGATTCTGCAGCAGGAAGAAGTAGCCCGGCCCAACTTTCTGGTCGATAGCAAGCTCGAGTGGCTGGAGTGGCTCGGCGCCGACACATTCAGGATTCTGGCGCGCCCTCCGGACGGAGAGTGGGTCCTCCGTTTTGGCCCGGAGGATTCAGGGTCTGTTCACTTGGTATTCACGAAGGGAGACATGGTGAGAATCCTTGAAAACGAAGAGCGTTCTGAGGGGAGATTTTCCACAACGAAAAATGGAGAACTCCATATTATCCGACCAGGGAAAAGCGGCAACTGGACACTTCGCTGGCGAGAACCGTGGCTCAACGGGCGGGATCAGGAGGGGCGAAAAGTACGTTTTCGCCGGCGGGCCTTTGCGTTTGAAAGTGAGAGCCCCCTTGGGAACAAAGGACTAACGCAGATACCAAAAAAAGATAGTGGCCCCCGATTTTCTACCCCCTCACTCCAAAATCCGGAACTCTCCCGATTACAGCTTCTGTTTCGTGAAACCCTGCAGCGCAGACTTGCCCCGTGGTTTCAATCCTACGAAGAAAAGATCACTCGGCTTCTGCAGAAAGACAGCAAGGTTTCTTCTCACCTGGAGAGGGAAATGCAACGGATTACAGCTCTCGAATGGAAATCAGGCTATCTCCCTCCTCACTCCGTGATCAGCCGTAGTTTCATACCGCTCGAACTAAGGGGTGCCCGAAACCGGCTCCAGACCGAGGTCCCAAA
This sequence comes from Roseibacillus sp., assembly GCA_002715825.1. Lineage (GTDB taxonomy): Bacteria > Verrucomicrobiota > Verrucomicrobiia > Verrucomicrobiales > Akkermansiaceae > Roseibacillus_B. The sequence continues at coordinate 83,996 of PBAI01000005.1, read as the reverse complement.
AATTCTGGCTGAAGTTCAGGATACCTATCGGAATTTACTGATCGACCTGCGCGACAAGCGTCTCTCCTCGGGCTTAGACCCCGGCGAAATCCAANGTGAGCTACAGCCTTTTCTCTCCATGCGACAGATCCGACTCAAGGAATTCTACAACGCCCACCCGGATGACAGCACATGGCTTGATAGCAGGAGCGCATCCTCCCAGATCGTTCCTGCATTTCAGGGATGCAGATCACGTCGCGTGTCTGGCTATGACATAGATGGGATTCTCCAGATGAATTCGGGGATCTACCCGAGTTCCAATTCCCGGCTCGGGGGCCGGGACCTGAATGCCTACTACNAGAGGAATTGGCCAAGGGTGATCGAAGATATTCCAATCTACCAGAAAGCATCCCATCTGTATCTGGTTGGAGGCCTGATCTGGAATTATGAATCGTCCGGAACCGAAGTCGCCACGATCGTCCTGAACTACCTTGATGGAACTGCGTCTTCGTCGCTTCCCCTTATCAATCAGCAGCACATCGCAGACTGGTATTCTTCAAGAAGGCTTCCGAAGGCCGAGCGGGTCTGGAGGGGCAAGCGAAGAGAGAGCGGTCGTCAATGTGCCGTCTACGAGATAGAACTCTCCAACCCAAATCCCGAAGTCCCTGTGAGATCGCTCACGATTGAATCTTCCGGAAAAGCCGCGGCGCCATTTTTTCTCGGTATTACTCTCGGAGACACGGGGATACAGAAGANGTCCGCTGATCCCACACTCGTGGAAAAGACAGGAGAATCACCCATGCAGCGGGCCGACCGGGAACTCCGGGAGCGAATCGAGCGGGAAACGGCAGATCGTGAGCGTAAACGCGAGGAGGAAGAGCAGCGGCGACGGAAAAGTCTGCAACGCCCCCGCTAACTGCATACCCGTTGTCACCAGCAGGGCTGATCTCAGGCCAACCTCGCGACGAAGCCTGTATTGGCATTGCCATCCTCNACCCCGCCCCCTATTACACAACCGCTATGAAACTGCTCAGCGCACTCGCACTCACAATCCTGATGCCAGGCTCCGTCCTGGCCGATCACCACGGTTCCAAGGACAAAGATGGATTCTTCGAACTCTTCAACGGCAAGAGCCTTGAAGGATGGACCATCAACGAATCGCCTGATTCCTGGAAGGTCAGTGATGGAAAGATCATCGTCAAGGGTCCACGTTCTCACCTGTTCTACACAGGCAAAGTCAACAAGGCCGACTTCAAGAATTTCGAGGCCAAGCTACAGGTTCTGACCAAGAAAGGCGCCAACGCAGGATTTTATTTCCACACCAAGTTTCAGAAAGACGGCTGGCCGAAGAAGGGCTTCGAAGCCCAGATCAATGCCACGCAGGGAGACCCGAAAAAAACTGGAAGCCTCTATGGAGTTCGTAATGTCATGAACACTGCTCCTCACAAGGACGACGAGTGGTTTGACTACCACATCTCGGTGAGGGGAAAGAAGATCACGCTTAAGGTCAATGGCAAGACCACCATCGAGTACACCCAGCCTGAAGGTGGACCTACCAAGGCTGAGCGTGGAGGCTTTGANCGCTTCCTCGACAGCGGCACCTTCGCAATCCAATGCCACGACCCTGGCAGTGAGGTTCATATTCGTAGTGTGAAGGTAAAACCCCTCAACTGAACGCTTGTTACCGCCACTTTACCAAAGCCGCCCTGCGCTTCTCGCTGGGCGGCTTTTATGTTCCCGGATGGTATTCGGTATTATGGATGCCCCGATTTGAGAAATCTCGTGATCGATTTTTCGTCTTAACTCCTCTAAAATGGTTACCGAAACCTCAGTCCACTCTCCGTGGGCTTCTCGTCCACTGTAAAGCATGGCGGATCACAACAAGACAAGGGACGATGCGTTCAAGGCTCCAGAGCCCGGGGAACTTAGTAGAATGCTTCCCTCTTTCAAGGTCACGCAACTTCTTGCCTCAGGAGTAAGTAGTGCGGTTTANGTGGCCCGTCAGAAGTCTCTTGATCGGAATGTCGCCATCAAGGTTATGCGTGGGAGGGAAGGGCCCGCCCGGAACCGATTCGAAAAAGAGGCCAGGGCGATGGCCAAGCTTCGGCATCCAAACCTGATTGGAGTGCACGATTTCGGAGAAGCAGACGGATTCCTGTATCTCGTCATGGATTTTGTGGACGGGAAATCTCTCCGGCGTTCAACTCGCGGCGAGGCGATAGATCAGAAGACTGCTCTGGAGCTTATTCTTTCAATCTGCGAAGGACTCGCGCATGCTCATCAGGCGGGAATTATTCACCAGGCGATAAAACCGGACAATATCCTGATTGGCTCAAACCTCGAGCCTCGAATCGGAGACTTCGGTCTTCCTCACCACGGAGAAGACGGAGTGCCCTCAGCAACAGGGTTGGATCATATCGCCCTCCAGTATGCAGCACCTGAAGTTGCCAACAGACGGGCCCGTGCAGACCGCCGATCGGATGTCTACTCGCTTGGCGTGCTGCTGCATGAGCTCCTTACCGGTGAACTTCCTGACGATGGTTTTACTCCGCCGTTAAGGAGCCGAGAGCAGCGATTAGACACCCGATTTGAGAAAATTCTTCAGCGAGCAATGCATCCGAGTCCGGGCAAACGGTTTGCGGATGCACGAGCCCTGCATGAGGAGTTGAAACCTCTTCTCAAAAACCTCGGTCAAGGGAATCTCATGACTCATGACAATGAGGTCGCCGAGGGCGCGGAGAGCCCAGATGTGGCGAGGGAATCCAACCACCGTGCGGTTAAGCAAAGCGAAACCCTCGCTGCGATGGCGGCTACCGAATCCCGTCGCTACGATCGTCTCATAGCCGTTAAGATTCTGGTCATCGCGGTTCTGGTCGTTGCTCTCCTCTCGGTATGGTCGGCATACAATCAAAGGAAGGCCGAATCCACCCGGAAGGCAAAGGTTCTGGAAAGACAGAACAAGGCCATGATTTCCGGGGAGAAGGCGAATCCATGGGCCAACCTTCAGAGGGATCCTATCCGCGAAACAAAGGAAGATCTTTTGCCCCGGCAAGCCCGGGAATGGACTCTTTTTGATCTTCAGGAACAACTTCTCCAGGGAGATCGTGATCGCTTTCCCGAGGGGACATGGGATCTGGCAGACCGGAAGGTCTACTATGTGCGATCTGCGATGAGCTGGAGCGCAGCGAGCAGATTTGCAGAGTCTCATGGTGCTCACCTTGCAACCCTCCGAAGCGATGAAGAGCGCTTGGCTCTTCTCGCCAAGCTTCCGGAGGGTAAAATCACTTGGTTGGGTGGAGGGATGACAGGATCAAAAAGCTGGGGGTGGGTGGACGGAACTTCTTCACCACTAAGTATGCCAACAGGGGCAACCGGCCAGTATCTCAGCATGAGTGATAGCGGGACAATCCAGGCATCTCCCGGCAAGACCAAGTATCCTTTTTTCCTGCAGTGGCACCTCGACGGGAAGAATCCCGGGGCTCTGAACGCGCAATTACAACGCTTCAACCTCTCCATTGACCAGCGAATCCCCGTTTTCCCGCCGGGAACTGTTACCGATGGAAACCGCCATTACCTTGTCCTCGAGCGCACATTCGAATGGGAAAAGGCTCGGATATTCGCAGAGGAGGCGAATGGACACCTTGCCGTAATCGGAAGTCAGGAAGAGCAGGACTACCTCGAGCGCGTCATTGCTACCTGCCTCCCGGAGAACTCTGCAGCATGGCTCGGAGGCTCTTACTCCAGAGGGGCTTGGCGNTGGGTTACCAATGAGGCCTGGTCCTTTACCGCCTGGTTGGCTTCCGAACAGGATTTCGATCCTGAATCGACTGCGCTCTGTTTTGCCTCCGGTGAGCCGTCGGGATGGGCGAATCGCGATCCCGAATCCGAACTGGATGCTCTGATTATCGAATGGAGTCGCGACCAGTTCTCCGATCAATCCGCTCCTTCCGGAGACCAGAGATCGTGGACTACGCTCCGCAATCAGTGCTCAGTGAAACTTTCAACAATACGGGAAAAGTTCCTTCAGCTCCTGAAGGCGAATGGGGCATCCATGTCGACGGCCCTGGACAAGTGGCATACCGGTCTCCCGCTGCAAAATCGTAGCCGCTACACTCTCTCCTTCCAGCAGGCCAAGGCCAGAATCGCCAACGACGGCCGCATCAACGAAGAAGGCCGCCTGCCACCCCTTCCCGCCGAAATCGCCTCTGTTTGTAATGCCTGCCTCCGGGAGCAGCGTAGCCTTGATCAGGAATACGCGACCGTGATGGAGGGCACTCGTAAAACCTATGTCGAGCAATTAGGCATGAGGCTGAGCAAGGCGAGGGACACTCGTCAATTTTCGGAAGTGGCCGAAATCGAGACCGAGCTGGAGGCGGTGATGACCGTACAAACCTTCGTCTCACACTTCAATATCGGAGGAGATGAGTGACGGGGAAATTTGTTAAGTCGGTGTAAAAGAAGTTCAAAACGCCATTAAAAATGGCCAGAATTATCCATGCGTCACAAAGCCCGAAAGGTCACTACGTTTCATAATCTCTGCATGCTCCTTCTCGGATTACTTTCTCTTCATGGCAGTGCAGAGCCTCAACTCACCTCATGGTATACTTCGCAAAGCGGGAAATATGCCCGCATTTTCACCAGTAAGGAAAACGAAGCCGCAAGTCTCACTTCAACAACTTGGAGTCGTGGGAGGGGGAACCAGTCTTCCCCAGCCTATGCAGGCGTTCATGAAATTCACCACGACGCCAGCTGGGTCTATATCAGAACGAGCGGACTGGGGTTTCACGTCATGGGGCCGTGGTATCTGAACGAGGCAAAGACTCGGAACTTCCCTAACTTTCCCAGCAATACCGCGACCACTTACCGGATTCCTCGCAGCCCGACCGCCTTCAACGGTACGGTGACGACAGGTTTTGGAGCAATTGGATACTTTGTTGACGGCGTAGCGCTTTTTGATGCTACGGACACCTTTTCCTACATTAACAGTAGTGGGAGTGACGCCAGTCCTCAGGGAGGAGGCCGAGGAGATGGGGTGTGGAATCGAGATGCCTATGTAAATGAGGGCGTGACCTTTGACTCGGCTAATGCGCATCAGGCGGGAAACCTCCATCATTACCATGCAAATGCTCCCGCAATTCGTTACCTGCTGAACGACAGTGTTGACTATAATGCTGAAACAAACCGCTACACTGAAAATTTCAATGGCGGACACTCTCCCATCCTCGGCTGGGTTGCTGACGGTCATCCCATCTACGGCCCCTACGGCTTTAGCGATCCGGAAGATTTGGATTCCCCCGTGCGACTCCTGAGAAGTGGCTACCAGAAGCGAGACGGCAGCAACGGATCGACCAACCTGAGCCGGACCGGGCGAACCAGCCTGCCGGAATGGGCCAACCGCTTACAGAGTCGCAGCATCAACCTCGCTGCAAATCAATACGGCCCGGCGGTAAGCACTGCCTACATTCTCGGCCACTATCTTGAGGACTATGCCTACAAGGGAGATCTCGGCCTGAGCCACGGCGAGGACTTTGACCTGGACCAATACAATGGACGCTTCTGCGTGACTCCGGATTTTCCGGAAGGAGTCTGGGCCTACTTCACGACTATCTCAGCCGACGGGAACCCGGTTTTCCCCTATAATGTTGGCCGCAACTTCTACGGAACCCCGAGCGGAAGCAGCGTGAACACCATCCCGGAGAACGCCTCTCTGTCTTTTATCGGCGGCCCCAGCACTCAGCATACCGCGGTTGACGTCAGGAAGAGCGGTGGCGTTATGACCCTCACATGGTCCACCGTGGAGGGAGGATTCTACCAACTAGAAAATTCAACGGACCTTGAGTCGTGGGCTGAAGAAGGTGCTGAAATCATAGCAGACGGCACCTCAAAATCCACTGTCAGCCGGGCAGGAAACACCTCCCGTTTCTACCGTTTAAAAAGGACTGGCGTTGCGGCATACGACCAAGCTGGATTCAATAACCAGTTTGAAGAAGAACAACCCGGAGATGGAGGTGGCGCCGGGGGTGGTTCAGACAACTTCGTAGCAACCTTTACGGGCCCGCCTTTGCCCCCGGCCAATATTCTGCAGGAGCTGCGAATTGGGAATCCCGGAGTTCCCGCCACACTCGTAAGCAGGGACTCCAGTAGCCAGCTCACAATTTCCTTCGATGCATCTGCTCTTGGACCAGGCAGCCATGCAGTCTACGTATTCTTTACCACTCCTAATGGGAATCAACTCACCCTGACGTCGACCAATCGCTATTCGCAATAAGTCGTCACCACTGATCCAAAGAGCTTCAGCCCAACTCTCCCTTTTGAGAAACACCACATTGTGCTTTGAGGGCAATGGCGGAAATAACCCAGAAACATTGAGTCTCTCACCCATACTCAAGTGGCCCCTCAGGCTCTGGTTACTCCCTGCGATGATCTTCCAGTCATCGGGGAGAGACCTTTCTCTTGAATTGACGCATCTGTGGGAGGATCAGCCTCTCTCCACCCCAAGCGAAGAACTTGTCACCGGATCCGGAGAACGCATTAGACTGTCCCGCTTCTCCTATCTTCTCTCCAGCCCCCGCCTGCTCAGCAAGCATCCGGAAAGATCATCCGGGACCTGGCTCCGCCGAGCAGATTGGTTCGGCTATGTCGACGCATCGCGTCCCGAAGGAATGGTCCGATTGGAATTAGGATCTCTCCCTGACCGCTACTACCAAACCCTGCAGTTCTCGATCGGACTAAGTGCCGAAACTGATCAAGCCGATCCAAGCCAATATGCGGCCAACCACCCGCTCAATCCAAATTTTAACAACCTTCATTGGACCCCTCAGGGTGGATATATCTTTCTCGCTGCCGAGGGCCACCTTCCGGATAACAGAACCACGGGCGGATTCGCCTACCATCTGGGCAAACCCCGTAACAGGACGATAATTTCAGTCCCCATTGCCCTGGAACTAACCGAACCCACGGTCCTTGAAATTGATGTCCACGTCGATCGGATCTTCGGAGGCGAACATCCTCTGGACATCGGCACTAANCCCTCAACCCACTCGAGGGAGGGCGATCCAGTGGCCCANAAGCTCAAGCAAAGACTTCCAGCNGCCTTTGAACTGCGAGGCGTCCGGCAGGCTCAATCTACCACCGACTCGCAATCTCCATCACATCCACGGCTTATCGGCACACCCTATCGCTTTGAGATTGCAAGGGGATTCCCNATCCCGGTCTTGCCAACGACTCCACCCCTCACCGAGGAACGTGTTGCTCTGGGTAAACGACTTTTCGACGATCCCCTTCTCTCGAATAACAACCAGCAGTCATGCGCCTCCTGCCACCAGAAAGCGCATGCCCTTTCAGACCCCCGTCGTTTCAGTGAGGGTGCCACCGGCTCTCTTGGAACCCGGAACTCGATGCCTCTCTTCAATCTCGCTTGGAAAGAATCGTTCTTTTGGGACGGAAGTTCTCCGTCCCTGAGAGAACTGGTCCTCCATCCGATCCAGAGCGCTATCGAGATGCATGAATCGCTTCCTAACGTCATGGCCGAGCTTCAATCTGCCGGCTACGACCCTCTTTTCAAAGCTGCCTTCGGAAGCTCGGGCATCACAGCGCAACGTCTGGGGATTGCCCTCGAGCAATTTTTACTTACGCAGACCTCATACAACTCGCGTTTTGACAAAGCGACCCGAGGAGAAAGTAAGCTCACCGAACTGGAAAAACGGGGTTTCGAGCTCTTTATGACCGAATATGATCCGCGCCGCGGCCTAAAGGGCGCCGATTGCTTTCATTGCCATGGTGGCGCGCTATTCACTGATCATCGTTTCCACAACAACGGGATTCCCGATGACCTCGATCTGGGCCTTGAGCTCGTTACAGGAAGCAAGAATGACCGGAATCTCTTCATCACCCCCTCGCTTCGCAATATCGCCCTGACCGCACCCTACATGCACGACGGGCGCTTTGAAACTCTCGAGGAAGTCATCGAACACTACAATTCCGGACTGCAGCAGAGCCCAAGTCTAGATCCGAATCTGGCTAAGCATCCGCGAAAAGGTCTCGGGTTATCATCGAAAGACAAGCGAGCTCTGGTGGCCTTTCTCAGGACTCTGACTGACCCCCAGTTCGTCTCGAGCCCAAAGCTCAGGAAGGCCAACACCCCTTAACGACCAAGATTTGAACAAGGGCACATGTNCCCTGATAGATAGCTAAAGGTGTTGGACTCCAGAGCCTCTTGCCTCCACAGTGCCGTCCTTGAACCTACCAAACTCCCTGACAGTCTCGCGCCTGATTCTCACTGCGGTCTTCGTGGTCGGCTTCATGCAAGGGAGTCCGATTGGCTATGGCGTGGCCCTCTTTGCCTTCGTCATTGCCGCTATAACAGACTTTCTGGATGGCTATCTCGCACGCAGGATGGGCCTGGTTACCTCACTTGGAAAATTACTCGACCCCATTGCAGACAAGATTCTCACGGCCTCGGCCTTCATCTTCCTTTGTGCTCATGAGCAAAGCTTTTGCCCCGCATGGGTAGTTGTCGTTATTCTTGCCCGTGAATTCCTTGTCACTGGTCTTAGACAGATTGCCGTTGAAAAGGGCAAGGTGATTGCGGCCGACTGGAGCGGAAAATGGAAGACGACCTTTCAAATCGGTTTTTGTTCGACGGGCCTGACCTGGCTATTTCTCGAAGCGCTCGGGCGGCAGGAATTATTTCTGGGGCAACTCGCCAACCCAGATAAATGGCTCATGCCTACCTTCCTCTGGCTCTCGTTGGCTCTCACAGTCCTCTCCGGCCTNCAGTATGTCTGGAACAGCCGGGATCTTCTGAAAGAGGACTAATTTTGGGTGGGGCCCGCTCTGGATTAGCCCCGGATGACGACCTGGTCGTTCCGACAACCCGGNAATACCACTCTCACGCAGTTTTTCATGAAACCCGCGATTGAAANCCTGAAATCTTAGGTTGCCTTATTTGTTTAATACAATTAAACATTATCGAGTTATGAAACATACTACCCTACTAAAGTCTACGATCCTTGCCGGATCCGCCCTTGTCGCGGGATTCGCCTTCGCTGGCGACGACCCTGCTCCCGCAGCCTCTCCCTCTGGCCTCGATGTCGAGTTTGGAGTCGGATACAGCAGTGAGTATCTCTTTAGGAGCATCAACTTTGGTGATGATCTCTTCCATACGAATATTGGCCTGTCTGGCAGCGGTTCGCTTCCCATCGTTGGAGACGTTGACCTCTCTGCCGGTCTCGACCTGCGCACGGTGAGCGTAGATGGAGCAATTTCAGATACTGCCAACGGTACCAGTAGCGGCCAGGAGATGCGTATCAGCGCTGCCGCCACCAAGGCTTTTGGCAGCTTCGACCTGACGGTTGGAGTCACCAATTACTCTTATTTTGGCACGGCTGGAAACGGGACTCCGGATGTCTTGGAGCCTTACATCGCGTTGGGCACAGAGCTCGCTGGCCTCAATGTTGGTCTCGCTGTCTACGATCAGGACTGGTTCTCAACTCTTGACAACTACATTGAAATTACCGCTGGTCGCTCAGTAGAGCTCGGTGGTCTTGGCCTCTGTGTCAAGGGAGTGATTGGCACCTGGAATGAATTCGATGACACTCACTACGGTATCTGCGTTGGACTGCCCATCGACGCTTCTGACAGCATCACCGTCACGCCACATGTATCTGCGGTTTTCGGTGACACCTTTTCTGGTGATGACGAGTTCAGCGCCGGTGTGAATCTCGGTTTTGGATTCTAGAGAAATCCCAGGAACCACAGTTTACAGAAAAGGGGAGCCGCATGGCTCCCCTTTTTACGTTTCCTTGATCACTGGTCATACCGCTTCATTGGCGGCAGATCGGGAATCCTCGAGAATTCCTGCCTCTCCCTCGCTCTTGGCAACCACTACCGCCGCACAGGAATCTCCGAGGACATTGACCGCAGTCCGACTCATATCGAGAAGTCGGTCGACCGCAAGAAGGGCCACGATGGCTGCTTCTGCTCCCGGAACTCCTGAATTTTTCAGGATAATGAAGATCGCGACCAAGCTTGCGGAAGGAATACCAGCCACCCCTACGCTGGTCAGCAAAGCGGCAAGTACTACCACGAATTGCTGCGCGAGATCCATCTGGAAACCTACCACCTGAGCGACAAAGATCACCGCCACGCATTCGTAGAGAGCCGTGCCATCCATGTTGACTGTGGCACCCAGTGGAAGGGTAAAACTGGCTGTTTTCTTGGAGACTCCGGCGTTGTCTTGGATGCACCGCATGGTCACCGGTAAGGTCGCTGAGGAGGAAGCTGTAGAGAACGCTGTGAGCAAGGCGGTTCGCATCGCTCTGAAGTGGGCCAGCGGGCTCACTTTTCCCAGAAATCGAAGAATGAGGGGCATGATCACCGCAAAGTGAATGAGTAATGCCGCCAATACGGTGAAGAAATACTTCCCGAGAACGAGAAAGATCTGGCCTCCCGATTGATAAACGACCGGAACAAGGAGTCCAAAAACCCCAAGGGGAGCGAGAGTCATGATCCACCGCGTGAGCAGGATCATCACGTCATTGAACGCCTGAAAGAACTCCCTCAGGGATTGCCCCTGGGACGAGGGCAGGCGTGCTATGGCGACCGCGAAAAGCACGCTGAAGAAGATGAGTCCGAGCATCTGTCCATTGTTAGCCGCGGCCTCCACCACATTGACCGGGATCATCCTCAGAGCGAAGTCCGCCAGCATGGCGAATAATCCTCCGGTCCCTGTCCCGATCTCTGCCGACCGTGCCTGCGCCGAATTGACCTTGGCCAGAGCTGCCTCACTGGCTTGCTGCCCTTCACTCTCAAAGGCCTCCCTGATTGCCATGTTCGGTTGTCCATCCGCTCCGAGGCCCGGAGCAATGACATTAACAAGCACAAGCCCCACCACTATAGCGCACAGGCTGGTAAGAGCATAAAATCCAGCAGTTTTACCGAGAAGCCGGCCAAACCCGGACATCCCTCCGAGGCCTGCTATCCCCGCCACCACGGAAGAGACAATCAACGGCACGATGATCATCTTGAGAAGATTCATGAAAATCTCGCCCACGAACCTGCACGTTCCCACGAAGCCCACAATACCCCCTTCCTCCGCTTGTGCATCAATACGGCGGAGAACAAGTGCTACCAGCGTGGCCGTTAGCAGCGCACCAAGAATCTGCCAATGTGGCTTAATCTTTTTCATCTTGGTTTACGGTCACGAGTGAGCAATTCACGGTCAACTGTAAATCCACAGAATGCCCCCAACCATGGTGGATCCCCATCCTGCAGCCCTCTGACTGCAAGGATAGGTCCCCCGACGGTTGACTGCCTGCCACTGCTCACCCTATACGAAGTCGATGCCAGAACCGGTTCGTACCCGCTTCGCTCCCTCTCCGACAGGATATCTCCATGTCGGCGGCGCACGAACTGCGCTCTTCAACTGGCTTTTTGCCCGTAGCCATGGGGGAAGTTTTATTCTGCGGGTGGAGGATACAGATCAGGCCCGAAATACGAGGGAAGCTCGAGAGGCCATTTTTAACGGAATGGGGTGGCTCGGTCTCGACTGGGATGAGGGCCCCGAAGAAGGCGGCGACTACGGCCCGTATTTCCAGTCCCAGCGAACTGAAATTTATGAGCGCTGGTTCGAAAAACTTCGTGAATCGGGACGCGTCTACGAGGACGACGGAGCCTGGCGCTTCAGGTTTGAGCGCAAAATGGTAGCTATGAAAGACCTCGTGTGCGGAGAGGTAACCATTGACTATCAGAATGAATCCAACACGCCCGATATGGTGATCAGGCGCTCGGACGGATCGTTCGTCTTTCACTTCGTCAATGTGGTGGATGATATAGAAATGAAAATGAGCCATGTCATCCGCGGAGAGGATCATCTAATGAACACGCCCAAGCACCTGCAACTCTTCGAGGCTCTGGAGCAGAACCCTCCCACCTATGCCCATATTCCCCTGATCCTCAATGCGGATGGCAGCAAGATGTCCAAGCGAGACCAAGGAGCCGCAGTGCACGAATACCAGCAGCGCGGATTTCTTCCTTCNGCTGTNAATAATTTCATTGCCCTTCTCGGGTGGTCGCCGAAGGACGATGACGAGATCTTTTCTACTCCGCAACTGGTGAAACGGTTTTCGCTTGAGTCCGTTAACCGCTCACCTTCGCGCTTCGACTGGGACAAGTGCCACTGGCTTAACCAACAGCATCTCATGGCGCTCTCGCCCTCGGAATTTGCTGCAGTGTCTAAACCTCATGTCACACGGTCCGGACTTGCCGTTACTGGAAACTACGAGGCTATGGTCGCCAGCGTTCAAGAAAAGGTCCAGACCCTCACCGAGGTCCCTGGAATGATTGATTTCTATCTCGACCTTCCCCCGGGGAACGAAGAGATCATGTCCAAGCTCCGAAAAAACGGCGATACCTCCACNCTGCTGCGCGATCTTGCTCTCACCATGGAGGAAATCACTGACTGGACTCAGGCAAAAGAAGCCATCGCTCTGACCGCTGCAGCACATGGGACCAAACCCGGAAAGCTCATGTTCCCGCTGCGAGTAGCCCTTTCCCAGCGCTCCGGCGGACCAGACCTCGATGAGATGCTTGCGATTCTNGGTAAAGAAGAGTGCATTCGTCGACTCAAGATTCTNAANAAGCAACTTGCCGNGAGCACGGAAAGCCAATGAAGGAGCTCTATACCATTGATGACCTGTCCAGTCGCTCACTCCTAGACGAGGGCTCCAGTCAGCCAGCGCGCCTTGCCGTTCTTGGTTGCCCGGTTGCCCATTCGCTGTCCCCTCAACTCCATCAGGACGCCCTCGACGAAGCCGGTTGCGGCGCTCGTTATATCCGACTCGAGGTTCCTGTTGGAAGAGTATCCGAAGCGCTTGAACGGCTTGCGTCCCTGCAATTTGTAGGTGCGAACGTCACTGTTCCCCATAAGTTTGAAGCCCTCGCGGCAGCTGATGAAATTGACGACTCCGCTGCTATTCTGGGTGCGGCCAACACTATTCTTTTCGATGGGGACCGAAAACTTGCTTTCAATACTGACGGACCCGGTTTCGTCCGGGCCATTCACGAGGAATTTCTTGTAGACGTGAAAGACCTTCGAATCATGTTGCTGGGAGCCGGGGGTGGCGCCGGAAAAGCTATCGCCGCCCAGTGCGTNCGNGAAGGTTGCGAAAAGCTGGTTCTCGTCAATAGGACCGTCGACAAGGCAGAAGCGCTNGCCAAGGAANTCGCTCCATACCTGGAGAGCGATCGATTAGAAGGTCCAGGTGATCGCCTCAAAGTCTTTTCCCTCACCTCACCTGAGGTGATCCCTGAGGCTGATCANGTAGATCTTATTGTGAATGCTACGTCGGTTGGGCTCAAGCGGTCTGACTCCTCTCCCCTGTCCTCCTCGTGCCTCCAGCCTCACCATCTGGTTTATGACACTATTTACAACCCTTCCCAGACACGCCTTTTGCACGAAGCAGAACGGATCGGCGCAAGGGNCGCAAACGGTTGCTCNCTCCTTCTTCATCAGGGAGTCCTGTCCTTTGAGCTCTGGTTTCCCGGAAAGCAACCGCTCGCTACGATGCGTAGATCTCTCAAAAATACTCTTTCCACTCAATAAGAGAACAGCTCAGGGAAGAATCCAGTCTCCGACCAAGAGCTCAACAATCTCAACCTGATTCTCCTTGAGGTTTCCCTTTCCCTTCCCAACCCGGATCACAGCGCGAACATCTTCCTGACGATCGAGGATGATGTTACCGAAGTTGAACAATGCGAGAAGCTCGCGGTTCACCGGAGACCCGGAAGGAGCAAACCCCCAGACCTGTTGCTCCGACCCGGGAAGCACTACGAGAAACCAGGACCTCAGCTCGTCTACCTTGCTGTCATAATGCGGTTGCTTGTCCAGGATACAGCGAACGATCACCTCCCGCTCCTCGACAGCTGAAAAGAGGTCGGCTGGAGGCACCTCTCCCCATGCGGTGGACGCCGCCCAATCCATCCTGAGCCCCTNCTCGGTATTCACAAAGTACGATCGAAAAGGACTCTGATCCTTACGCAGACCTTCCAGAATGAGGAATCCGGTATTNTTGGTATCCCCGATGGTCCATTTAAAAGAGCGAGGATCNGCCGTCATGAAATCTGAATCCCANCCCAGCCCNTGGTCCNTNATTTCCNCCAGCGCNAACTCCCTTCGTCGAAACACCNANTCNGGGATCTTGCCCCCCTCAGCTTGATTCAAGCGNTCAAGAATATCGATCGCACCTACATAATGGACATGCGGATTCTCCTCGAACCAGGCTCTCGGTCCCGTAAAATCAAACTCATCCTGATCGGATAGATTGAAATTGAAGTTGAGCTGCCCACTGGAAGGCGCCGCTGGCGGGTCCTGGTTAATCAGGATAAATGCAGTAACGATTGCCAGCACGGGGACGACAAGCGCAAGGGTCCATAACAGCACTCGCGCACCCTGTTGATCCGCCGGCGCATCACCCCAGTTTTCATCAACAGCTTTACCCTCACTCCTCGGATGTTGGGCTCTCTTNAGAGGAGAGAGCTCTGCCTTCACCGGAATCGCACCGATACTCTCATCGGAGCTCCTCTTCNCAGAGGTCTTTGGCTTCTTCAGGAACACTGTCTGCCGTGCTTTCCCCTTGCTCTGTGCCNCCCCCGGCACACCTCTCATGCCCGGGGGAAGATTGCCTCTGGGGTCATCTGGNGAAAGAGGGTTATCAGTCATGGAGCNGCCTTGGGTTGGAGCAAAGAGGATCCAGACCAAGAGCACAACTCCAATTCACTCAACCGCGTCACTACTCAGATCCATATGGTTTTCTTCCTACCCGGAGGTCTCTCTGACGTCTGAAAACTCCTCCAGAGATGATCCTTCCCCATCTGCGCCCGATAGCCAGTTTCCTGCAAGAACCCTGTCAACCACCAGATAACGCTCGTCGTCTTTCCCCGTTTTCCATCTCAATTGTACACGGACCCGTCGAAGATTCCGGGGATCCCGGTGCCATAGACGTGGGTCCCCGGGACGCGATCGGCTGGGGTCACGTTGAAAGATTTCATGAAAGCGTCTGCCGTTTTCNGAGTCTCTNGCCACGACNACGGGAGGAGCATCCTGCTTCCACATCTCGTCTATATCCTCCCTGACCTGATAGAACTTCAGGACCATGACGGGATTCCCATTTTGAACCCGGGTCATAATTTTCCTCGCGAAGAGTCTGAACTCGCNCGGCTGGTTGCTCCCCTCGACGTCAGCATAAAACAATGACCACGATTGAGGAGAGTGTCTCACCAGGGCCTCCCAATCGATTTTCCAGCTGTTTCTTTCACGAACAAAGACCACCTCCCGCAAATACGGANCTCCTTGGCCCCTGCGCTGGGACTCTACCTTGAATACCGTCTCAATAATGGGATTNCCCCCGTGNGGCCTGATCACGTTTGCGCTCACCGGGGTCAAGCTGCTTCCCGGCGAAAAGNTCCACATCCTGCTTGAACGGTAGTATCTCTGCATTTTTGGAACAACTTTCGACGAACTNCNGACAAACTGAGCCCGCCCAAACCAGCTCGCCTCCGAGAGGTAAGAAAGCAGCGTGGTCCTGACNGAGGGAAGCTCCTGCNCNAGGAAACGCTGCATTCCCTCTTCCATGGAGGCGGCCATCTCGGAGTAATTTTCCCCATCCCCTGTGGATTCTGAATCAGTCTTTCCCAATCGAAACTTAACCCCAATCGCGATCAACATAAGTAAGGTCGACCAGCCCCCTAGGTGNAGAAGAAGGCTTGCTGTATTAANTGCACGCTTCTTCGTGGGCTTCCGAAGANTTACCTGCTCAACGGGAGGTTGAGGACGACCAGGCGTCACANCNGATTTTGGTTCTGGATCTGCAANAAACCCTTCTTCTGATTTGGGAGCAGTAGAAGCCCATCCCTGGGTGCTCTTACTGGTAGAAACATCCCGCTGCACCATTCTTCCCGTGGGCTNNACCACNCGNTGTCCCTCCTCNCGTGGTGTAATCATAACAGCCTTGCCGAATTCATAGCCGCACTCCCTGCAGATCCGTTCGGCGCCTGCAGACAATGACACCACCTTTCCACAGGTAGGACAGCGAAACAGTTNCACGGGTGACTCGTCCATGATTCCTGCATGCAAGGCTACATGTCAACAGACCCTTCCTCCATCACTTTCTGGAGAGTCCTAAATTGAGGGAAAATCACTGGGAACTGGAACGGTCCTGAGGGACACACCAATCCGAATTAATAAATTCTACCAGCTCAAGCTGGTTGGCCCGGGCTCCTTTCGGACCCTTCTGGACCATCACGGTCGCCCGGCCATCAGTNGACTCGGTCATTCGAAGTGAAAAATGGCCCCTCATCCTCTTGTTTGCTTCACTTCCACGGCGCGCGAAAGCCCAAATAAAATTTCCGGCATCACGGTGATGGATCACATAACNCTGNAATNCGNATTCCGGAAAAGCCGGGGGATAGAAAGTGGAGGGAGTCACGATTCCGCGTACTAGGAGAGGGGCGCTACTTACAGCCTGTTCCTGATCTCCNGGGAGAAACTCACAGTAACCCTCGCTGGCTTCCCAGTCATATTTAAGACTTCCGTCAGCTTCCGAAGTAAAATATGCCACNGCCGCAACATAGTCTTTATCTAGTCCTGTCAGCATCAGGTAGGGATGCCCCATTAATGTAGCAGCATTGAGCTGAAGTTGACTGACCGGGTAATATCCTTCAGTGGAAGGTCTGCGACCTTCCCATGCCTTCCACTTCTCCCANGAACCCTTCCCGCCCCGCAGGAGATCCGCTACCTCCGGACCTTTACCAGAATATACCTTCTCCAGAATCTGAGTCACCAAAGGCATTATCTCAGCAGCCCTGATCACGAAGTCCNCTAGGGGCACATCCCCTATATCGTCACTGATCGACGTACGAAGCGGCTGTTCAATACTCGATGACCTGACGGGATTATTGAAGCTCTGCAAAAGAAAAACCACCACGATTCCCACACAGAAAATCCCGGCCAGAACCCACCANAACGAGCCTTTATGAANACCGGTCCACGCAGCCTCCCCTTGCAATTCCCACCCTGANCGATCTCCGTGTTCTGTTTCCGATGCGACCGGAGGGATNCGTGNGGATTGTATTGGATTCTCTATCNTGGTCTCCTGACGCGGNACTTCAGATACAATTTCCGCTCGAGNNGTCCCGGGCGTTACCCTTNGTCCCGGGCTGAGATCAGGGCCACCTTCTTCCAAGCCTTCAAGATCGTCTTCGAATAATGATTTCTCATCCAGAGGAATCTCACTCTGGGAAAACTGATCCCCAGTNAGCGCNTCTTCGCTCTTCTTTTTCCAGACTGGACNNNGCCCGTGAGNCTTANTCCCAGGAGTTTTTCCATGCTCTCTTTTTTGCGGAAGAACCGTTTTCCGATCGGANCCGCGCGCCGACGGATCAGGTTCTGTCAGATCTTCAGCCAACGCCCCNAAGGTTAGTGTAGTGAATTATCCGNGCAACTTTATTNNTGGTCTTCAGGCTTCAGCGATCCCTCTGCGATCGCTTTTTCTACAAGGCGTGCAGCCAGAGCCTCCGTAGCTTGATCCAANCGCTCCACTGCTCCCTTCAGCGCGTTGGCCTCACCCTCCGTCAANGCTTGCTCCACNGCACGTTCAGCCAATCGAATTTCTTTCTGCTCTGNTNCACTNAGGAATGATCCAGTCTCTGCGAGGGCGGCCCGCACGGCAGGAAGAAGTTCCTCAGCCTTAAGCTGAGCCTCGGTAAAAACCCTCGCATTCATATCCTCAAACGCGTGCTCAANGCTTTCNTCCACCATTTGCTCGACCGCCTCTTCGTTGACATCCACGGCNGCGCTTTCGATACGAATGATGACGTCCTCNCCCGTGCCTTCCACATCACGGGCNAGCACCTCGAGGATGCCATTTTCGTCCANGGACAACTGCACCCCNACCCTGGCCTTNCCTCTCGGCGCACTCCTGAAAGAGAGGTCAAACTTTCCGAGTTCCCAGTTATCCCGGGCGAGCTCCCGCTCCCCCTGTAACACCCGCACTCTCATCGAATCCTGACCGTCTCTGGCATTGGTGAACATTTCTCCCACCTTGCAGGGNATCGTAGTNTTGCGTGGAATCAGAACGTTCATCAATCCNCCCAAGGTTTCGATNCCGAGGCTGAGCGGAGTAACGTCCAGAAGAAGAACCTCCCGCCATGTTCCCGCTATGATCCCCGCCTGTATTGAGGCACCCAAAGCTACCGCCTCGTCAGGGTGTTGCGAACAATCAGGTTCTCTCTGAAAGACCTCTTCGGCCAGCTTTTGGACCGCGGGCACTCGACTGCTNCCTCCAACCATNACGACTGCCGCGACTTGATCCGGCTCCATTCCCGCATCAACGAGAACCTCCCGGCAAATTCTTTCCATTCTGGAGAGGAGAGGGTCCATGCCACTCTCCAGATCGGCCCGGCTCACTTCCACCTCGAGACTTTGCGCCCCATCATAAAAAGGCACCCGGAAGACCGCATGATCCCCGGTGGAGAGCTCGCGCTTAACCCGCTCTGCTTCCCGTATCAGCCTGTCTCCATCAGCCTCCGGATCTTCCAGCACACTCCCTNCNGCACCAGATNCCTGCCGGACCAGATCCAAAACGACCGNGTCAATATCATCACCTCCCAGCCGGGTGTCCCCACCCGTCGCAAGAACCTCAAATACTCCCTCGCGGAGCTCCAGAATCGAGACGTCGAAGGTTCCTCCTCCAAGATCGAAAACAGCGACACGGGCACTCTCTCCCAATTTATTCATTCCGTAGGACAGAGCCGCGGCGGTCGGCTCAGCCACCAGCCTGAGAACCTCAAGCCCCGCCTCTTCTCCAGCTTGCTTGGTGGATTCCCNNTGTGCGTTATTAAAGTATGCCGGNACCGTAATGACAGCTTNCCGGACTTCGCGCTCCAAACGGNATTCTGCAATGCGCTTCAGCTCACCAAGCAACACACTACTCACCTCCACTGGNGAACGGGGGCCCTCCAAGGTTTCAAATGNAACTCCTCCATGNGGGTCGCGTATTAACGGAAGTCCTCCTTCCATATGCTCTCCAAACCTGACTCCTATCTGACGCTTGGCGCTCCGCACCAACCGGCCCGCGGGTGCTTCTCTNAGCGCAGGTCGTCCTGCCTTTACTCCCTCGGNACCAAACCANACCACACTTGGAGTCAACCGCTCACCCCCCTCATCAGCGAGAAGGATNGGAAAACCCGCCTCTACAATTCCCACTGCCGAATAGGTNGTACCAAGATCAATNCCTATCACAGGCTCAGCCATNGCCCGCAAACTGACCGGACCACCTTCGAATGCAAGCCTGCAAGAACTTTTACCAGCATCCGGCCTGAGCCCATGCTGCCCTCAATTGAGTCTCCCACCTCTCAAGAAAAGAGAGAGATCTNACAAGNTCCATGGCCTCAGCCCTGACCTCNTGAGGGTCACTTTCNTCGAACCTCCTGAAAGTTGATACCATCTCTGTAATCACGTTATNCAACTCGCCGCGGGCTTCAACGATTTGGCCCTGCAGGGAAATCCCNTCAGCCTCCGCCAGCGAGCGCACCAGCGTTGAGCGAGCTCCCCTGTGNCGCTCTGCGATCTCACTGGCCTTATGCAGCAGGGCGTTGACNGGTCCAAAACGTTCCTCGACTGCTGGAGGCAGGCTGCCATCCTCAACCACCTTATTCCCGGAAAGTTCCAACCAGTGACGNAACCTACGGGAAGGGCTGCTGAGTGTCTTGTAGGCCTCCGCCACGGCATCGAAACCTTGCGCGGTTCCTCCGACATCCGGATGGGACTCCTGGCATCGCCCATCATAATGGGCCCGCAGAGTTTCGTGCGACAGGTCCAGCTGCCTCTCTAACCCCAGNGCCGCGAAGTGATCAATGCCGGTCACCATCAGGCCGCAAAGCTCTCCCCNCAGGAGCAGGTCACCACTGCGTTGGGGTTACTCACCTTAAACCCTCCATGTTGGAGATCCGCTGAGAAGTCCAGTTCGCTTCCCCCGACAAAAAGAGCACTTTTTGGATCAATCACCACGTTGACTCCGTTAGATGCCACGAGGATATCCCGGTCCAGAGGNCCATCCACNAGGTCCATCTGATATTGGAGTCCACTGCAGCCTCCCCCGATAACCTTGATACGTAGAGCCCCATCCGGTCGGCCCTGGCGGTCGAGCAGAGTTCGCAACTGCTTCGAGGCCCCATCCTCAACCGCGATCAGTTTTTCAGTGCCTACAGTGATTCTCGGCTCTGTCATCGTCTTCCTATCTCCAACATCTTAGAGCGATCNCGGCAATATCGTAATAAAATTGTGTATGGCACCGAGTTCTGGAACGGGCACCAGATATGAACCTGCATTCAATCAAGAAGAGCCCGCATATTACCAAAGAAGTCGCTCACGTCATCGTCGTCGGCAAGAGCATTCATCTCTTCCGTATAATCGCGCTCAAGAATCCAATCTGCATCCAGTTCACTAAGAAAGGAACTAGGATCGCACCTCACCTGATCACCATACTTGATCCTCAGGGAACAGTAGCTGAGGAAGAGGTGTTGCCGCGCTCTCGTGATTCCAACATAAAGCAGACGACGCTCTTCATCCTGAGTTCCCTCTTCCTTGCTTCTCCAGTGGGGAAGCACTCCTTCTTCCAATCCCACNANGAAGACGACAGGAAACTCCAGCCCTTTGGAGGCATGGAGGGTAATCAGCGTCACCCCGGATTTTTTCTCCAGCTCTTCTTCCTCCGGCTCTGCATCAAGGGCCGCATCATCGAGGAATTGCTGAATTGTTCTCCCTTTCCGGAGAGCATCCGTCAAAGCAGTGATCNCCTCCGCCACAGCCTCTCCCCTTTGCTCCCGCTCCTCGTCCGTTCGGCANGACCGCATCAGCCAGGCNGTGTAATCAACTTCCTGCAGGAACTCGCTGAGAGCCTCTCCCGCCCTGCCGCCGGCGATCCGAGGCGAGAACGAATCAACAAGTTCAACAAAATTCCGAATGGACCCACTTCCCTTGGAAGAGAGCTGACTGGTGAAAGAGAAGTCTTTCATCGCTTCCCACGCTCTCACCTGATGCTCACGGCAGTGCTCAAGAAGCAGCAGGGCGGTATTGGATCCGATTCCTCTGGGAGGAGTATTCAGAATCCGCAGCAGGGAGACGTCAGCCAGCGGGTTGTCCAGAATCTGAAGATAAGCCAGAACATCACGGACNTCCCTGCGATCATAAAAACTCTGGGCCCCTACCAGTCGATAGGGAATCTCCTCCTGCCGGAAGATCTGTTCGACTTTCCTGATATGGGTATTGGTTCGGAAGAGAACCGCAAAATCCTCCCAACAGCTATTGTCTTTCGCCCGATGACGCCGGATTTCCTTGGCCATCCAGAGAGCCTCCTCCTCATCCCCGGGCAAAGCCATCAGGGTGACCTTATCCCCTCCCTTGATCGTCGCGCGCAGGGTCTTTTCATGCCGCGAAGGACTGTTCCTGATGAGTTCATTGGCCACGCTCAGTATCGCCTCCGTACTGCGGTAGTTATTCTCGAGCCGAACAATCTTAGGATTGGGGAAAAAGTGTCCAAACTGCAGGATGTTACTCACCTGAGCCCCTCTCCATCCATAGATACTCTGGTCATCGTCTCCGACCACACAGATATTGTGAGGCGGTCCGACCAGCTGCATCAGCAGATCCATCTGCAGCCCGTTGGTATCCTGAAACTCATCTACCGTCACATAGCGGAAGCGCTCCCTCCAGAAATCGCGGGCCTCCCNGTGCTCCCGGAGAACCTGCTCTGCCAGCACGAGCAGATCGTCGAAGTCGAGTGCATTGCGAGCCCTGAGCTCTCGCTGATAACTCATCGCCACAGTTCGGACCAGATCATCAGGAATCTCCCCAAGTGACATCCCGGCGTTCTTCTGGCGGGAGACTGCCGCGGTGATGTCCCATGCCTTGATCTTCTCCTTCGCTCCCCCGTGTTGAACGATCAGCTGCTTCACCAAGCCATCCCGGTCACTTCCGGCAGCAATGCTGAAATTGGTATTGTAGCCCAGTAACCCTGCGTGCACTCGCAGGACCCGCACGCAGAGTGAGTGGAAAGTGCACACTGTCATTTCCTCCGCCGCTTCCCGTCGAACCATCTCTCCCACCCGCTCACGCATCTCACAAGCCGCCTTGTTTGTGAACGTCACCGCAAGAATGTTCCGGGGGTCCACCCCTCTCTCCAGAAGATTCGCAATGCGGAAGATCACCGTNCTGGTCTTNCCGGTCCCCGCACCGGCGAGGATCAAAACCGGTCCCTCACTGCTTTGGACCGCCTCAGCCTGCGCCTCGTTCANCCCTGCCGCTATCGTTCCCCCGCCCATTTCGTATGGGGGAACACCCTACGAAAGCTACGCTCCTCGAAAAGGCCAATATCTACGAAGGTAGTGAATTCTTCCGGTATGCCGACCGCCAGACCCCACTCTTCTTGCGCTCCCAGTCTACAACGAGTATATTCTCACTGANAAAGGTCTTTCCCCCCAGAATCATGTTTGAGAGCTACCAAAACCCTTACGTCGTGGCTGCCGCCCCCGAGGACATCCGCGCCACCTTCATTCGTCGGACCTATGGGCACCTAGCCGCTGCTGTGGGCGCCTTCATTCTTATCGAGTTTGCCCTTTTCCAGATTCCCGACATCGACTCCAAAGTGATGGGCCTGCTGGCACAAAGCCGCTTCAGCATGTTCTTTGTCCTTGGCGGTTTCATGCTGGCCTCCTACCTGGCCAACAAGTGGGCTCTCACCTCAGCTAGCAAGGGAATGCAGTATGCGGGTCTTGGCCTCTTCGTGATAGCTGAGGCGGTCGTATTTCTTCCACTTCTGCTCATGGCGGCCAGCCCCCGGTTTCTCAATGCTCCGGATCTTATTGGGCAAGCCGGAATGATCACAGCTGCCATGTTTGCCGGATTAACCTTTATTGCCTTCTCGACCAAGAAGGACTTCTCCTTCCTCGGGGGAGTTATAAAGGTCGGCTTCCTCGTCGCNGTCGTGACCATCGTGCTCTCCCTCCTGATGGGCTTCAGTCTTGGCCTTTTGTTTTCGGGCGCGATGGTTCTCCTGGCCGCCATCTCTATCCTCTGGAGCACCAGCAACATTATCCACCACTACGGCACCGAGCAATACGTCGCAGCCTCACTCGGTCTCTTTGCCAGTGTGGCGATGCTCTTCTTCTATGTCCTGAGGATTCTNATGATCCTCCGGGGCAGCGACTGATCCTGCCACTTGCTTGACTACCCAGCTCCAAGTGCCGGCGGATCCTCTGCCGGCCNNCGAGACTTATCGCGACAACCAGTCTATCTTCGGCGCTATTTTTTGACNGCGGAACACCACCCAAGCCCTACGCGGACGCTTCTCGATTCCGCCGCGCCGCTCTGAATGAGCGGATCGCCATCACGGTGAAAAAAAGGCAGATCGCAGTCATGATGGCGATTAAGACCGAACCGGGCCCACTGAATCCTCCCTCGATCACAGTCGGGATCACGCGTCCCAAGCCCGCGAGGGCACCGAGAGCGGAGAACAAAACCGCAATATGCATCCCCGCCATGGTGCTTTTCAGAGCCACCAAGCCTCCNAGTAGCATCGGCAGCCCGATGAAAGCCGGAATCAAAGCCGTCACCGACTGCTTGCTTGCCCCGATGGCCTCCCACCCCAGATAACCCACGAGACCCAGAATTATGAGAGCCGCCGAACACAAGAAGCAAAGATTTCGCATAGGAGAATCCTACTCCGCAACAGATCAGGGTCAAGACGGGGCCTTCACGGCACCTGACGCCTCTGCTTATCAGCCCGTGTAATGAACGAAGAGATCCACNTCCTTCCACTGGGCGATGAGGGTCCGCGCCTCTTTTTCCTCCAGAACCGAGCAGGCTGTGGAGAGGGCGTCCGCAAGCCATGCTTCGGGAGCGGTGACCGCCACCACCTTCCGGGCTTCNNCGCAATCTCCGTTGCGCGGGTCAATGATGTGATTCCGGCGCTCTCCTGTTCCAAAATAAAGCCCGGCCCCCGAGGACACCGCGAGCGCACGATCCCGCAAGGCGATTTCTTCCCCCTTTACACCTCGTAACCCCACAATCCAATCTTCTCCAGAAGGCTGGCTTCCGATGCCATAAAATTCACCGAGATTGACGAGACAATGCTGAGCTCCCCCGTCGCGCAGAATCNTGGTCGCCCGGTCGGTGATCCATCCCTGGGAAAGACCATTCAAGGTTAGAGCCATCCCTTCCTGCCCGAAGCTCAATTCCCGCTCGCTGCACTGCACCTGCCGGAAATCCACCCTTTCCAATACCCCCGCCCCTGTCTCGGGGTCAAATGTCCCGGTAGTTTCAACCGCCTCACGCAACCAGGTCCAGTAGGGCTGAATGGTGGGATCAAAGGCCCCNCCTGAACGCTTTGCGACCAACAAGGCCTTCTCCACGAGATCCACGAGTTCCCAAGGAGGGTTTTCAAGGCGTCCTGTCCGATTGAGAATGGAAAGAGGCGAATCGGGAAGGTAGAGCGAAAATAAGTTTTCAAGCCTCTGCATTTCTACCTCACACTCCCTGATCAGCGCCTCAGCAATTGTCGCAGGCAGGGCATGGAGCGCCATATCCACGTCGGAATTGAACAGAACTCCACGCCAGCGAGTAACTTCTCCAACTTCCCTTCGCTGGCAACCTCCTCCCAACAGAGTTGCCGCACTCGTTATACTAAGAAGCGAAAGAGTCTGGCGCCGATTCATGATGCTCGTGATTTTCTCCTGAAAAGAAGCCGAATTCCAAGCACTGTGAGAACGAAGACCGCAACCCCGGTGAGATCAACAAAGAAGCGGCCTGTTTTTCCCAGCAAACTTCCGCTGTGCAAATCGGTGATGACCCGCGACCACGTGAATTCCGAACCCTCCACCAGGATCTGCTGGAGCGACTCCCGCTCCTTGTTGCCTTCTCTCAACGTGCTCCACGCAACCACAGTATCAGGAGACGCTTCCTCAAACTCCAGAAAGCCTTCACCGAGAACGTGCTGCCCGGCAGCAGTTTCAAGATGTATTTGGTTATTGGGATCGAGGCCTATCCTCATAAGAGGAACGGCCGGCAGAGATTCTTCCCCGAGCCTATCAAGATAAAGCCCCTGCGAATCATAAACGAAAACTTCACTGTTGGTCGCCACTACCAACTCTGCCGGTAAAGCCACCGCCCCGGTCAGAACCCCACTCTCATCGAGGAGCCTGTCATCGACAAAGATTTGGCCCCCCCATTCGGCAATCAAAAACCGACCCGCTTCCGTCACCGACGGGGCACCCGTTGGAATCTGATTGTAGCGCTTGAGGAGCCAAGCCGAACTCACCTTTTTTTCGGTTAGTCCGAGCCGCTCACCGTGCTGCAGAAGGAGTCCGCTGACAGTAAGCCATAGGAGAGGAAGGGCAAACACAGCACCAAGATACCGGTGCCATTGACGATGCCACTTCCGCGGCCCCGGCCTTCGGCCCTTTTTTCTGGGCCGATCTTTACCCATTTTTACCTACTTGGGGCGGATCTGGTCCAGATAGAGGGCCACTCGTCCCATTTCCATCATGGCGCGGGTGGAAAGCGTCGCACCCGCGATATTGTTTACCCGGCGGCTTAGTTTTCCACTCGGCCCGAGAACTGCACCTTTGAACTGGTTGGTAAACGAGGTCCGGCGCACCTCGGCTCCAATCGTTTCCCGGTAAATCAGCATTTTGACGGACTCAATTTTTCCTCCATTAACCACAAATCCAGTGGTTATCGGGCGGGTCTTTCCAATTTCGTCCAAGATGACGACCATCTTTCCCTTGTAGGTCCAGTAACGGACTCTCGCAGGGCGGTATTCATGCCCCATGAGACGTTGAATCCTGCTCTGGTTAGAGGAAGTCAGGGTAAGATATTTGGTGGTAGGCACTTGGCCACCACAGGCAGAACGGATGAATTCCGAGGGTTTTTGATAAACCGTGGTTCCGGCCTCCACTGCGAGGGTGAGACCGAAAAGAAGCGTGAGGGTAAGGAGGTGGTGCATTTGATGAATCTAAGGTTTAGTGTTTGTAATGTAGGAGGGGTGTTCCGATACGCAAATATTCAGGCGAATTCGGATTATTTCTTACTTTCCCCAATCCCGGTAAACCATAGTCGCCGCCAACCCGTGAGGGGTGGCGGCGACCAGAGTTATGAGTATGAATATGCGTAGCAATCTACGCAGTGTTCAAAGATTAGAAGCTGTATCCAACTCCGAGGTTGATGGACTCAGATCCACCAGCGTCGTTGTAATCAGCTTTGAAGACTACGTTGTCGATAGGCCAGTAGTTCACACCGACGGTTACCACGTCAGTAGTGTCACCGGTGTAGTCCTGATACTCGGCGTAGCGAGCAAATACTCCCAAGTTGTCGCTGAGCTTGTAGGAAGGCTCAATGAAGTAACCCCACTGCTCGTCAGCACCGGCAGCTGCAGCTGCTGCACCACCGATGTCCCAGCTCGACACAAGGCCACGGAGGCGGAAGGCGCCCATGTTTGCATCAAGAGTCGCTCCAATCAGAGTAGCGTCGGCTCCGTCTCTTCCCTGGGTGATGTCGCTCTGATACTGAGCGAAACCAGCAACCTGGAAGCCATTGCCACTGTAGGTGACGCGACCGGTGACGGCTGCATCCTCTGCAGGTGCTTCAGCAACCTTCTTACGTCCGCTACGGATCTTGTAAGAGTCAGGAACTGACAACCCGGAGTGAACTGCAACGTCCCACTTGAGTGCCTCAGTGCTTCCACTAAGACCGAGACCAGCTTCCCACCAGGTAGTAGGAATAATGTTCTTTTCGACGGGATTCCGCTCTACACCGTAAAAGGTGTCGGGCTCATGAGTCTCGTTGAGAGTTCCGACGGGCAGGAGGAAGAGACCAGCCTTGAAGCTTGTTCCTCCGTCCATTGCGATATCGACGTAGGCCTGCTCGAGCTCAACCTCGCCTGGCTTGCCGTCTCCTGCGAGGGAGTGCTCAAGCTCAAACTCAGAGTACAAGGCAACCTTGTCGCTGAAGCGGTGGTTTACAAAGAGAACCCAACGGTGAAAATCGATTTCGTTGTCGCCGTCTTGGTTCAAGTTCAGGTGCAACTCGCCGTATCCACCGATAGAGGTGTTTTGGAACCAGTCGCTTCCAACGCTGCCGTTATTGTAAGCAGCGTCGAGGTCCTCGTGATCTTTCGCAGCCACTTGCGCGGCAGACGCCAGAATTCCAAGGCCAAGGATGAGAGACCCGGAGGTCCGTCTGATGGTAGTAGCTGTCATTCTCAGTTTATGGAGTTAGTGCCTCGAAGGGTGTGTGTAGTTACGGTTTCCTTAAAGGTGAGGATAATTTATCGAGAACGGGTCTCAACAACAACAACTTTCCCTCTTCTTGCTAATTTTTTTCCTAACTTACTAAATATGAGAACTTTGTAAGATTACCCATCTTCCTTTTGCCCTCCGATTTGGTCAAAAACGTCGAGAAATACAGCCTATTTGTCCTTTCTTTAACCCTGGAGGCTCTTTCGATGGCTCCACAGAGGCAAAATGGGACTCTTCTCAACACGCTCCTGAGTGCTTCTTTCGCTTTGCGGTCCGCCAGCTCCACCTCAGGGTAAACGCATGCTCCGCCTCCTGATTCTCATCCTCTGTGCTGCCACCCTGATTCTGGACACTCCCGGCCAGGACGAGAGCGTCCTCCGGCGAGGAGGGTATTTTAAACCAGACGCGGCACGCCTCGAATTAAACAGAATTGCCTCCAAGGTTCCCGACCTCGCTGCATGGACCAAACGCCGGGCGAAAATACGTGCAGGCATCCTCAAGGGGGCGGGACTTTATCCTCTTCCGATTAAAACACCCCTCAATCCCCTCCGTCATTCAAAGCGCGCTCATGACGGATATTCCGTAGAGAACGTTGCACTTGAAACCGCCCCCGGGTTTTTCCTTTGCGGTAACCTGTATCTCCCGTCCGGGAAGCAGAAGAACATGGCGGCGGTCCTCTGCCCTCACGGTCACGCCCGGGACCCAGCCTTTGAAAAAGAGGGGAGGCTGCGACCGGAGATGCAATACCGTTGCGCTACCCTCGCAAGAATGGGAGCCGCCGTTTTTTCCTATGACATGATTGGCTACTCGGACTCCCGCAAACTGGGATGGAATCACAATCACGGAAAGCAGGTCCTTGGTTTGCAGTGCTGGAACAGCATCCGCGCTCTTGACTTTATTCTTTCACTGCCGGGAATCGACTCCTCCCGTGTGGGAGTCACCGGCGCCTCGGGTGGAGGCACACAGACTTTCCTCCTGACCGCCCTCGATGACCGGGTCACTGTTTCTGCTCCATGTGTTATGGTGTCGGCCCACTTCTTCGGTGGGTGCGCCTGTGAAAGCGGTGTTCCGATCCATGTGCGTCCATCTCATATCACCAATAATACCGAAATCGCAGCGCTCTGCGCTCCGAGGCCGATGTTACTCATTTCGTGTGGAGGCGACTGGACCTCTCATACGCCTGAGGTTGAATTCCCTTTCGTAAGACGCGTCTACGGAATGTATGGCCGGAGTAACCTTGTGGAAAATGCCCACTTTCCCGACGAGGGCCATGACTACGGAGCCTCCAAACGGCAGGCCGTGTATCGCTTCTTCGAAAAACATCTCAAGTTATCGCGGGGAGTGCGGTGGAAGAGCCAGGAGGATGCGGCCATGGACGAGTCCACCGTGCCATTGGAGTCTCATCAGACCCTGCAGGTCTTCACCAAGGAACATCCGGTTCCCTCGCATGCCCTCAAGCCAAACTCACCTGTTCTCCTCGCCCAGTAGATGACGATTAACTCCTCTGAAAATGGGTGATCTACCTGAGCCTTTTAGACAAGAGCGAGGCCTGTCCTTCCGATCATTACTGATTTAACTAGACGTCACGGGGTCTCTCGGCCTGAAGAATTCATGCTCAGCGGAAAATCTCTACTTATCACAGGGGGAACTGGTTCACTCGGACAAGAACTGACCAGAACCATCCTATGAGCTAACCGAATCCCAGACGGCATCCCGTATTTTTCGTCATTCCCTCTTTGCGTCAGCTGACATCAAGACTGGTGAAGCCCTTACCGCGCGGAACGTGCGCTCCGTCCGACCAGGCTATGGCCTCGCCCCCAAACACCTGCCGGAAGTCCTTGGGAAAAAGGCGACGCGAGACATCCCTCTGGATACGCCTCTCGCTTTGGACTTACTCGACTGAGAACACCTGAACAGCTCTGCACCCCAGCCCGCTCCGCTCTATTTGCCGGATTCCTTCCAGTCCCGCCAGAGCCAACGCATGGTTTCTGGAAAAATTGCTCCTCCGTGCTTTCCGCTGTGCCCCCCTTTTCCCCAGACCGTCTTGAAGTCATACCCGCGGAACTTAAGAGCCTTCTCCATCTGGAGATTACTCAGCCACCAGTTCCCATGCGCGTTATCCAGATCGTTGGAACCATCCTGAAGGAATACACGAAGCGGTCTCTTTTCCCCCTTTCGGATCAAGGCGGGATAAACATGGCCGCCGCGGATATTGGTGAAACTCCTGATATGACTTACAACCTTACGGAAGAGGTCTGGCCGCTGCCACGCAGCCGTGAAGGCACAGATTCCTCCCGAACTCATTCCGCAGATTGCTCTCATGGAGGGGTCTCCATAGATATTGTGATCCTCACTCACTTTTCGGAGAATTTCCTTCTCGAGGAAAGTCACATAATCGGCACTGAGAGAGTCATACTCCACACTCCGGTTCTTTTTCACGCCATCCGGAACTTTCCATCCCTGCCGTCCTTCTATCTTGTCGGTGAAGAGTCCCGGATTGAGAAAAATCCCGATCGTCACCGGCATTGCGCCCCGATGAATCAGGTTGTCAAAAACAACTGGGACACGGAGGTCCCCCTCCTCGCTCACGTAGGCATGACCATCCTGAAATACCATCACGGCCGCAGGTTTGGTCCCGTCATATTGAGCGGGGACATAGAGATACCACTGCCGCAGGGTGCCGTCGAGAATTGAGCTTCTCCACTCATGGCGAGTCACCTTGCCTCTGGGAACGCCGGCCTGACGATTCGAGTCGGGCCCGAGATCAAAGGACGGTTGTTTTTCCTCCTCGCCGCGGAGCGGGGACAGGCAATTGCAGATCAGGAAAAGGACAACGACTTTATTACGAATCATGGATAGGGCGCCCTGCCGGTTTCAGGATCCTCTCTTCTATTACCCTCCTGCCGGAGCGCACTGAAAAACTGACCCCGCACCACACGCGTCGACGTGGCGTCAGGCAACCATCTAACTCTTGCACAGGTATTTCTGCTAAACTCCTCGCAGAACGTGAGACTATCTTTTCCGGCAAAACACAATCGATTTTGCTTTTTCATACGACCCTTGCGCCTTAAAAGCTAGAAAACTAGCACCTAGTTCTGAGGGTAGAGCCGAAATCTCTCGTTCAGGTTACACAGATGCGAATTTTTAAAGATGGCCACCAGCGATCCGGAAATTTTATGAGAACACTCTTTTCCCTTATCTTCCTGCTTACCGCCAGCAGCATCCTGCTTCCCGCCGGACCGCTCTTGAAGGTCAGCTCTTCGACTTTGACTCCGTCTACAACCTTCACGCTGATTTTCGACAAGGCGGTAATCGAAAAGGAGAAAGTAGGCAGTTCCAGCCCAAACACCCTGATCAAAATTGAACCTGACCTGGCTGGGAATCTGACCTGGATCTCACCCAATAGCGCCCGTTTCGAGCGCACAGGCACTCCGAAAATCGCCACCACTTATCACTTCTCACTTGGGATGGGGCATAAATACCTCGACGGATCGGTCATTCCAGAAACTCGCTTCCGATTTCTCCGGACCGCCGCCTTTCAACCTCTGGTGAATTACTGGCGGGGGGATCTGCGTCACCCTGTATGCTTTCTGAGGTTCAACGATGTGGTGGATCCCTCAACCGTCACTTCTCCAATATTTTTTACCGACAAGGGAGGACAAAAAGTTGGAGCAACGGTCCGAAGAGGCGTCTATCGTGATCTCGGCAAAAGCACTGCCGTGGGACCTGATTGGAAACAGTATTTCGAGTCATGGGAGGCCCCAGCCCCTGGAGGGATTGATCCTGAGACCGAGATCTCTACCTCACTTACGATCTCACCGGTAGAGCCACTGCCGGCAGGCGAGGATTGGAAGCTTGTCCTCGGCGCTGGGGTAAAAAATAGCTCTGCCACTGCCGCGACCACCCGACTCATTGCGCGCTCGATCGGGACTGTCAAAAAATTTGAGGTCACCTCTATCCGGGCTATCACCGAGCTCGATGCCAGACCCTACCTGAGTATCAGCCTTTCCAAGAAACTTCCTGAGAATATCACGGCGTCGGATCTCACCGACTTCATTACTGTGGAGCCCGCTCCTGACAACATGACTCTCGAGGTGGGCCGTTCGGTGGTCTCGGTCCGGGGAGACTTTCCCGGAAATTCCAAATGGAAGGTCACCATCAAACAGGGGATCACCGCAGCCGACGGATTAATCATGGCTCAGCCAAAGAGCATGGTAGTTCAATTTCGGCATCTGCCTCCCATCCTCGCTGCTCCGAGCTACGCCGCTGCTCAGCTGGCCACCGGAAACCGAACCTACAGCATCAGAACAGTGAACATCGCGAGCGCCAGAATACGGGCCAAGCGCCTGACCGGCCGAGATGCGGTGCGAACTCTTCAGGGCTATCGTCACTACAGTGGAAACGGACCGGGGAACGAGCGCATCAAACAGCGGCACGCTCTTCCTTGGTCTCTCGTGGCGGGAGATACGGTTTACGACAGCGTCATTGAGCTGCAAAACGCCTACGATACTACGGCTCCCATCGAGATTAACTGGAACGATATGCTGGGAAAGGACAACGACCCTGGCCTGCTTTTCCTCTCCATCGAGGCCGATCCCAAACCCGGAATGGTCAGCTCCTACCAGAGGAAAAAGTCCACCCAGGCATATATCCAAATCACTGATATCGGATTGGCATGGAAAATCAACGAGAGCAACGCCTTTATCTATGCCTATTCCTGCGAGACTGGAGCCCCTCTTGCCGATGTGACGCTTGATGTCTTCGGCGAGGATGCTGCTCCGTTGCAATCAACTCAAACTAACAGATCCGGGGTCGCCCTCCTTCCCCGGTCCTTCAAGCAGCGCCACTTGAGAGCTTCTCTCGGCCCAGACCAATTCATCATCGATTTCGATAGCAGCCTCCCCACTGTTTCCATGTGGCGCTTTCCCGTGAACGTCGAATGGGAACCCGCCCTTCCCCATAAACGAACAGCTCTACTCTTCACGGACAGGACTCTCTATCGGCCCGGAGAAAAGGTTCACCTCAAGGGTCTTGTCCGCAGGATCAAAGACAATTGCAGCGTTCACGAAGAGAGCAGAGACGCGCAACTCCAGATCTTTGATTCCTCTGAGCGCATCCTTGAGCAACGGGACATCACTCTTTCTGACAAAGGCAGCTTCCACCACAGCTTCACCCTGCCTCCGGAAACGGTTGGCTCCTTCAGGATCGAACTGCTCTGGCCCGAAGAGGTGACCGCAGCATTGGAGATGGAAAATTGGTATGACCGTAGAGCTCACCTCAGCAGCGCCCAGTTTGTCCATATGATTGCGGTTCAGGAATTCCGCCGAAACGCTTTTGCAACAGAGGCGCAGTTCATCAAGCCCGTTGAAGACAATACCTCCCGGTTATTACTCCGTGCGAATTACTTTCAGGGACAGCCGGTAGCCGGAGGAAAAGTGGAGTGGTTTTACCGCAGCGAGGAAGCCGGGTTCTATCCAGCTCTCTACCGTGATTTTCTTTTCTGCGACCATCGATCGTATGACCATTATTACTGGTCACACTACTTCGGTTACGGTGAAGGCTCCTACCGCCGCTCCTTCGGCAGCAAGGAGGGTAAAGCCCAGCTCAACGAGAAGGGCGAAGCGATCCTGACCTTCGATCTTGCAGAGATCGAATTTCCCTCCCCACGCACAGTTACCGTGACTAGTGAAGTTCGCGATTTACGCAATCAGACCCTTTCCGTGGAAGCTTCCACCACCATTCATAGCTCCGACTACTATCTAGGCATTTCCCGCCTCGACAAGCTCGTGCGAGTTGGGGACGCAATCGACCTTCGGGCCATCGTGGTGGACCGCGAGGGCCGTTTAGTCGCTGGGGAGCCCATGAATTTCACTCTTCAGATCGACCGTGAGGTCCACGACCAGATCAAGACTCGAACCGCCAATGGAACAATTGCTGTGCGCAACGAGAAGCGTATCGAGTCCGTGGTCAAAAGCCAATCTGTGCAGGTCTTACCCGGGGATAAGGCCGGAACCATTCTTCCGTTCAAGCCCAAGCTGGCAGGCCGCTATATTCTGACGCTCTCCGGTAGCGATCCTGGAGGGCGCTCTATCCGCACTGCGGTGACTCAACGGGTCTACGGCTCAGAAGAATACCCTTGGGCTTATGAGAATGGGATGCTCATCAAACTCATCCCTGAGAAAAAAATATACCGACCAGGCGAGACCGCCCGCATCCTNGTCCAGTCNCCGATCGAGGGAACTGCCCTTGTCACTCTGGAGCGCGACGGCGTCTACAGGCACGTCCTCACGGAGCTTACTGCTGAGAATCCAGTAGTGGAAGTCCCCCTCACTGATGAGGATGCCCCCAATACTTTTGTTTCTGTTCTCATCATTAAAGGAGCAAGAGATAACCTCCGGAAGCACAAGGAGCCGATTCTACGTCTCGGATACTGCGAACTGGCTGTCGAAGTTATCCGAGAGCGTCTCAATATCAGTCTCGAGACTCAGGAAAGCTCCTACCGTCCTGGGGACGAAATCACCATCGAGGGAGTCATCAGTGATCATGAAGGAGACCCGGTTGGAGATGCCGAGGTCACTGTTTATGCCGAGGATGAGGGCACTCTTGCAGTCGCCGGCTACGTTAATCCAGACCCGGTGGGACACTTTTACTCCCCTCGGAGCCTTAGCACCAAGGCAGGCACGTCACTTGGTGAAATCCTTTCCGAAAATCCCGGACAACGTCATTCCTTCAACAAGGGATTCTTTATTGGNGGGGGCGGAGATCTGATGGACCTCTTCAACGGTGAGGGACCACGCAGGAACTTCAATCCGTGTGCGGTCTGGATGCCTGCCCTGACTACGGATCAGAAGGGGCGCTTCAAGCTTCAATTCACAGCCCCGGATACTCTTACCCGCTACCGGGTNATCTCAGTGGCTCATCACGGGGCTGCGCACTTCGGTCGAACGGTATCCAGTCTGACAGTGAACAAGCCACTCATGCTGGAACCGGCTGTTCCGCGATTCGCCCACGAAGGGGACCAACTACAGCCTTCAGTTCTCGTTCAGAACTCCAGTCCGCACACCGGAACATGGGATATTTCCCTCAAGGTTGGAGCCCTCACCAAGTTTACAGAACATGGTGANAAGAGTCAGGCGAAGCCTGTGACTATCCCCGCTGGGGGTAATGCNACNGTGACTTTCGACCTNACTTTCAGTGAAACCGGANAGGCGGACTGGCAGTGGACAGCCATTCCCCGCTCCCTCGAGGGCGAGGANCTCGACGATAAGCTGCGCCGGGATCTCTCGGATGCGGTCCTCAGTGAGTTCTCCATCGAGTACCCGGTTCCTCTTCTCAAGGAGACGCAGTTTATCAAATTCAACGATCCGGGTAAGCAGCATGATCTGCTGAANGGGCTNTCCGAAAANCTTCTCGAGGGTCGGGGTGCGATCGAGTTGGAGTTCGGGCGCTCTATGCTCCTTGAGGCGGGAGAAGCACTGGATTTCCTCCTTCACTATCCCTACGGCTGTGTGGAGCAGACTAGCTCAAGCACAATCCCATGGATAGCTGCNCTGAACCTGCAGAAAAAGACCNCTACGTTTCGTGGTAAGAACGAAGGTGAAATCCGNCAGAGTATCCAGNCAGGTGTCAACCGGCTCCTCTCCATGCAGTGTGATGATGGAGGGCTTGCTTACTGGCCGGGTGGCACAAGCTCGGAAAAATGGGGATCAGCTTATGGGGGCATGGCCCTTCTCCTCTGCCGCGAGGCAGGAGCGAATGTCCCCGAGAGCGCCTTGAAAGAGCTTCGCCGCTACCTCACCGGCACATTGCGGGGCATTGTCACTTCAAAGGACTGGAAGGAGATCGAAACAGCCTGCCGAACCTGCTATACCCTCGCACTCGGGGGCTCTCCCCAGATCTCCTATCAGAACAAATTGCTAGAGGCCCCTGAGCACCTCACTCCAACCTGCCTGAGCTTCCTTTCTCTCGCGGTTGCGAAATCCGGTGGAGAAGACGCCATGTCCCGTGCACGGGACATTCTCTCTCTCGAGGTGGCGCAACCGGACACCGGAAACTATTTCATGAGCTACCGCCCGGCAGAAGCAGAGAGGCTTCTNGCTCTCCTCAACATCGACCCNCAATCCCAGGAGTGTGCCNGATCGCTTGACAAAATCATGGCCTCACGTGGAAANCGATCAGGCCACTGGAGAACAACGTGGGGCAATGCCTGGACCGTCTTTGCCCTCGGAGAATATGCCCGTCTCGCGGAAACATCGACAGCGCCGCCGGTGATCACCTTCAANACCGACGAAGGCATCCAGCGTATCACCCTTGATAATCAGAATCCCACCAAGCTCATTCGGATCCCACTCCGTCAGGGACTGGTGGCCGGAGCCATAACCTCGACCGGAGGATTTGCCCGCATCAAGCTCTCCTCCAAGCCGAATCTGTCCCCGCAGAAGCCTGTGTCATCCAATGGCCTGCAAATCACACGTAACTACTTCCGAATCCTCCCCAACGGAGAGCGGGAAGCCCTCGGACAACCAAAACCGGGAGATCTCGTCGAGGTGCAACTTGAAGTCTCGATGCCCCGGGACGGCACTCGTTACCTTGTCGTGGACGATCCCCTCCCCTCAATCTTTGAGGCAGTGAATACTGATTTTGCCAGTCAGGCGGGACGGTTGAAGATTAATAAGGACTGGAGCATCTCGCATCAGGAATTCCGAGACGATCGAGTTCTCTTCTTTATGGACTATGTCCCCAGCTCGGGAAGCTACACTCTTTCCTATCAGGCCCGGGTCACGTCGGCCGGTTCCGCACTCGCTCCCCCGGCCAAGGTGGAGGCGATGTACGAGCCCGAGTTCTTTGCCCTTTCCGCAAGTGACAGGTTCGTCACTCCCAACCCTCTCAAGACTGCCAACCGCTAGCCTGACAGAGACCCTGTGATGCCTGACCTCCAAAGAAGGATCAAACGGCTCTTGCCAGCCGGAAAGCGATGGCGTCTCCTTGCTCTTGCTGTTCTCGGAGTGGCGGGATGGAGCATCCTGCCCTTCGCTTTCAAGCTGCCCTCGGGGCTCAGGTCCGAGCCCTCCGAGTCCATCGTCATAGCGGATCGCACCGGACTCGTCCTCGGAAAAATGGCGCGAACGGATTATTTTCACCACGAGCCCGTTTCCCTCACCGAGGTCCCGGCGGCCCTCATTGACGCTACCCTGGTTGCCGAGGACAAGCGGTTCTTCAGGCACCGCGGCCTCGACTACTTCGCGATCGCACGAGCTACCAGAGACCTTCTTCTGGAAGGGCGCATCGTGTCGGGCGCCTCCACAATAACCCAGCAACTGGTCAAAATTTCCTCCCCTCCGGGAGAGCGTAACCTTTTCAACAAAATCCGGGAAGCCCTTACCGCCAGGCACCTCGAGTATCGCTGGTCCAAGGAGGAGATCCTCACCGCCTATCTGAACCGACTGGACTACGGAAATCACCGTCAGGGTTGCCGGGAAGCCGCACGGTTCTACTTCGGCAAAGCCCTCAGTGACCTTTCCCTCGGGGAGTGCAGCCTTCTCGCCGGCCTCCCTCAGTCGCCGACTCTGCATAACCCTCTCCGTAATCCACAATCGGCTCTGCACCGACGAAGCTTGATCCTCAAGCGGCTGACGAAGGAGCGGAATTACCACCCCGACAGAATCCACGTGGCAGAGTGTGAGCCTCTCCATCTCGATCAGATCTCCTCGGATCAACTTGCCCCTCACCTCGTCTCCTCGCTGCGGTCCCGCCAAGCATCTGTCCGTACTACCCTTGATGCTGCGTTGCAGCAGAAGGTGCAATTCATAGTCCGGGAGGAACGGAGACGCCTCAGACATTCGAATGCCCAGCATGCAGCAGTCGTTGTCATCAAAAATTCTTCAGGCGAAGTACTCTCATTAGTAGGTTCTGGAGATTTTCAAGATCCGAGGGCGGGGCAGATTGATGGCACCCGTTCACCCCGCTCCGCAGGTTCAATCTTGAAACCCTTCACCTACCTTCTCGCGCTCGAAGAGAAGGAATTATTTCCAGGGAGTATTATCGCAGATATTCCCACGCCTTATCGCACCGAAGAAGGGCTCGATCTGCCGGTCAACTACGACCGGAAATTTCATGGCCCGGTAACCATAAGATATGCTCTCGCGAATTCTCTCAACGTTGCTGCGATGCGAACTCTCAATGCGATCGGGGGTCCGGTCCCACTTCATTCCTTTCTTGACCGCATTGGCATTGAGACTCTCGAGCAACCGGCCGCATCCTACGGCCTGGGCCTCACCATCGGCAATGCGGAGGTCTCTCTCCTGGAGGTGACAAACGCCTACGCGGCTCTGGCGCGACTGGGCGTATTCAAACCTGCCCGCCTCACTCTTGATGATGAAAAATTCGCCCATGACCCTCAAATCAACCAGATTGCCGAGCCCAGGTATTGTTACCTGATATCGGACATTCTCAGCGACAACGCGGCTCGCTCAGCAGCCTTTGGTCCGCAGTCACCGCTGCGACTCCCCTTCAGAACCGCAGTCAAGACCGGAACCTCCTCCGACTTCCGGGACAATTGGTGCATTGGTTTTACCAGAGACTTCACGGTCGGTGTCTGGGTGGGAAACTTTGACAACAGTCCGATGCGGGGGATCTCCGGGGTAAGCGGTGCCGGACCAATTTTCAACCGAACCATGCTCGCTCTGCACGAGAAACATTCTCCTTGCTGGCTGCAGCGCCCCGGCGGACTGAACGAAATTACCATCGATACCCGAACTGGTAACCGCTTTCTTTCCAAACCTCGTGATGGACATCCTTTCACTTCTCAGGAGCTTTGCCTCTCCGACAAGCTTCCTCGCGCAGTCCAGCCTGCCGATTACGACAACCATAACCGCGCCCTGATCGACGAACGGTATCTCGAATGGTTTTCCAGTGCAGACAACCACCGGAAGGACGATCTTGCGATCACTTCACAACGCCCGGAAAACCTCACACCACGTATTATTTCCCCGACAGAGACGGCTACCTACCTCCTTGACCCCGAGCTTCCGAGCGGGGGTCGGTTCCTGCCCCTCGTCAGTAATCTTCCAGCGGGTGGGACCTGGTCCAGCCCAACTCTGAAAATCGAAGGTACTACTGCTCACCTGACCCCAGGCCATCATCGAGTCACTCTCACCGACTCCCAGACAGGGCAGCAGGTTTCCCAGTCAATCTTGGTCGAGAGCCTCTGATCCAAAGAGGCGCATTAAATCCTACTGGCATACTTCCGAAAACGGCACGGGGGAGAATTCGAACACTATTTATTCCGAGGTCGCTCATCTCTTCAAACTGATAGCTTGGCAACAGATATGGATCTGCTTCTCTTCGGGCGGAGTGATTTGCGTTCTCAGCGATCGCTCTCCTTGACGAATGCATGCCCCTATCGACACCGACTACCGGGCAACTCTCTCCGTAGCGATTGACCGAGCCATTAACTTTGTTTTTGGAGATAGATGTCTTTTCGAATGGGCTGCTGGCCAAGGCCACACCAGATTTCCGGATTGCCGGAGAAGTCAGGGATACAGGAGCGCCTGAATGTCGACCTCTACAACATCTAAGCTGGTCCTGATCGGGGCCCTCTACCTCTCTCAGGGAATTCCCAATGGCTTCTTCCGGCANACNGNCNCGGTGGTCTTNCGNGAAAGCGGAATCTCTCTTGAGAAAATCGCCCTNTNNCTTCCAGCCCTCTACNTCCCGTGGATGNTAAAATTNNTCTGGTCGATTTTCGTCGAGAAATTNCANCNGGAAAATTACGGNAAATATCGCTCNTGGATTGTTCCCTTACANGTTCTCACCGCAGGAGTGATGGTGGCNCTCTCAAACTGGCAGCTNGGNAGCTCNNTGGCACTTTTTGTTCTCGCNGTNGCGCTNATNAACATCNTCAGCTCGATTCAGGATGTNGCAACAGACGGGCANGCNGTNCAGCTTCTCGAAANANGTGAGCGNGGNNTNGGCAATNCCNTNCAGGTGGGNNCATTCGCNATNGGATATATTATNGGCGGNGGCNTGATNCTGATNCTGATGAACTCGTTGGNATGGAACGTNNTGCTGGTAGCGATGGCTATNGTGACTCTGCTTTCNACGATTCCNGTTNTCNNATCCAGNAGACCTNCANCCTGNTCAANNCTCCCGGGANGNTNCCGGAGGGATTCTTGTATTTCTGAAACAGCCCATGGTTCTGTGGATTCTTCTCATGATAGCAGCCTTCCGGATGATCGATGGCTTTATCCGATCATTGCTTCCTGTCATGTTCAAGGACTGGGGTATGAGCTTCGGGGAAATCGGACTCCTCCTTGGAGTCTTTGCACCTGTTGCCCTTCTCGCTGGGGCCTTGGCTGCGGGCCTTCTGGTAAATCGCATCGGAAGGCTCCGAGCTCTTCTCTGGTTCGGCGGACTGCAGATTCTATCAGCAGCAGGCTACCTCCTCCTTGCCAGTCAAGATGGCCCTATCTCATTATCCTCTGCCCTGTCGGCGGTTCTCATTGACCATTTCGTCTCTGGAATGATCACGGTTGCCCTGTATTCACTGATGATGGATTGGAGCCGCCGGAAGCACGGAGGCACTGACTACACCTGTATGGATTGCATTGGAGTGTTTGCCATGATGCTTGGAACGACTGTGAGTTATCTCCTGGCAGCCTGCGGAGGCTATTGGTTGGCTTTCGCAGCTGCCATTCCGCTGGTTGTCCTCTCGCTCTTCGTGGTCCAACGCCTCTATTCGAGAATTCTGCAGCACCCTCACTGGCAAAAGCTGCAGCCTGAGTAAGGCGGCCTGCATCCCCCCGAACAGGCATTAGCGGAAAGAGGAACTGGCGGACAGGGTGGGATTCGAACCCGCGGGAGGCCAAAGGGGGTTCCAGTGAAATCCATCAACGCCCATTAACCACTTGTTGCCAATCACTTAAAGCGCGCGAATTGCTAGATTCAATTTCTGAAGACCCATTCGTAGAACCACCCTCGTTCGAGGCTCTTGTCGCGACTCTCAAACGGGTCTTCTCCAGACGCATCAACATTCAGCACAGGTTGGTGTATCAGGTTTATGAGAAAGAACGCATCGTGAAAGTTCTTCGCCTTTGGACGCACTACGAGTAAAGACTCAACAAGTCGGCGGTTGCGACGGCCGCCGCCGCCACACCTCAACCGTTATTGCTAGGAAATTGCTTTTCCGCCTCTGTTTTCCTGAAGCTTTACGGGCCGGGGTAGGTGGGGGTGCAAATCCATGAATACATTGCGTTACGGTGCAATGGCTTTGTCGTCTTTTCTAAAGTCATACTCTTTTTGCGTGACGCGCCAATTCCCGTAGCGACATTCCAGATAATTTTCTACGTCTGATGGGATCGGATATTCCCGCCCCATGTAGTCAACCGTTTCATAGGTATCATAATATTTGCGCGGTACCTTTTTGTGCACTGGGGGTTTACCTACAACCCAATGAAAATCCTGATCGTCCGCGTATTTTACGATCAGGTCGATCACAACACGGTGCCCTTTGTGACGTCTAATCGTCACGATTTTAAAAATACGTGGTGCGCCTTTCGGGATTGGCCCTACGTCTTGCTTTGCGTAGCGAATACGTAGTCTGCAGCCCATAAACAAAAGACGCAGTCGCAGTTTTTTGATCGCTGCCGCACTTTCACTGGGAACAAAAAAATCTAGATCATCGTCCCATGGCAAAAGGCGCCCTTCACGAATAACCCCCAATAGAGTGCCGCCATCCAAACAATAAGAAATTCCGCACTCTTTGAAAAGCGCATCTACTTTTGGCAGCAGTCGATTGGCGTGTTTTGCGACACCACCTTGAAGTCTGTTCTTTCCACTCATCTACTGCCCTCGCCTCCGCTTATCTTGGTCAGCGCTTTTCTTCGGATCGAACTTGACGTTGTCTTCGTGTAGGGGAAGTAGACAATCGAAACCCCAATTTGTCCAAAGTCAGCTTCTATCTTGTTCCAAGCGTCAGTGCCTTTCCAGTCGTCGCCGACAAACATTTTGTCAAATCTCAATTCTTCCCATGCTGCATGCTTATCCATGCTTTTTTGCGGAACCGCGCGATCAACCATCTTGAGGCTTTCGACGATCTCGAGACGTTCTTCGAAACTTATGAATGGTCTGCGACCTTTGTGACTTTCGCATAGTTCATCGGTTGTGACCCCGACGATCAACTCGTCACATTCCTGCTTGGCGCGTTTAAGAATGTTCAGGTGCCCAATGTGAAACAAGTCGAACACACCGGTGGTATACCCAATGACTTTCATAATAATCTGCCTAAATTGTCCAATGAGCAACGTCAGGGTTCCGTTATAGAACTGTTTCAGCGAATGCCTGTTGTGCTGTAATCATCTTACCCGTTTAACCTGCACCCCCACCTTCCCCGGCCACCAGGCGCTCAGGAAAGCCGGCGCCAGAAAAGCAATCTCCTAGCAATTCTTGAACTGATTGACGCAATTCTGTTGTTGAAACACCTTCTGTGCGGCCCAAGTACACAACTTCGCATATGTCACCGAGATCATCAAACTTCCCGGTCCAGTCTGCGCCAATACCAAATATGTCTACTTCGAGCCGAAGTATGTCTTCGCGTTTTTGCTCCCAGGTGCGTTCAGCAATAACGGTATCTACAAATCGACAAGACTCCAAAATTTCGCACCGATGCTCAAAGGACATGACGCTTCTTTTGCCTTTGCCGGCATTGAACTCATCAGTCGAGCAACCGACGATAAGCCGATCACCTAGAGCGGATAGCCGTTTCAGCAAACGGACATGACCAAGGTGAAATAAATCAAAGGTGCCGTATGTGATTACTGTCGTCATTTTTTCCTATCCCCCCAAAGCTTCTTTCTCACCGCATAAATTATCACCGCGTACCTGTAGGCTTTAAGCACTATTTTAAATTTTTCGCGCGCTCGTCGCCATGGAAACACAAAATGCGGATCGGAAATACGCCAATTACTACCGTAGTTCAGAACTAGCATCTTCTCTGGATCCGCTGGAGCGGGAAAATCTTGACCTGCAATGCTCACTGAGCGAAGTGGAAATAGGCTGGATTTCTCTAGCTCACCGAACGTGTGCGGCCAAACGTAGACCCGATCATCCCGAACCCAAGTCGGGAACAAGTCCACGACAATATCGCTTTTCAATTTGATCTTTAGCACCGGACTTTTAAAGGATGTCTTAATGGGCAATTCGATTGAAGAAGAGAGCCGTTGATGGAGACATACCAATTCCTTCGCCACTTGGCGATCATCCGATGACTTCATAATCACCCCAAGGTCGATATCATCATCGTGCTTGAGAAAATCTTGATGCCTAATCGCACCTAAAAGCGTGCCAGAATTGACAAAAACCTCAATGCCGCTGCGTTGCAAGACAGTGACTATTTCTNTCAATTCCTCAGCAGCGGGCTTGCTCTCCTTAACATAAAAATCAACAAAATAGCTTTTGTCGCCCAAATCCTCCGATCG
Source organism: Roseibacillus sp. (assembly GCA_002715825.1). Classification (GTDB taxonomy): domain Bacteria; phylum Verrucomicrobiota; class Verrucomicrobiia; order Verrucomicrobiales; family Akkermansiaceae; genus Roseibacillus_B. Next base: position 41,196 of record PBAI01000005.1, on the reverse strand, counting down.
TACAATCTGATGGANGCGTGCCTCAAAATCTTGCGCCTTGGTGTGCTGTTCCTGCGAAGCCCAGTACGCTGAGATACTTTTTCGAAGTGATCGCACCCGCGCACTACGAAGGCCCTTAATGCAATAGGCCAAAACCACCCGCTCGGTCCATTCAACACCACGCTCCGAACGGGGCACTTGAGCAAGTGGTCGTCGCAAAGACTTCAAGCTTAGCTCCGCAGCCGTTTTGGGATTTACTATTGAAGAATCAAAGTCAGCCAAGTGTTTCAGTGATTTTTCACTGAGTGGCTTCTTATCTGTGCGCAACACGCGCGGTCTGTACCAGGTTGGCATAATACGCTGCCTTGGAATAGCGTTGGCGGCGAAAGCAACATTTCTTACGGCCTATTGCCAATTTAACAGCGATGAATAGCCTTACANTGACGCAAAGTCTAGCACCAGTGATTAAACGATCTGGCGCCAAGCATGAAGCCGCTCTTTTCTATGGCTGAGCATCTGATTTTCCATAGATGACTGAGACTGCACCCCCACCTTCCCCGGCTAACAGGCGCCCAAGAAAGCCGGCGCCAAAAAAGGAATCTCCTAGCAATTCAAGTTCCGGCGGACCTCCCCTGCTTCTGGGGGTATGGTAGGTGTAAGGAATGAAAAAAGCCCCCCTGCTGCTGGACCGATCATGATGGACGAGATTCAAGGGGCCCCGGATGCCGTGACCTTACCCGATTACCACCCCCGAAAATTTCTGGGAAATTTTCCAGCAGGCTTTGGTGCGTAGGGAGCCTCTCGATACGATCGCACGCCACAAATCCGGGTGGCCCCCCGCCCGAGGTATCACGCCCATGCCGGGACGCTCCAAGGAACAGGAAGAGTTCGAGCCGTTCGGTGGCGCCCCTCCTCACACCTCCCCCCTTTGATGCACCTCCGGTCCTTTAGGATAGCGTCACTCAAAACCAGTAACCTTCGTCCATGCGATCTTTGGTGTAGACCCCAGATGCAGTCAGGCAGGAGGGTAGAGATCCGATGACCAAGTAGTGCGGATCGCGAGACTTTGGCTTGGGTGTGCTCGTCACAAACAGAGATGGACGGCCCCAGAAATGTCTGGCGATAGTCTTAGCTACGGCCTAANTATCCGAACGNCTTTCGTAACTTACTGGCCATCAAATGGCGGACAGGGTGGGATTCGAACCCACGGTACTGTTTCCAGTACACCCGCTTTCCAGGCGAGCCCGTTCGACCACTCCGGCACCTGTCCTGATGTGCAATCGTAATTGCGAGCGGGGGGGCGGACCCTACTGACCGAAAGCCTTGTTGACAACGGGAATAATCAAGCCAGCTCCCCCTAAAATGCCCCGGTGACCCCGATGTGAGCCTTCGAGCCGTCACCGCCACCGAGCGGGACCCCAAGATCCGCCCGTAGTTTGAAGTATTTGCCGAGTTGTAGGCGGACACCNNCTCCAGCGCTGGTAAGGGTTTCTCTCTCCCCAACCCCTCCCTGCATGGGCTCATCCCGCCATCCTCGACCATGGTCAACAAATCCGAGAAACTGGACCTCTCCGCCAACCGGAAGGCGCATCGCAGGAGCGCGCACCTCGGTGGAGACCGTATAACCTCGATCAGCCAGATATTCCCTTTCTCCAAAGCCACGCACCGAACTATGCCCCCCCATCGCAAGCTGTTCCGTNGGTAGAAGGGCACCTGTTCCCAATTGAAATTGCCCTCCTGTTCGCAGAGCCCAGGCCCCGGGGAGCCGGCAGGTCCAAGCCGCCTGCGCCCGTCCATACAGATAATTCGCCTCGGCTCCGGACCGGAATTGCCTGAAGTTTTCACCGGAATTTCTCGCGGACAGCTGACCAGGACTTCCCACAATCGCAGCGCTCACTGCGAGGCCTCCTCGTTGTCCGAATTGCCGACTCGCCCGGTAGTCTGCCCGGAATTGAACCACCTCAACCCCGGCATCCGATCCCCCAAAGATTCCTCCGTAGACCAGAAAATTATCAGAGGACTTGAACTCGATCCCAATGCTGGCCTCCTGNCGAAAGTCCTCCCAGCGGTCAAATTGAAATCCGTAAGACGCCCCAAGTTGCCAGCTGGACCCTGAGGACTCCACGAGAATTCCAGCAAGGTATCCCTCCGTGGAAATATCCGCCAAGCTTCCATTGAGGCGCAGAAATTGATGCCGGGAATGAAAGGGAATCTCCAGACTTACCGCATGCGCACTGAGTTCTTCCGGGGATTCAGCAGAGGTAAACTGGTAGCTAAGGAGCGTGTCATGACCGAAGGCATCGCCCCAGTTAAAGCCGGTGAGAAACCGGTGTTCCCCGGAAACCTCGGCTCCGCTATTCTCGTAACCACCGTAGACCCGCCAGGCCCTCCGTTCACTGAGGGCAAAGACAAGATCCGCTTCCCCCTGATTCTTTCCAGGCGCCGCGTAAAGGGCTGCCGGGCGAAACGGATTTCGATTGAACCAGTCGAGGTGCCGCTGCAACTCACTGGAAAGAAGGATCTCTCCACGCTGGAGGTGAATGGCCCCGGACAGGAGTTCATCGTTAAAGATGCCTCCTGTCTGCATGCCCACTGACCCCACCACACCATCAACAACCACCATCTCAATTGTGCCCTCCGTCAGGTCCTGATCGGGCACCACGATATCTGTCACAGGCCGGTCCTCACCCTCGTAGTAGCGGAGAACTGTTTCGATCAGCCGATCGAGACTACTTTCTGTCAGAGGAGCTCCNATGAAGGGCGCCAGCACCTTTGCCAGTCCATCAAGCCTCACCGTCAGCCCAACGGTTTCAACGCGTCCATCCCCGAACAAGCCCGGCACCTTAAGCTCCACCCCGGATGCGTCACCAGAGCCGACCAACCTGATACCCATCAGTTTGGGAACGAGAACCACCGGATTCTCAGACTCAACCGGAGCCACTGCCTCCCGCTTTCCAAATGGCAATCGCCCTTCCGGCTGGGCTCCCAAGCCTCGCGGCACAAATTCGCTCCCGTCCTGCGCGAAGAGTTCACCCCCTGCAGAAGAGAGGATTGAGAAGAGGGTGATGGCAGCAACTTTTTTCATCCAGAGAGTCCAACCGGGGAATCCTGCGTTTGCCGCTGCTTCTTGGAAAGACCTTTCCTGTGATCCTGTCCCCGAGCGCCCCGAAAACCCGTTACTCAGCGCACTATCCTTTACTTCGGGACCTGAAAACCATTACTTCATTCTGCCCATTCGGAATACTGCGCCTGATCCCAAGTTTCCTGAAAATCAGCCGTTTGCAGTTCGGTTGAAACCATCACAACAGATGATTGCCGCTACCCGCAGCACCTTCGTGATGGCCATGACCCTTGTCGTGGTCCTCACCGCTGGTGCCCATGCGCAACTTATCCGCTATCAGGCTGCGCTCAGGAGCCTTGCAGACGGGTCCGCGACCTTTCGCTCTGTGGAAGCTCTTCCCGCGGTGGGCGAGGCAGTAGCTGCACGGGCGTTTGCGGCCGGGGCATACAGCAGACAATTCCGTATTGGAACCGACGCTCGAACGGTGCTGAGCCAGAATGGGGAAGACGGCATCCTCGTTGCGATTGAGCAAGATAGAGACACCAAGAACTGGGAGACCGAATGGCTCCTCACTGTAGACTGCCCCGCAGGAAATGCCGTCATCAATGATATTGCCATCCGGCCGGATGGTGGGTTGGTCGTGGGTGGAACCTTTTTCAACGTCGCTTCTCTGGAACGAAGCCAGCAGCAACCACTCGTCCTGAACGGCAATGGCCAGACCAGCTTTCTTGCACTCGCCAGACCTACAGGAGAGTGGCTCTCTGCTCAGAGCATTCGTGGTATGGAATTGCGTAGTCTGGCGATTGATGACGAGGGTTCCATTTTCGTGACAGGCTCCGGTGTCCTGGCACGACGTTACGACGCAGACTTCCAGGAAATCTGGAATATTCCCGAGCCCGCAGACGAGCTTTCGGCAGAATACATAGCGGTGGGTAACGGAAGAACGCAGCCCTTCGTCTATGTCCAGGGAACCCTGGGGCAGGGAGCAGACGACGAGGACGTCTTTGTTTTGCAACTCGGCAAGGAATCGGGAAACCAGCTATGGAATATAGAAATCAGCTCTGGTGACACTCCCACTCCCGGACAGGAACGAGCAGGAGGAATCGGCGTTGGTCCACGAGGAGTTGTGCGTGCCGCAGTCTCATCAAACGGCTTCGATCTTGCCGCCGACGACGTGCTTTTAAAAGACACTCCTACTACTCCGGCACGCCATGGTCACCTCCTCTTTCTGGATCCCGATGAAGGCAGGCTCCGTAACGATCGGCTGCTGGGGGCGTCCACTGAACAGGGCGGAGTCATGGACACCTACAACCTCGATATTGATTACGCGGGTAATACCTATGTGGCGATCGGGTTCACAGGATCTTACAGCTTCAAGGGTGTAGTCCAGCAGGGGGAAGAGGATGCTGCAGTGGTCGTCGTGGACAGCCTCGGTATCCCCATGCGCTTTCTCGACTCGAACGGAAACTCTGATGCCACGGGTTTTGATGTGGCAGCCGCAGGAAGGGATTTGCAACTCCTCGTCGGAAGAGTCCAGGGAACAACTGACGAGTTGTTTGGTGCAAGGCCCGTTGCGCCTTCCGTCGAGCGCAAAGCCTACCTTGCCGTTCTGAACCCTCCCGAGGATCAGCTATCCTACCTCATTAACTTACCAGATCCCGATCAGGAGGTGAGTGCTGTCGTTCAATCCATCAACCAGCTTGAGGGTGAGGTCTATCGCGTCATCGATAACCCTGACCGGGGCCTTCGATTGATTTCTGCGGACCTGACCACCGAGCAGGCCGGCGAGCTCGCTCAGGCAGGAATTTCCCTCGATCTAGACCGTGAATTGGTTCCCAACGGCCAAGTGGGAGATCCCACAGGAGGAGCTCCGGCAGGATGGGCCCTCCAGACCCTGAATAATGCTATCGGCCTTGGAACTGGCACGTATTGCTACCCTGAAACCTGCCGGCAAACTGTGCTCTACCTCATTGATACCGGGATTGATACCTCCAGTGGATATTTCGACGGGAACCCCAATCTTGAGATCAGTGAATCCATTGTAGTACGCGCAACCGGAGACCCGCTCGACCCCTTGGCTGGATACGATCCAACCATTTATGAACACGGTACTGAAATGCTGAGCATGATCGCTGGACCAGACTATGGAGCGGCGCTGGGGACCCCTATCAAGGTAGTGAACTACAATATCTATCCTGATGGCAATACAACTACCATCAGCGCCCTCATTGAGGCGGTCAGCAGGGCTAACACCCACAAGAGCTTGAATCATGCCTACGATCCAGCAACGTTCTGTATTGCGAGCAGCTCCAATAGCCCCGGGTCAAGCCCGGCCGGGCTTGAAAGCGCCATCGACTACACTCTCACCAACGTCTATGCCACTGTTCTTGTATCTGCCGGGAACAACAGCAACGACTCCGCAGCGGATTATACTCCATCAGATCTTGGAGTATCGCGCAAAGGAGTGATTTGTGTCGGGGCGACCGATCCCGCGAACGACCGGGTGCCCAACACGCGAACCGATCCAGACCTATGGGCCCCGGGCCTGAATGTGGAAGCTGCCGATATCGACGGGAATCTCACAACCATGACTGGAACCAGTGCCTCTACCGCCCTTGCTACCGGGGCGGCGCTCATTTACCTCAGCTTGAATCCGGTCCTTACCCCCGCCGACGCCGAGACTGCTCTCGATCTCAGCGCTCAGCTTGTGGGAGGGAAACGAATTGTCTTCGTTCCGGATCCCTTATCGCCGGGAGCAGCACAGGCTCTCAACCACATGAGCTACACGAGCTGGGCCGCATGGTACGACCTCGATTCAGACGGAATCGCACCCAACGGACTGGACGTGGACCACGATGGAGATGGCTGGTCCGACAAGGAGGAATATTTTTTCTTTGGATCTGATCCAATATCGGCCGGAATACCACGGACCCAGAACCTGAAAATGGTGGCCAGCTCCCAGTCCTCTGCTTCTTTTGAGTTTTCGCTCTCCTGTCTGCTCTATCAAAACTCTACCCTGTCTGCCCCCTACCGCCTGCGGGACGGCACTACTCTGTCCATTCAGAAAAGTAATGACCTGCAAACCTGGGTCAACTGCACGGACGAGGTGCAGAATCTCCAAAAGACGGGAGAAAACGGATCCTCAGTGATTATCAGATTCGATAGTGTTATTGACCCCTTGGTGAAAACCAGATGCTTCTACCAGATTCTTGTTCATCCATAGGAACTCACCCGATGCAGATTCTTGGCTGGATCTGCGCTGGGCTAATGTCCTCGCTCCCGCTCTTGTTGGCGGAGGAACCTCTTGAGGTGAGCGAACTCCTCGCCCTTGGTCAATTTGAGGAAGCCTTGCCGTCGCTCGTGGAGCGGGAACAACAATGGCGCGAAGAGGTCCGGGCGAATGATACGAAGGAAGCCCGCCTGACCTGGACTCTCGCCCTTCAGGGCCGGGGAAGCGTGGAGGCGAGGCTCCAGCAGTTCGACTTGGCCCTCGAACATCTTCGTCTCGCTCGCGACCTCGCAATTGAAGGCAGCTTCGGTCCCGAGATTCTCGCAGGAATTCTCGACGAGCTTGGAAGGGCCGAGGGAAAATCCGGACTCTATCAGGAAGCCCAGCAATCTCTCCTTGATGCAATCCAGCAGCATGAGCAGGTTGCGGAATCTGCAAGAGAACCTTGGCTCTCGGCCAGCCAGAATCATCTGGGCCTGATTTATCTCACCACTGGTCGCTATGAAGAGGCCGGGCGAATCTTTCATGAGACTCTGGGTCAGGCTGGAAACAACAGGGATGCTCTCCGATTCCAGCACGAATGTCTTGGTCGTTACTTCTACGTAATGCGCAGCTACGCCAAGGCCGCTGAGCATCTGGAGCGTGCCCGGGAGTATGCCCTTGCAGCCGGATCGATCAGGAAAGGACACCCCGACATTGTAAACCTCACAGGGCAGATCGGACTTTCGCTGCTGCGCCTTGGAGCCCAGTCCTTTGACGTCGCTCGCGGTTATTTGCAAGAAGCGACCCTGCTCACCAGACAAATGAACCGCTCCAGACTGAATGACCTGACTCTGGCAGCGCACCTCTCGAACCTTGGCACCCTTGAACTGGAAGACCACCACCCGGCGAGGGCCCGGGATCTCTTTGAAGAAGCACTGAAGATTTGCCTCGAATTGCTGGGCGAGCAGCATCCATCGATCGGGCCCTACTACACCAACCTCGGATTCGCCCAGCAACAACTCGGAAATCACGATGAGGCACAGCGTCATTACCGAAGGTCTGCCGACCTTTACCGGGAGTCAGTTGGCGTGCGCCATCAGGCGTACATCGAAGCCGAACTCAATTATCTGGAGAGTTTTTTTCGCTCAAATTCCTTGCCGGACTCCCTCGTGAAAAAAACCGAAGAGCTTACCGGGCAGGCCCTGAGGCTCTTCGATGATATTATCTCCTTTGGGACAGAGCGCCAGCGTCTGAACTGGTTGCGCGAAAATCATCTTCTTACAATTCCGTGCTCGTTGGGACAGGACCCTGAGCTCATCTCCAATACCATTCTCAGGACGAAAGCCCGTATTATCGACAGCCTGCTGCAAGAGCAGCAGGCATCAGAAAGCAATCCGGAACTCACTCGTCTACGGATAGATTTTGAGGAGAAGCAGCGAGAACTTGACGATCTCCTTTTCCGTAATGAGGACCAGGAGAAAGTTTCGATTGTTCATGATGAGATTACCTCTCTTGAGACACGGCTCAGAAATTACCCCACATCTCCGGTCCCGGAAAGCACACAAGTCACCTGGAGAAACATTCAGGCGAACCTTTCTCCGGCTTCTGCCTTCGTCGATTACGTCCGCTTTACCGACCTCGGCAGGCCCGGTCCTGACAACCTCTGCTACGGCGCGATCCTGATCCTCCCCGAGGGTCTTCCAAAATGGATTCCATTGGGGACCGCCCGGGATCTCACGATCTGGCTTGGCGTGATGAAGAGCCGACTTCAATACCGAACCCAGCTACTTCAAAAGGAAAACGTAGCCGCCGCCCCTTCTCTGCGCCTGAGCTCCGCGCTGAAGCGCCTTCACAACCTGTTCTGGTCGCCTGTTGCTACCTGTCTCCCACCCGGAATTCAGACCGTGGCGATCTCTCCAGATGCTGAGCTCAACTTTCTCTCCTTTGCGGTTCTGATGGATGAAGAAGGTCGCCTGCTATCGGAAAAATATCGACAGCTCGTTTACTACACCAGCGCGCGGGACCTCCTCGTTCAACGCGAGGGCCCCACGCTCAGGGAGGGAGCGTGGTCTTTAGTCGGGGTCCCCGAATTTGAAGCACAGGATTTTCCTGAAGACACTATGAATCATCGAGCCGATCAACTCAGTGAGGTCATTCTCCAGACTATTGATGCGCTTCCCGATATCCCCGGGGTCCGTAGAGAACTGGCCATGCTGGAAAACATCATGCCTTCCAATGCGGCTTCGCGGAAACTCACCAATTCCAGCGAGCAGGACCTCCGAAATATGACTGGCAGCCCTGCTGTTCTACATCTTGCAACCCACGCCTTTCTCTTGCCTTCCTCACAGCACACCACCCGCATCGAGTTACAGGATTACGATCAGGCTCCAGATCACTTCTACCGGAGCGGACTGGTTCTTGCTGAAGCTAAAAAGGCGCATCTCCAGCGCTCTCATGGATTATCTGTACCTTTCGATCAGGATGGAATCCTCTTCTCGAGCGAAGTAAGAAGGCTCCCTCTCGCAAAAACTCGTCTGGTAACTCTCTCCTCATGTGATTCCGGAATGGGAGATTCGGTTCGTGGAGATGGAGTCCTCGGCCTCAGGCGGGGGTTTTCTCTGGCGGGGAGTTCGGCACTTCTCCTCAGTCTCTGGCCAGTTTCAGACGACAGCACCCCGTCCTTCATGAGNGAGATGTANCAATTAGCCCTTACGACCGACCATATTGGCCAAGCGGTCTGGGAGACCCAGAGACGCAAACTGTCTGGCGTTGATACTGCCGATGATGCCGCTNTAGAGGAGGCTGTTCTTCGATACGGTTGCTTTGTCCTCTGCCAGCGAGGCCCGATTGAGGCCCTGGTGACAATGCCGGAAGTCCAGAAACCCTCCCGGATACGGTGGGCAATAGTGCTCATCGTCGCAGCGGTAGTGGTGTTCTTGACGACAAGAAAGTGGCAACGAGAATAGTCTTTCCTTATCCGCATCAGCTATCCGGAACTTGATAACTTCAAGCTAAGCTTGGAGGATACCAGCATGTTCCTCCTTTATCGAACCTCATCGGGGATACAGATCGCTCATGAGACCACCACGCGAAATGTTTCATTGTCCATCGATGAAGTATTCCGCTCCTCCGACCCCCTTGCTCTTCTGGGGCAAGCTTGGGAAAAAGGGGAGGCCTCGGACGAGGAATCTTCCCGCCTTCTGGCTCCGGTGGGCTCTCAGGAAGTGTGGGCAGCGGGAGTCACCTACTATCGTAGTCGCACCGCTCGCATGGAAGAGAGCGAGCAGGCGGGAGGCGATAGATTTTACGATCTTGTCTATGACGCTGATCGCCCCGAGCTCTTCTTCAAGGCGACTGCAAGAAGGATTCAGGGTCCCGGAGATCCGGTAGGTATTCGCTCNGACTCCNCGTGGGATGTTCCNGAACCCGAACTNACCCTTGCCATCAACNNNGAGGGGCAGGTNTTTGGGGCAACANTNGGTAACGANATGAGTTCGCGCTCNATTGAAGGAGAAAACCCNCTCTATCTTCCTCAGGCAAAAGTTTACAGTGGTTCCGTCTCTCTCGGCCCCTGCCTTCTTGTCGGAAGCCTGCCTGGACCCGAAGCCGAAATTAGTCTCTGCATCTCCAGGAACGGAAACGAAGCCTTTCACGGCACAACGGATCTCTCCCAGCTGAAGCGCAGCTACGATGAGCTGGCTCGCTTCCTTTTTCAGGAAAACGATTTTCCTGACGGGGCCTTGCTGATGACCGGCACTGGCATTGTTCCCGATCATCCGTTCACCCTCCAGCCCGGTGATATCATCCGGATATCCATCTCAGGTATAGGTACTCTGGAAAATACCGTCCGTATGGCCGGAGAGATTCCGTCATCCGGGGAGAGATAAACCTTTCCTTTGTGGTCCCTCACCCATCATCTGGCAGCCCACACCCGCAGAGTCTCGCTCGGAAGAGTGAGAACACTTCTGGAAACCCGTCAGTAGGCCGCCTACGATCCAATACCGTTCGCAATGTCCGATCCCATTCTTGATTCTCGCTCCGAGGAAATCTTCGTGATCCGGACCACGGCTTCTGGTCCCACCGGCGCACTTCCTTTCACCGGCTCATTCCTGCAGTCCTCACCAAGTGGGGACGTTTTCGGATGGACTCAGGATGCCGGAATGGGATGGGACCCTTCTTCCCTTGGAAATCCAGAGTTCCTCATGCTCTCAACCTCGGGCGGTATCCGCCAGCCTGATGGCACCCCCACCGCCCTCGGGCTCCACACAGGGCACTGGGAAGTCTCTCTNCTCATGGAGGAGGCCGCAGACGTCTTCAAGTCCGCAGGGGCCATCCCGTTCGCTGTGTTTTGCAGCGACCCCTGTGACGGACGGTCACAAGGCACGACCGGAATGTTCGACTCTCTAGCCTATCGTAATGACGCGGCTACGGTCCTTCGACGCCTCACCCGGTCTCTACCTACTGCAAAAGGGATGCTGGGAGTNGCAACCTGTGACAAGGGATTACCCGCCATGATGATGGCTCTTGCAGGCAACGGCCACCTGCCTGGNNTTCTGGTGCCGGGAGGAGTTACCCTGCTCTCGGAGGAGGGAGAAGACCTGGCAAAGGTTCAGTCTGTAGGCGCCCGGTTTGCCCACAACGAAATCGATCTCGAGGCGGCCTCCGAAACCGCCTGCCGCTCCTGTGGATCACCAGGAGGAGGATGTCAGTTCCTTGGCACCGCCGCAACCACTCAGGTCATCGCAGAGGCNCTCGGAATGTCTCTGCCGCATTCTGCCCTAGCGCCNAGCGGATCCGAAGCCTGGAGGGACATGGCCCGGCGTTCGGCGCTCGCTCTGCTGAACCTTACCGCGAACAAGACCCTCCTCTCTTCCATTCTTACGGAAGACTCTCTGCACAACGCCATGGTCCTCCATGCCGCGTTCGGAGGATCTACCAACTTGATTCTGCACATTCCCGCAATCGCTCATGCTGCGAAATTGCCCCGGCCCACCGTCAAAGACTGGCAACATATCAACCAGCAGGTCCCTCGACTGGTAGACGCCCTGCCCAATGGGCCTCACGGCTACGCGACCGTGCAGGTTTTCCTAGCTGGTGGAGTTCCCGAGGTGATGCTCCACCTCAGAGAGCACGATCTCCTGAAACTTGAAGCTCCAACCGTCTCGGGAAAAACCCTGGGCGAAAACCTGGACTGGTGGGAACAATCCGAGCGACGCCAGATCTACAAGGAAAAGCTGATGTGTCTCGACGGAATAGACTCCAGAGATGTGATCAAGGCTCCCAGCGAGGCCTTTCCCAGTACGGTCACTTTTGTTCAGGGCAACCTTGTTCCCGAAGGGGCGGTGGTGAAGAGTACTGCGATCGCGCCTGAGCTGTTGAATGAAGAGGGAATCTTTCTCCAGGAGGGCCCTGCCCGGGTCTTCGCCTCGGAAGAAGCCGCCATCGCTGCACTCAAGTCCACAGGGGAAGACCGTGTAAAGGAAGGAGACGTCCTCGTCCTCGCGGGCCTCGGCCCGCTGGGAGCCGGCATGCCGGAAACCTATCAAGTGACTTCTACCCTGAGATATGCCTCCATCGGGAAAAATGTTGCGGTCCTGACCGATGGCCGCTTCTCCGGAGTATCGACCGGTCCGTGTCTTGGGCATGCCTCCCCCGAGGCGCTGGCCGGAGGACCCCTCGGCAAAGTGCGGGATGGAGACCCCATCCGGATATATATCGATACCCGCAAGCTGGTNGGCACGGCTGATTACGTGGGCGACCAAGAGGAATTTCGCAGTCGCGACATGCATCCTGACCTTGCTCCTGACCCCCGGCTTCCCGATGACACAAGGCTTTGGGCAGCCCTCCAGAATATCTCCGGGGGATCATGGGGAGGAAGCGTCTACGACGTGGATGAGATTATCAGGCGCCTCTCGGAGTAGTGCCCGGCGCCAAATTTCGCTGGGACTACTTTCCGTCGGTTCCTGCCGGTCGATAGAACCAGCTGGGAAACGGAGCGCCTTTTCCCCCGTCGATCTTACGATGGTAGAACTGAGTCCCACGATCCCCGAGGAGAGGGATCGACATTCCCGAGGTGGCCTCAAGCTGGGCNAAGAGCTTCCTGTTCATCTCTTCAACCTGTCCTTTGTAGGCCGGATCATGAATCAGATTCTTCTGTTCCCGAGGATCACTATCGAGGTCATAGAGTTCATCAACATCCCAAACTCCATGGTAGCGGATATACTTAAAGCGATCTCCCCGCAGGGCATGTACCGTGGGTGTCTGCGGATAATTTCTCTCCCAGTAATACTCATAGAGAAGTTCTCTGCGCCACTCGATCTTCTCCCCGGAAGAGGCTGGAGATGCAAGGGGGAGAAAGTTTCTCCCATCCATGGAGGCNGGAATGGAACTTCCTGCCGCTGCCAGAAGNGTTGGGGCCACATCAATATTGGCCACCATTTCCTGCACTTTTGCCCCAGAGTTCAGACCTTTGGGCCAGCGAGCAATCATGGGAATACGCATCGACTCCTCGTAGGCACAGCGCTTGTCGATCAATCCATGCTCTCCAAACAGAAACCCATTATCCCCCATGTAAAAAACCAGAGTATCATCCAGCACACCTCCGGCGCTCATCGCCTCCACCAGCCTGCCAACACTTTCGTCCACCGCGACAATCGTTTCGCAATAGCGCTTGTAGTATTTCTCCAGATCAAGATCCATGTAGTAGGCAAATTCCACACCATGGCGCGAGTTGCGCTGGTTCTGCACCCAGCGAGGCACATCGCGGAAGGCTTCTGGCTTGTCTAGCCATGTAGCAGGAGGCTGGAAAGGCTCCTGCTCGTATTTGAAGGCATGACGATTGGGAGGAAGGAAGTCGGCGTGCACAGCCTTGTGTGACACATAGAGAAACCAGGGCTTGCGATCCTCCGGCTTGTCCGCCTCTGCCTCAATGCGCGGCCGCAACCATTCCAGAGCATAGTCCGTGAGCTCGTCGGTAATGTAGCCCTTCTGCGCCACCCGGGTTCCGTTCACGTTAAAACCGGTCCGGTTAGCCTGAGGCACATACCGCCCCTTGACCTTGAGACCCTTGTCGAAGGGCCAGTAGACGCCCTGCCCCTTGAAGCTTACCCAGTGATTAAAACCCCGCTGCTTTTCATCGGTATCTCCCATATGCCACTTTCCGATAAAAGCAGTCTCGTAGCCCGCCTTCTGCAGGAGCTCAGGAAAGAAGACGAGATCCTTCCGAACTGGATGGTAGTTATCCACCACCCCATGGTTGTGCGCATAGCGCCCCGTGATAATAGAGGCCCGGCTCGGCGAACACAGAGAGGTCGTCACAAAGGCATTCGTAAAATCCACTCCCTCCTGAAGGAGCCGGTCCAAATTGGGGGTTTCGAGGAAAGGGTGCCCCTTTGCGCCAAGAGCATCCCACCGGTGATCGTCGGTAAGAATAAGCAGGATGTTAGGTCGCGTCGCTCCCAGCCCTGCCGGGCAGACTAAAAGGCCAAGAAAGAGGAGAAGGAATTTCATAGCGTAGTTGTCGAATAACGCGAAATCGGGGCTACGGGGATTTTTTCAACGATTCAAGCTGCCTCAGGGCATCACCCGCCCATTCCTTCCAGCTCTTCTCGATCTTGTCCTTGTCCGGTTTTCCATCACTGACCGTGAGCAGGTAGGACTCCGTGATCTGCTCTCCCGGCTTGATCTCCCAGGCCTTTTCCTGAGTTGGAACGACATTAAAGAAAATCGCTCCATTGTGACTGCTCGGGGGCCAAGTTCTCAAACGCTGAGGAAAATCCCGGTTTTCCGGATGGATCATCACCGTAAGGGTGGCGAGCCCCTTGACTGTCGGCCCCCACATTGCCGCCCATCTGGCCCGGGTGGCATGGCTGTTAGTCCGATCGAGGCCCTCCGAGGTGAGATAATCGCTGTTGGTCCGATCCCAGTGGTGCGGTGCTCGATAGGCCAGACAACCCCCATAGCGATAGGCAGGGAGCACCAGGCTCTCGCTGCTCACGTTGGTCTGCTTTATACGATATCCTACCCGATTCTCTCCATCCACATACTCCACCCGGATCCCGAACTGCTCCTTGAGAACTACGGTCTCCTTCTTCTGCGGACCCTTGTAAGCGACCTGCTCCTGCTCCACCACGAATCCAACCGAGGAATCCCTGTCCGAACCCTCATGGAGAATGATCGTCTTCACGTAACGAACCCGCCCCGTCCGGCCTCTCAGGTTCCAGAAATCCGGGTTATCCTTGCCGTGCTTGGTCTTCACCCAGGCATGCCAGAGCCCGAGGTGGTGGTAATGATCCGCAGGATGAATACCAGTTACCGGCTCCCCATTAGGAGCGCATAGAGGGTGAATAAATCCACTCCTCTTATAAATGGGGTCTGCCTTCTCGGGAGGAGGCACCTCCGCCTTGTGATAGGTCAGAACCATCACATCCCCACGTGTTATCGTAATTGCCTTCTCTGTCTCGGTCACCTGCAGCCCTTCCGTCCCGCAGAGAGGAGTAGTCAGGATAAACCCAAGGAAAAGGAATCGTAGATACTCAAATTTCATGAAGGCCCACAAAAGCCCATTCTGAATCCCTCGTCAATATTGCCTCAGGATATGACTGCCCTAATTGGATGAAAAACTGATTGAGACACTCTGGCAGGCTTGCACTACCCCTCATCATGACTCTCTTACAGATGGGCACACAGGCGCCGCACTAGGAAGCTCATTCCGGGGAACCCTGCCTCCATTATTGCGTATCCCATGGATGGCCTTAAGGTTGCCGGTCTTGAACATTCTTATCGTGTCTCCCGGCTCCCTGAACAACGGGAATACCAGTAGTGCGATGCGCTGGGCCGCTGAACTCTCGGCCCTTGGCCACGAAGTCCGGATTGCCTCTGAATGGGAGAGCACAAATGTTGATCTCCTGATCGCCCTCAATGCAGAGAAGAGCCACCATGCCGTGGCACAGTGTCATAACCACGGCCAAACTCCGGTAGTCGTAGCCCTCACGGGGACCGATCTCTACCCCAGCCTCTCGCCAAACTCTCTTTCCTCTCTCCAGATGGCTGACCTTATCGTGGTTTATCAGGACAAAGCGCTCGCCCGTCTCCCCGAACATCACCAGACCAAGGCTCGTGTTATCCCCCTCTCTGCCCCCGACCATCCCGCCCTGAGGGGAAGCAACCAACGGAGTGGAAACGACTTTTTGGTATGTGTAGTCGGCCACCTTCGAGCGGTGAAAGACCCTATGCGCACCGCCCGGGCCTCCAGACTCCTCCCTCCTGCCTCAAGAATCCGCATCCTTCACGCCGGATCCATCTTGGAGGAACAATTTACTGCTGAGGTCGAGCGGGAGGAGGCAGAAAACCCGCGTTACAAGTGGCTTGGGCCCCTCGAAACAGAGGAGGCCTTCCGGCTGATCGCTTCGAGCGACCTCTTCGCTCTCACCTCCTTGCAGGAAGGGGGAGGGTGTGCCATGAACGAGGCCGCTGCCGCACAAATCCCAATCGTGGCCTCCCGCAATGATGCCTCCACCAGCCTGCTGGGGGAGGACTATCCGGGACTTTTCCCCTTTGGCGATACGGAAGCACTCAGCATCCTCCTCCATCGAGGCGAATCTGAACCTCACTTCTGCAGTCAGCTCCTCGAAAATGCCGCGAGTCACCTGAGAAACTACCGGTGTNCCTCGCGCAACGGAAGCTGGAGCAGCATTCTCGAGGAGTTGTTTCCCACCGCTTCCGTCTGATCAACTCAACCCNANTCCTGACCTCGGAGAGAATNGCCATGCCACACNNTCAANGCNATCNAAGGAAGNGTCTCTCCCTAATTNCCGGAAAANCCCTCCTGCTCCGCCGCNAGGANCCNCATATAGGTCCCCACCACAGCCTCCCCACAAATGACGGGAAGATTGGCCGCGTAAGCCACATTTTCAAACGCCCGCAGGAACCTCCGCCAACTGGCATACTCCTTGGAGAGCTGAAGGTCGCGATCGCTAAGTTTGGCGCGCTCTGCCCTCAACTTTGACCACTCCTCAAACCTTGGGTGCTCCTCAACCGCTGACACGAATTGGCTTTGCCTCTTCTCTCTACTGAGGAGGCGAATCGCCCCCGGACTATACCTGTTCTCGAGATCNGGCCAACGGTTTCGGATATCTCTCGAAAGCACTCCCCGCGCCGAATCGAACTTCTTTTTATGCGCTTTTTTCTCCTCCTCCACCTTCCGGATTTTTTTGGCTAAAGCTGACACTCCGTCCCGCGCCTGTGTTCCGCGATTTTCCCCTTTCAGATTGAGACGCATGGAGAGCCCTTCCAGGACTGCTCGGTCTACTTTGCCAGCTCGCTCCAGAATAACTGAATAAGGGGTTTCCAGACCCAGCAGACCCTCCTCTTCTTCCTTTTCGGAATGAAGGCGACTGTGGACCCGCAGGAACGCTCCGCTCGTCTTAACCGGAATATCGATATTGTGGGAAGTTAGAATGGCGTAAGCGTGCGCCTCCTCGAATGAGATCTTCCCATTCCCATCATAATCGCAGTGACCCACCGGTTCCTCCATTCGGGTTTTACCCCGCAANGCCGCCCAGAAGTGACTGCTGAATTCATCATAGTTGGCTTCATTCACATCCGGGGTACATCCAGCCGCTTCGCGGTCACAGACCGTGGCAAAGAACCCACATACGCGACGAGCAACACTGTCTTTCTTCTCATTGTTCTCATCAAAGATGAGATGGGAGAACCCTCCCGCATAACACTGGACCATCACAGTCATGACTCTNACCCCCTCGGGGAGCTTCGCTATCCAACCAGCAAGGCGGGATGCTTCGAGGGTCCGACGATTCCACATCCAGATCTTCGTGTTGAACTTGTTGTCCTTGTTCCCACTTCGACCCCCATGGGAGGTGACGTAAAGGATGAGGCGNTCCCCAGACTCAAGCTTTGACCCTTCCTCCTCAAACCATCGCTCCACCGCGTCAGGGCTTGAAAGGTCCCGGGTATTCTTCAGCTCGTTGTCACGATAATGATTCGCGATGCCCCTCTCTGATCCGAACAACCCCGCCATGTAAAGATTAGCTCGGGGAACTTCTCTCCCTTCCGGCTCAAACTGGAGATCAGGTAACGGCGAATTCCCATCCGCAAAATACAGGTCATGCCTGATATCGCCTCCCAACTTCTCGGCCCGGAGCTTCTCGAAAAAAATCACATTCCGCTCCAAGGAGACCTGGTTGCCAGCCGGAGAATAACCTCCCCCGATGGTCAGGACGTGATCGCGGGCGGACAAATCGCCGATTATGGTCAGGGCGAGGAACATGGAGCAGAGTGAATAGACAAAAGAACATCGCTGCATGACTAAGTGAATCACAGCTTTGGAAGGTTCGCCCGGGATTTTAGCAGAATCTTNTGTGCAGCGGTCAGACAGANAGCGCTTTTACCCAGCGAGCAAGTGCCCCTAATTGCATTTGNAGCGAATCTCAGCATGGGCCCAGCTCTTAATCTCCGTTCTTGAGTTGCCGGGGATTGAACCCGACCCTGAAGAAATGAAACTCCCTTTTGCCATNGTAGTCCTTCTGGGAACCCTGGCTCATTCATATCTTTTCTCTGAAGGACTGCGCAAGGGCCACGCTCATGACCAGGAGGCGGCGAGGAAGGAGCTGGCCGGACTCCAAGCCGCCACCCCCGACCTCGAAAGCTGGGAAAAGCGCAAGGCGACTGTGAAGGCCGGCATCCTGGCCGGAGCCAAGCTCTCCACCCTCCCAGAACGTACCCCCCTCAATCCTCGCTTCATCAAGAAACGCGTCCATAAAGGCTATCAGGCCGAAAACGTTGCAATCGAAAGCTCCCCTGGATTCTACGTCACCGGCACACTTTACCGTCCCACCGGGTTCAAGGGAAAGCTGGCCGGAATTCTTTGCCCGCATGGCCATGGAGGCCGCTTTCGTGAATCGCGCCAGATCCGTTGCGCGGTCCTCGCCCGGATGGGCGCTGCGGTCTTCCAGTATGACATGATGGGCTATGGGGACTCAAAAGAAGCTGGCTGGGACCACCGGGCTACGCCCGAAATCCTCCGCCTGCAGACATGGAACAGCATGCGCGCACTCGACTTCCTCCTGACCCTCCCCGACGTCGATCCTTCCCGCATCGGAATGACCGGATGCTCCGGGGGAGGAACACAGACCTTTATCCTCTCCGCCATCGACGAACGGGTGGCGGTCACCATTCCGGTCTGCCAAGTCTCCGCCCACTTTTTCGGGGGCTGCAATTGCGAAAGCGGAATGCCAATCCACTGGAGTAGAACCCACAAGACCAACAATGTTGAAATTGCCGCCCTCGCTGCCCCGCGCCCACAACTCCTGATTTCCAACGGCAGTGACTGGACCCTCAACACTCCCAGGGTCGAATTCCCCTTCATCCAGCATATCTATGAACTCCATGGTGCCCNGGACAAGGTTACCAATGCCCACTTTCCTGACGAGAAACACGACTACGGACCCTCAAAGCGCATGGCNGCTTACCCCTTCCTTGCGCGATACCTCCAACTCGACTTGAAGGCTGTCACCGCCAGCAACGGGAAGATCGACGAATCCTTCGTAGTCCCTGAAACCCGGGAACAGATGATGGTCTTCAACGGCAGGTATCCAGATAACGCGGTCAAGCCCAACACTCCTCTGCCGTAAGAACTCCCATCACGCATTCAGGTTGCCTNGCGACTCCGGGCTTGAACTGCTCTTAATGAGTTCCTTGACTCAGAAATCATGAAATTTCGCCTCCTCTGCTGCCTTGTCGCCCTGACCGGTCTCTCTCCNCTCTGTCTCGCCGAGTGGAAGTTCTTCGCGATGGATACCGGTACTCGGGACGGGCAGACCAAGTCCTATGAACAGCAGGCTGCCCTTGTAAAGGAGCTTGGCTTTTCCGGCATCGGCTACACCGGGGCAACCCGCCTCCCCGAAATGTTCACTGCCGTGGACAAGCACGGGATCACATTTGCTCCACTCTACAACGGTATTGAGGTCCGCAAAGACGGGGTCACTCACAACTCCAACCTGCAAAGGGCTATCACCGAGGCAAAGGGCCGGGAGGCCATCATCTGGCTCTACGTGGGTGGGCGACGGCCCGCAGACTCCACAACCACTGACGCTCCCGTGGTAGCAAAACTCCAGGAACTCGCCGACCACGCCAGCAAATCGAAGGTCCGCCTTGCACTCTACCCTCATGCCGGAGCCTATGCCGACCGGGTGCAGGACTGCGTCCGACTGGTCAAGGCTGCCGATCGCGCTAATCTGGGCGTCACCTTCAATCTCTGCCACTTCCTCAAGGTCGACGGAAAGGAACTCGACAAGCGCCTTGAGGAAGCAGCCCCCCACCTTTTCGTGGTCACGATCAATGGTGCAGATATTGGGGGAACGGCTTGGAATACCCTCATACGACCTCTTGATACGGGCACTTACGACGTCCTCCCTCTGCTCCAGAAGCTCAAGGCNATCGGCTGGAAAGGTCCCATCGGGCTGCAGCACTATGGGATCCGCGGGAGCGCTCGCGAAAACCTTGGCCGATCCATGAAGGGGTGGAAGAAGCTGCTGGAAAGACTGGATACCGAATAGAGCCATCGAAGGGCAATTCGCTGCTTCATTCCTGCCCCCACCTCAGAGCGCCCCTATCGAAACAACGGTGTCTTGACCCCGCTGGAGAGGCGGCAAGAATCATCAACGTGCCCAACTCTGATTTTACTCAGTCAGGTGACTATCCCCGCAGCCCGCATGCAACTCTTGGTGGCTACGTCATTGCCGCCCGAACTCTCGACAAATGCCGTGCGGCGCTTGCCGGCACGCTCGGAGAATACAAGTTCGACTGCCCTCTCGATAACTTCTTTTTCGAATTCACTGGACTCACAGCGGAGTCCTTCAGGGAATTCGTATCCACCGGTGCCGATGACGAATCGGTTGGACGATGGATCACCGACAACGCCCAGCCGCACCAGCGCNGCGAAATCATTCAATGGAATAACGACATGCGCGGAAAACGAATCTGCGACCTTCCAATCCAGCTTCAGGAATTTCTTGAGGACTATATCCCGATGTNTGTTCCTGCCGGTCACCCTATTTACGTCTGGTTTGATGTCTATGACATTGAAGAAGAGCGGCGATCCTGAAAGCTGTGAAGGAGAAATCTAAAACCACTGGGAGTATTCATTCTTCCGTTACGCCTTTCTCCCTGAGATTAGCCGCGCTTCTCCTTCTTGCCCTTCTGCCCCATCTCCGGTCGATCGGGGAAACAGAAACCGACCACTGGGCGTTTCTACCACCTCGGAAATCCTCCCTCCCCGGAGCAATCAACCCTATCGACCACTTTGTTCATGAACGCCTCAAGAAGGCGGGATTGTCCCCGTCGNCCCGAGCCCCTAGTCATACCCTGATTCGCCGCCTCAGTTTTGACCTGCGGGGAATACCTCCCACTCAGGAAGAAGTGAACCGCTTCAGATCCGACACGTCTCCTGGGGCCTGGTCTCAGTTGGTCGAGCGCTTTCTGGCATCACCTCATTTCGGAGAGCGGCTTGCTCAGAACTGGCTCGACCTCGCCCGCTACGCTGACACCTCAGGCTATGCTGCCGACCGGACACGCAACATGTGGGCCTATCGCGACTGGGTCATCAATTCNATCAACAGGGACGAGCCCTTCGACCAGTTTACTATCGCCCAGATAGCGGGCGACCTTCTACCCGGAGCAAGCACATCTCAAAAAGTAGCAACAGGCTTCCACCGTAACGCAATGCAGGCCAAGGGGAACAATCCACGAAAGGAGGAATTCCGAATTAAGACGGTGGTAGATCGCCTGAAGACTACTGGCCGAACTTGGCTTGGACTGACTCTGGAATGCGCAGAATGTCACGATCACAAGCACGACCCCATCAGCAAGGAAGAGTATTATCAGCTCTTCGCGATCTTTAACAACGTGCCTCACCTCGGATCGGGATATAACACCCACGGCCCATTGATGGACTTTGTCCCGGATACAGGCAACGAGCGCAAAAGGATCCTGAAATCCCGGATTGCAGCACTCCGAAAAAACCTACCAGACGCGAGCTCCCCAGAAGACCCGGCTCTTCTTGGAACATGGAGCAAGGGCCACACCGAGGCCGACTCCACCCTGTTTGCACCAACTGGCGATCTGACAATTTCTGCAATGATCAGAACCCGGGAAAAAGTAGCAGATATCGCATCCAAGTATGACTGGAAGAGCAAAACCCGCAGCTTTGTCTTTGGCGTCGGTGGAGAGGCCCAAGAGCACAGCCGCCCAGGACACCTCTTTGCGTGGATCTCTTCAACCAATGAAACGTGGAACGGAGCTGAGATTCATGGAAGTTTTCCTGTTAATGACGGTATCGAGCATCATGTCGCGGTCGTCTTCGAGGCAGGACAATCTCTGAAACTTTATATCGACGGCGTCGAGGACAAGGCGGCGCGATTGGTCGGCCGCATACCTCAGTCAATCTCCGTCAGCACTCGACCCCTCGCCATCGGAGCAGGCTATACAAAATCGAGAACCCCCAACGCGTTTATCTTCAGAGAAGAACTTCGTAATGTCAGGATTTACAGCAAGGCTCTCACCGACCCGGGTCAGATCGGATCTGCAGGTGCTGAAATCCAGAAGCTCGAAACCGAGCTTTCTGAATTGCAAGGCAAGCCTCTCAAAGTCCACGTTATGGACGAGCTTCCTATCCCCCGCGAGACGCACGTTCTCATCCGGGGCAACTACAAGGACAAGGGGCAGCGTGTCTTCCCGGCGGTCCCCGCCGTTCTTCCCGCTATCACCGGTGGCAAAAATGCCACTCGCCTGGACTTTGCTCGCTGGCTGTTCCAACCGGAACACCCCCTCACCTCCCGGGTAGCCGTCAATTATCTCTGGCAGCATTTTTTCGGTAAAGGTCTGGTGGCGACACCTGCAGATTTTGGAGTGATGGGTGAAAAGCCGTCTCACCCGGAACTCCTCGACTGGCTCGCTATTGAGTTCGAAAGCAACGGATGGAGTCGAAAGGACCTTGTGCGTCTGATTGTAAACTCGGAAACATACCGGCAATCCTCTGTTCAGACTCCCAGACAGCAAGCGGCAGATCCTGCAAACCAACTGCTTGGCCGCATGTCGCGCTCTCGCCATGCAGCCGAACAAATTCGAGACAACGCTCTCGCAATAAGCGGCCTTCTTGTGCACAAGGTAGGCGGACCGCCGGTTTTTCCCATGCAGCCTGAGGGGCTTTACGAGGAAACCGGCCAGAACGAACCCGGGAATTCCAATTTCTCCTGGAAAGATTCTACCGGGGATGATCGCCACCGTAAGTCGATGTACACTTACTGGAAACGCATGCTGCTTCATCCCTCGCTGGCATCGTTTGATGCTCCATCTCGCCAAGTCTGCGTCACAAGGCGCTCAGTAACCAACACCCCCCGGCAGGCTCTTGTCACACTGAACGATCCGATCTTCCACGAATGTGCCAGATATTTTGCTGATCGCATCATCAGCTCTCATTCTGGAAAACACCAGCGTCTGGAGTATGCCTTCCAGACTTGTCTGAGCCGACCACCTGATGCTGAAGAGCGCAAAATGTTCCTTACCTTTCTTGCGGAGGAAGGTGAAGGTGCCGACAGATGGGTATCCGTGGCTGCGATCCTGCTGAATCTCGACGAAACGCTGACACGCGAATGATGTTTGACTCTGTCAGCCACGAGATAACCAGGCGGCAACTTCTTGGAAGTGCTCCCCTCGCTCTTGGGTCGTTAGCCCTTGCCTCCATGTTCAAGGCAGAATGCGGGAAAAGTGCAGGTCTTCAGCATCTCGCCCCTCGAGCTCGTCGAGTCATTTACCTGTTCATGTCAGGTGGGCCCTCTCACGTGGATACTTTTGATCCAAAGCCCACTCTGACGAAGCAACACGGAAGAGAAATGCCTCCGGAACTCATCAGGAACCATGAGTTCGCAATGATCAAAGAGGATCGGCCCAAGATAAAGGGGTCTCCGTGGAACTTTCGGTCCCGGGGACAGAGTGGAACCGAAGTCTCCGACCTCTTTCCCCACGTCGGAAAGGTTATTGATGAGATCGCTGTCATTCGTTCCGTGCACACCGATAGCTTTAACCACGATCCCGCCGTGATGTTCATGAACACGGGAAGCGTACGTTTCGGACGACCCTCGATGGGCTCCTGGCTGTCTTATGGCCTCGGATCGGAAAACAGCGACCTTCCCTCATTCGTGGTCCTCGTTTCGGGCCAGAACCGCCAACCGCTTCTCGATAGTTACTGGGGAGCAGGCTTTCTTCCTTCCGAACACCAGGGCACGACCTTCCGCACTTCTGGCGACCCTGTCCTCCACATTGCTAATCCTCCCGGAATCAGCCGGTCCGAGCGCCGTCGCCAGCTCAATCTCCTGAAATGGATGAATCAACGCCGGCACGCTGCCGTCAATGACCCTGAAATCTCCGCCCGGATTGCCCAGTATGAGTTGGCATACCGTATGCAGGTGGCTGTTCCGGAACTCACTGATGTCTCCAATGAGCCGGACTCAGCACGTGAACTTTACGGGGCGAAACCCGGAGAAGCGTCTTTTGCCAATAACTGTCTTCTCGCACGAAGGCTGGCAGAGCGGGGAGTCCGCTTTATTCAGCTTTATGATAAGGGGTGGGATTCGCACGGTTCCATACAGAAGGAGCATACGAACCGCTGCCAGTCAGTGGACCAGCCTATTGCCGCTCTGCTAACCGATCTGCGTCAACGTGGTCTTCTGGACGAGACCCTTGTTATCTGGGGCGGAGAATTCGGGCGCACCCCGATGTCTCAGGGCAATGGGCAGGGAGCTGGCAGGGATCACCACCCGCACGGGTTCACAATGTGGTTGGCAGGGGGAGGAATTCAGCCCGGGATTGTGCATGGGGCAACCGATGAATTTGGTTACTTTGCTGAAAAGGACAAAGTCCACGTTCATGATCTCCATGCTACTCTTCTCCACTGCCTGGGACTGCGTCACAAGGACTTCACATTCCGTCATCAGGGTCGTGACTTCCGGCTTACCGATGAATTTGGAGAAGTGGTCGAATCTCTACTCGGCTAGATTCCGGAGGGGCTCAGAACTCTATGAGCTTGCTTCCATTCTGAGCTGATTCAAGACAGGCATCGAGAACCATCTGAGTCTTGAGAGCCGCCTCGGCCCAGAAGGGATCAGGTGCTCCGCCAAGTGCGAGATCCCCGAAATTGCGGAAGAGCTTGGTTTCCTGAGCAGCAGGGTCATTTCCTCCAGGTTCCGCAACGAACTCCCTTCGGAGATGCTTTTCCATGGTGAATTTGCAACCCTCAATCACGAACTGGGCATTATTAATGTGGAAGTCGAGCTCACCTTCCGAATAGGGAAGAACCAGGTCATCAACCCGGATATTGCCCTTGTCGCCACTGACATGCAGCCACTGCTGATGATTGGTTAGGAAGGAATTGTAAAAAGTCGCAGAGATTCCGTTATCGAAAAACAGCTCGGCGCTCAGCTCAGTCGGAACCTGATCAGGACTGTCATCTCTTGAAGCACTGGAAAGCATGGTGGCCCGGAGGGATTTGGGCATCTCATAATTCATCACGAACAGCGTCGCCCTGATAGTGTACCAACCCAGATCTCCAAGACAACCAGCCGGCTCCAGTTCACTACTGAGCCGGATGTTTCCTGCCAGAAATTCAGGTGGGGCGCAGAAACTGAAGGCCGAGGCGATCCGGGTGATCTGGCCAACATTAGAAGAATCATCGAGGGCCGCACGCAACTTCGGCATTCGGTCACTGTGCATATACATGATCCCATCCATGAACTGGACGTTGTTGGCCGCACAAGCATCCGTCATTTCCACAAGATCCTCGTGGCTGATCGCACAAGGCTTCTCACACATCACGTGCTTGCCCGCGTTGGCTGCCTTGATGACCCACTCCTTGCGCAATCCTGTGGGCAGGGGAATGTATACCGCATCCACATCATCCGCAGTGATGATTTCATCGTAACCACCGATCGCCCGCGGCACGTTATCAAAAGGAACCTCGCTCTGGCAGTCATCAATGAACTGCTGCGCCTTGGCTGCATCGCGGCTTGCCACTGCCGTTACAGTCCCATTCCCGGAATTTCTGATCGCTTCCCAGTTCTTACACGCAATTCCTGCTGTACTCAGGATGCCCCAACGCAATGTTTCTGCCATGAGCCGGGATTTAGAGACCGTATCGACACTTGGCAAGCTTACCGTTTTGAACCCGGGAATTGAGACTCCCTTACGGCGACACGATCGAGTGACTCTGCGCCCTGTTACTAATTCACGGCCTCGGCCAGGTAACCCTGCAACCGCTGGAGGACCTTTGCCTCTCTCCCCGCAAGGTTACGCTGCTCTCCCTTGTCCTGATGGAGGTCGTAAAGTTCTGGCTGCTTCCCCGGAGTAGTCTGAACCAACTTCCACTTTCCGGCCCTCACAGCCTCTTTACTGCCAAACTTCCAGTAAAGATACTCGTGGCTTTGCTGCTTCCTGCCTCTGAGCGCATTCACGAACGAAATGCCGTCAACAGGTTGAGATACCTCTGCCCCGGCCAGCTCACAGGCCGTCGGGAGAAAATCCCAGAAGGCTAGCGGCTCAGAACAAGTGGTCCCAGGTTCTACCACCCCGGGCCACCACGCAATAGCAGGAACGCGGATACCTCCCTCGTAGAGATCCCGCTTGAATCCACGCAGGGGTCCATTGGCATTGAAGACCTCATGCTTGTGCCCTCCCTCAGAATGGGGCCCGTTGTCAGAGGTAAAGACCACAAGAGTTCTATGATCAATTTTCAACTCACGAAGAAGATCGACAAGCCGGCCAACATCTCGATCCATCCAGCTGACCATCGCAGCTTGCCCCTTGCTCGTATTTTTCCAGTCTTGTTTTTCATAGATACCGTAATCCGGCACCTCCATACCGTCTCCATAAACACGACCTCCCTCATTGTTTGCATGAGGAATCGTCCAGTGCACATGAAGGAGAAAGGGCTCTTCCCGGTTCTCCCTGATGAAGCCGAAGGCCTGATCAGTCATGACCGGGTGAGACCAGGTAACTTTTTGGGAAGCTACCCTTCCACGCGCGCCCGGATGTTTAGAAATGACGTTACCGGCGAGAGGGAACTTCTTTTCATTCAGCCATAGGTGAGTGGGATAGTAGTTGTGAGCCTGTCCCTGATCGAGATAGCCCATCCAGAAATCAAATCCATTCTTCAGTGGAAACCCACTTGTTCCGACACCTCCCATTGCCCACTTGCCAACCCCCCCGGTGCGATAACCAGCAGTCTTGAGAAGTTCGGCCACCGTAATATCCTCAGGCTTGAAGTGATAATTTGCGTTGGAGGAGATGGGGGTATGCCCCATGTGCTTGCCCGTCCAGAGAGAGAGTCGGGAAGGCCGGCACACCGTGCATCCCGCATAAAAATCAGTGAATCGCATTCCTTGCCTCGCCATCTCATCAAGTCGCGGGGTCGCAATAGTCTCCTGCCCGAAGGATCCCAGATCGCCGTATCCGAGATCATCACACATGATCCAGATAATATTTGGTTTTGAAGGGAGATCTGCGGCNGAAACGAAGCCAGCCAGAGACAGAGCTGCAAAAAGGCGGAACATGATGCACAAACTAATCACTTNTGGAATCGTGAGACAAGGCCCCCCTGCAGAGTCACACTTTCCGGATGGAAGGTTACCCCTGCCCGGAGCCATCTCACTGAGTAACGCGCCCATGAAGGACGCGCTACTTCATTGCGGAGTAATCCACTGGAATAAGCAGAGTCGACTGGACCCCTCCTTTTTTGATTAGAATCGGCCCGTCTACCTGAGAGGCCTTGCGGGCAGCCTGCCACGCCGGATCATTTCGAAAGGCCTCCCACGACGCAGCACGAGCACTCTCATCCTTGTGAGCAATAAGGTAAGTGAGGGTGACATCTGCGGATTGCTGATCTTCCATCAGGTCACAATACAGAAGNTTGGTAATCCCATGCTTGGTAAAAAGGGCGCATGTATGATCGCGAAAACGTTTGTTGATATTGGCCCGCTTGCCCTTGTGAGTCGTGTAGGTCCTGAGTTCAAAGAGTCGGCTGGGGTTCTCAGCGGTAACCTTGAGAGGAGGGGAGTAATCCGTGGCAGTGAGGAATACCCGGTCAATCTTACGAACAAGTTTCCCTCCCTTAATTGAAGCCTTGTAGGCAGCTACCCACGCTGGATCCTTGAGAAAAGCTCCCCATGACGCTTGCGCCGCCTTGCGATCCTCGTGCGAGACAATGTAAATCAACGTATTGGAATCATTCTTCACGGGAACCCAATACCCGACATTGCGCATCCCGTGTTTCTTGAAAAGCTCACAGGTGTGGTCACGGAATCGCGCATGCAGAGCGTCAAGCTTCCCCTCGTTGGCATAGTATGTTCTTAACTCAAAAATACGGTTGTTGTCTTCAGCAGCGCTCAAGCTCGGTACCGCGGACGTGATCATGGCTGCCAGGAAGGTCAAAATTTTCATAATGTGTCTCAGTGTTTCAAGGACTTCAGGGGTAGTAACGTGAGTGTCTCCCGGCCGCAATCCTTTCGTCCTCACCGGCCCGTCAGTATCCAGAACTGATTGCTCCACAAGACTTCATCGCTGCTTGCTTCTATGAGGGAATGTCGACGACCCGGGCATATTTCTGCTTCATCCGCTCTCTCGTAATCTCTCTTTTTGATTCGGGTAAACGTAATATCCGATGAACTAAACACGCAACTTCAAGGTTGACGCACCCTGCCGGGAAGGTCGATACTTTCAAAAGCTGTCCACCCAAAACATCTTTAACAAGTAAACCCATTTCCATAGGCAACCCAACAGAGGGGGGAGAACTTCGGTTCTCCCCCTTCTCTTTTGATAGCAGCAGCCCCCGCTTGATCGCGACAAGATTCCGGCCAGTGGAGTGTCCCCCCGTTACCGCTTCTTTGCCGTCGAGCCGCCTCGGATTCCAAAGAAACTCCGGCCACGCGCCAGATACCCGGTCCTTCTCGCCGTATTACCCGCAAGGGCGTTTTTACGCTCCTTGGAATCCCCTTCGGTCCGATTGGCTCTCTGTCTCTGGGAGCTTGCGCTTCCAGTCACCGGGGCCGACTCCCGGACGATGACTCGCCTTGAACTCTTTGACTGTCCTGGACTCGAGACCACTGGAATCCGGCTCAATCCTGTGCTCAGAGCAGAGGGAGCATCTCCTCGATCTGGATTCAGAACAGCTCCGGGGCCCGGGGTAGGAAACGGCATGATGATATCCGCAGAAATGAGTGCGCCCCCTTCGTTGATAAGAGTTCCACCTTCGTCAACTCTCATCATCACTATCCCGCCCAGCTGGTCTGCCTGAAGAACACCACTGTTACTGATTCCCGCCTCGCTGGTGATCTCCACCATCTGTCCGGCGCGAATAACCTGAGTATTCAGAATGTTGCCATTAACGCTACCAGGTAACCGTTCGATACGGGCCGAACCAGCTGTGCCGCTCTCGGGCAGGAGTCTGAAACTTTGCCCCCCGAAGATTCTCACCGCCCCCGCAGGTGCAAGAATCTCGCTACCTCCGTTATCACCACCCCCTATAAGAACCGCCGCTCCCCCGAGAACCACATCCCCGGATGTCGCAGAAACTTTCCCTCCAAAAATGTTGAGCCGGCTCCCCGGGTCCGCGTTCATGAAATTTGCAGCCTCTCCACTCATCAGCTGTACGGAGGCCTGAGCATCGAGGTTCTGGGTAACAACGGTCACAGACCCAGCCTCTACTGCTCCCAGAATATTCAGGCCCGTGTTGGGGTGGGTGATAACAAGATGGCCATCCGGGAAAGAAAGGCTTCCGGCGAGAACCGCTTCCTGCCTGCCAGCCTGCTCGACCTGGTTCAAGACCACTCCGGTAGCGTCCGGACCACCGAGCCACTCGAAGACAAGGCTACTGGAAGGATCCTGTAACCCCAGATTGTCCCAACGAATAATACTTCCCGAAGTTAACTGAATCAACGTCTGGCCCCCATTGATCTCGTTATAAAAGCAGGAGGCCGCTCCCATTATTAACTCCGGATTGCCCGGATGTTGCTGATCACACAAGGGGGTTTGACCAGTAACACTGCCCTGCAATGCCGTGAAAATACCGGCATAGGCGACAGATTTAAGGGAACGACCTCCTGACCACATTTGAAGCACGTTATCCCAACCGGAGTGCACAGGAAATGATTTCCAAGTTTTTTGAGCGGAATGACGTGGACCCAAAGATCTCCACCGTGAGGAAACAGTCCTTGATTTAGGGAACAGGCACTGTTTTCTAGACCCTTCCTGAGGGAATATTGCTATGAATCGCTCTGGAGAGGTTGATCCTGAGTTCTTCGAAAAACTTTGGCGCGCGACATACCGCCGGGCCAGGAGACCGGTAGAGGGCGTGCTCGTTGCCGAGGGAGCGGCGGCATCCCTCACTACGGAGATCTTCGAAAATCTTCTCGATCGCTACAAGTCCCGGCCGCCCGATGCTGAATTCTCAGCCGAAGCGATGGAGGGTGCCTACGACCACTCCCGCCACAACGTTTCCTCTGATCGAACTGAGCAGGAAAATCCCCAGCTGTGGCACGATCCGGAAGATACGCGTTACGAGCGGAACCTGGACCTTGGCCGCCTCAAGAAGAAGAACAAAGGTGGATTCTCAGACCGGGAGTGGAATGATCTTGATCCTATCCTGCGTCCGTTCGGCTTTCATCTCCTCCTCCGCAAAGGGTTGGGAAATCAGGACGCAGAGGACGTATACCTCGAAACTTTTGCCGAGCTTGCCCGCGAGCGAGCCAAGGACGGAAAAGCTCCCATCGAGTCGATTGTTGTCTTCGAGGAGGTGATCCCTCTCTTTTCCAAGATGGTGCAATTTCGGGCCATCGACTGGCGCCGCAGGCAGAGCGCTCTGAAAAACCAGCCCAACACCCAGAGTTCGTTCGAGGACCTTACCGAGAGAGAAGACGGTGCCATGCAGTTCGAAGACGAGAGTGCAGATCCCGGCCGGTCTTTGGGCGCTCTGAGTTTCGACGAAATATACCGGCAATGCGGAGAAATCCTCACCGAGTGCCAATGGCAGCTGATCTTTACCGTCTATGTTTCCCAGAGTGCAACCATGGGCGAGCTGTGCGAGGATCCTGAAGTTCTCGGTAAATTAGGGCTCGAAGCCTCTCACTCTATTTCCAAAAAACGCCGAATTCTCAATGAGGCGCTGGAGGAAGCTCTCGCGAAGCTACAAAAATGCCTGCTAAGTTAAAAATGCGTGAAATCGATTGCGGTAGAAAGGGGAAAGGATGATGAAATCTGAACCCTCTGACCAGTACGAGGAGCTGAAAGCCCTGCTCTCAAAAAGCTTTAGCGCTGAAGAAGGCGAAGATGTCCCGCCCATCCCGGATCAAATTCGTGATCGTATTCAGGCCCAGTACGGAAGAACAAATGACACTTCCAACGCAACCTCCAAGGGTCGCGATGAATCGTTCATTGCAAGAATTTCGCGCCTATTTGCCCAGCCTCAGTTCACTGGGGCAATGGCTGCGGTTACGCTCATCGCCGTAGCAGCCTTTCTCCTGATTCCTGAACGCGATGGCCCAGTTGGTGGAGGCATGCGCGGAAAACAAATTGTGGCTCCAGACAATCCTGTCACATCTGTTGTTCTTTATGGGCTGTCACCCGGGAGAGCCGAGGCCATCAAAGGCGTCCTCGACCCGAAGATCGCCGTAGTAAGCGAAACAATCAGTGAAGAACCTGCCGACGACGGAATAACTATCGTCGTTAACGGAGAGAAAGAGATCATCGAGGGCTACTCCGATCCCGGCTCAGAAACGATAACAGCCGATCTTCCTACCGATGAGTTTGAGGTGGGGAAAGTCATCAGTGAGATGATCCAGACGCTGGGAGAACGTCTTGCCCCCTGAAGCAGAGGCTCAGTCAGCCTCTCTGGCGATCGTCGAGAATAGGCATCGCCAGAACCCA
The DNA here is from genome assembly GCA_002715825.1 of Roseibacillus sp. Lineage (GTDB taxonomy): Bacteria > Verrucomicrobiota > Verrucomicrobiia > Verrucomicrobiales > Akkermansiaceae > Roseibacillus_B. Next base: position 9,961 of record PBAI01000005.1, on the reverse strand, counting down.
CACCGGGAACTGACCAGACCCGGCCGAACGTCTCACCATTACGACTCCGTGAGAAACCCTCGTTCGTCCACCGAACAACCCGGCAATACCAATTTCTGAGACAGCATCCTTCCGCTTAGTTCAACACCTTCCTCGATTCCATGGACTACGAATCCAGGCAGCATCCGTCCATATGATTGTTCCATCCAGCCTGGGTGTGCCACGTCCCCCTTGTGGATGACCGGGTCAGGTGGCATGGAAAAACTGAGTACACGGCCCGATGACTCGTGGGCCACGAAGATGCCCTTCCCGGCATCGCTTTCATTCTGGGGCCCCTCCCCAAACAGATAGAGCGTCAGCGGAACCCCTGCAGCCCCGGCGATGCGGTGAACTTCACGCATCCGAGCCGTGCCGATCAGATCACGTAGAATGACTTTCTCTCTGGACAGGAGACCCAGTTCGGCGGCCCCGTCGTCCGGCCCAAGGACCACGGCACCGACACGCGTAATGACCGGCAGCAGGAGGCCCCAGACCCGCCGCGCCGCCAACGGGATAGAGGAGTCGATGGTTACCACAGCCTTTCCGTCCCCAAGGTTATAAGGATCCGCCAACTGATGGGCGTTGAGTAAAAGCCCTCTCCATTCCTCTTCGTCCAATCCATCCAGAGACCGCCAATCCTCCAGCCATTGCTCTGCCCCGGGATGTCCGTGGGCCAAGAGGGAGGGATCTTGTCCCTGTTCGAGGAGCTTCAGAACTTCCCCCCAGGTTAAGGAATAGACCTTGAGGCCGTTGACCCAGTGCAGGGCCCGGTGATCGGGATGTCGTTGCCGAAGGAAGTCCTTCACCGTCCCGGCCGACTCGTGTCGCCTCGCAAAGACCTCTCCGGCGAGGATATTCAGTTCCCGCCTGACATCCCCGGCCCGATACTCTTTTGCGGGCGAGGCCTCACCAAAAGCCACTCGCACTCCAAAGGGAATAGCCCTCGGCTTCTTCCAGAAAAATTTCCCCCGCTCGGCAGAGAAAATGGACTTCCAGAGACCATCAAGATACACCGGCTGAATAAGACAATCCGCCTTGCGGGCGATCAATTCCATTCCACGCTTGAATTCGCCCATGAACCCGCTGCGAGACAACTCTCCCTCCGGAAAAATGCAGACCACGGTCCCCTCCTTTACCGCCGCCGCTGCGACTTGAATCGCATCCTTGGCGCGTTTGCTGGAAATCGGTACAGTATCAAAGAGCTTGGCGACCTTCCCCACTATGGGCTTTTCAAAATAGTCGCTCACCATCAGGAATCGTACTGGCCGTGGGCTGGCAGCAGTGAGGATCAAGGCGTCAAGGTAGCTAACGTGATTCGGGGTCAGAAGAACGCCCCCTTTTTCAGGCATCCTTTCAGGGTAGATAGTCTCGATCCGGTAGAAGGCCCGCAGAGCGCTGAACGCAAGCATCTTCACGAAGGCTCTCGGGAGCAACCGCATGACGTAGAACGTCGCCATCACCGAGACCAGAGCTAGTAGAAGAAATTGTGTGGCAGGCGAAAGGCCCAGCTTCAGCATCGCAAGCTGGAGAACAACTGCTCCAGCCATCCCAAGGCAATTCAGAAGCGCTGAACCAGCGAGGATATTCCCTCTCTGGTCAGGGTCACACTCATCCTGCAGGAAAGCATTGATCGGCACAAAAAAGAAAGCTGCTCCCAAGCCTGCAATCGCGAGAACAGTGTAAAAGAACCATGATTCGGGCCGGGCCAAAACAATCAGAAGGCTGGAAACCGTCATGATGATTCCTCCAAGGGGATTGAGTCCGAGCTCTATGTGCCTTTTATTGATAAGCGCCCCAAGAATACTCCCGACTCCGATACCGCCACTGGCTGCCAGCATCATGTAGGACGTCGCCCTACCGAAATTTGGATGCCCGTCAGGGTAGAGTTCCCCAGCGATCTGGAGCGTAATAAACTGCACGATGGCCCCGAACGCCCAGAAGTAGGCGATTCCCAGAGCACTAAGCCGCAGAGGCCGCGAATTGAGAAGTTGGCGTAGCTGCTGGAAATGGGAAACGGCCAGAGAAAGGCGGAAGGGCTTTCTCGCGGGCGCTGGCACTACCTCAATCATATATGCCATCACGAGGGTCACCACCGCCCCAAGACTCACAAGAATCATGGGGAACAATCCCGCGGACCAGCCACTTCCGGTGGCCTCAAGTCTCGACGAAAACCAGATACCAATGAGAATCTGTCCGGCGAGAATAGCGAGAATCGTAAACATCTGCATGATGCCGCTTGCAAACCCAAGCCGCGAGGAACCCAGAAGCTCTTTGATGATGCCGTTCTTGGCCGGGCTCAGAATGGTCGACTGTACCGCGAGAAAGAAGAAACAGGCGACCGCGAGCGGCAGGAACTCCATTCGGAAACTCGAGAGCACGACTGCGAAAACCACCAACTGCATCCAAGCGGCTAGCCGGATCACCCGGGTCTTGGAAAAGGAGTCCGACGCCCACCCGGCAAGCGGAGCAAACAGAATGAAGGGAAGAAGAATCAGCATTCCCAGCAAGTGAGGCAGCGTCGCCCCCCATTGTGCTCCCACCATGGCTGCGACCCATGCCCCCAGCGGCACCAGCGTGAATTGCAGCGCTTTGTCGTTGAACGCATTCTGGGCCTGCAGGCCCATCAAGCTCCAGAAGGAGATCCACTGACGACGACCCGGCCCCGGACTTTCCAAGCCTTGCGTTTCATTCTGTTCTGAAGGTGGCACTTGTGAGGATGCTAACTTACACCCCCTCTCACTGGAAATCGATTCTCAAACCCATAAGATCGATAGAACTGATAGTTACCCCTTCATTGGCTAACTTGCCACCCCAATGCGATCTAGGCCCCGGAATCTCGCTTCCCCGGCCCAATTTGGACCGAAGTGCCCGGTAAAGGAGGCGACTCGCCCTTCGCTCGACCAGACGTGATCGTCGGAATTGACGCCATGGGCGCTTCAACCCACTTGGGGGCCTTGGGACTACGGTCAGCGAACCATCCCACCAGGCCCATCCCGATTAAAGCTAACCCTCCTGCATGACCCAATGTCATCGGCGTCGCCATCAAAACGACCACAGGCGTGAGCAGGAGAGTACCAAAAATCATCCAGCTGGGTTTGACTTCGTAGTGATGCACGACAAGCCGGATCCGTGAGCGTGCCAGGGCCAGACCAAGAATGATGTAGCAAAAAGCGACGGAAAGTCCATTGAGGTTAAATACCACCCCCGCTTTCTTGGTGCTAAGTGCTACTCCCGTTTCTACAATTAAAAGGGATGTTAACATGGAACCCGAAAAGAGGAGCAAAGTGATAATTCGCAGTGAGATTTTTTTGAAGGAGGACGCCCCGATTGCCCCAGCGGACATCATTGCAGAAAACAGCACGACGGTCAGGGCCATGATCACGTTGCGCCAGACATCAATACCCCCGATAAGATAACGAACGATAAGATAGGGTAAGAGGGTGGAGGCCGTGAGAAGACATAGTCCCCAGAGCGCAAAAAACTTGCCGCACACCACCTTCCACCGTGAGAGCGGCGTCATGAGCAGAAGCTCATGGTTCCCCTTGTCGAGCTCCTGCCCCATCAATGCAAGCCCACCTAGAGGCATCAATAGAAGACACACCACCCCGACCACCACCCAGAAGACCCCGGAGAACATTTCTCCGGGAAAAAAGAGCCGGAGATTAAGAAGCCCGGCATACTCGGTGAAGGTTTCGACCTCCTTCATCTGAAATTCAGTTGCTACGGCGACGATCGCGAGAAGGTGAATGCCAATAAAGGGGTAGACGAAAATGCCCCGACGGAGCCCCTGCCGCAACTCCTTCACGGTCATCGGCCCAAGACGCTCCGGTAGATCCCGGGACTTGAACAAATTCTCAGCCAATTCAGGCACGCTTCCTCTTAAATCCGATCCCATGTCGGTGCAATACGCATCTGAGATACGGCCTGCGTAGCCTCCGAACCAGGCCCATAACCAGCTTCTTGTCGAGTCGTAGACAGTCCACTCCCCTGTAAGCCGGATTCTGTCTCCCGTGCCGAACCTTAGGCCGACACAGGGTGGCAATCATTTCTCTTCCGCCCGCGTCTCCTTGGGCGGATCCTGCCGAAGCAGGATGCGACTATTACCCGGGGATACTGCGGGCGGGTAACCCTTCCCCTGTTCTGTCTTGCACTACGCGGGGTTTGCCATGCCTCCTCAGTTGCCCTTGGAGCGGTGGGCTCTTACCCCACCTTTTCACCCTTACTCCCTGCCGAGGCTTGGAGCGGTATTTTTTCTGCTGCACTTTCCGTCCGACCCGGCTTTCGCCGACCCGTCCCTCGCTTTCGCAAGGCGCGCCACCCTGTAGTGTCCGGACTTTCCTCGAGGCCTTCATCGGAACGAAAACCCCGCGATCACCCGGGAAGTGGACCACCACGGTAGACCGCGCTCACTGGAAACTGGAAGCCTAAAGTCAAAAAGAACTCCAAGACGGGCAGAAACTTCAGTGTCATTCCTTTTCAAGGACTCGCAATCCTACGAAAGCCAAATCATTGTCACGCCTCGTGAGGACGTATTATCTCCAAATGAACTCACCGGACGATCTCGTCCCTGTCACTCCCAGAGCGGGCCTGTGCTTACGTGTCATCGATCCTCCTGACGGAGCAGTGAATCAACGTTTTTACCGTGAAGTTGGCCAAGTCTGGAACTGGAAGGCGTGTGCCGAATGGACCACACAGCGTTGGAACGACTATCTTCTATCCAACCCTGTAACCACCGTCGTGGTAGTTCTTGATGATCACGAAATTGGCTATGGGGAATTGATCAATCGTGACGGGGACGTAGAAATTCTCAGCTTCGGCCTTCTCGCATCTTTTATCGGCAAAGGTCTGGGAGGACCCTCTCTTGAGCTCGTGGTGCGCTACTCTTGGACAATCGGGGCGGTATATCACGTATGGTTACACACCTGTGAACAGGATCATCCCAGAGCTCTCGCTAATTATCAACGATGCGGGTTTGAGCTATATGACACCAAGAATGATCCCGTCCCTGAGACCCGACCGGGAACGTGACACAGAGAGGCCAGACTCCGTGGAGAGTTGAATCCATGGCCCTTTTCGACGTTATCAAGCTGGGCGTCACCGTGCCCGCCGAAGGGGAGATTCCGCGAAAGGCGAGGCCGAAAACCGGCGAGGACCATCGGCGGGTCGCCCACTCCACGGGTCGATTCCCTTCTCCGTAAACACCGCGATTCCTACGACCCCGATATTACGTGTCTCCCCGTGTTTGAGATGGGAGTAGGAGCCCCCTACCGGGGAAAACATAAAGGAAGCCACTTCATTCTCACTGGATCGCCAGCCCCTGATCTCCACGGTCTGCTCCGGACCCAGAATGTAACCCCGCTTGCGCAAGCTCGCGGGCTTTCCATCGACCACGTCAAGCCCATCCACACTCACGACGACCTCAAGGCGAGAGCGGGAATTATTCTTCAGCGAAATGGAATACTTTGCGTTCCGGCGTCCCACGACGTAACGCTTCCCCTCTGAGTGATAGCTCCGGAGAATACCGAATCCGCTCCGCATGCCCCATTCCACCAACCCGTTAGCAGCTCGCTTGCGCCCGGTTGAAGTGTAGTAGTCACGCCCCGTCATCTCAGCAACTCCCTCCTTGTCGTTATAATAGACACTGGAGATGCCCCCATGCGGAGTATCATTGGATCGCCGGAAGCTGGTGTAGGTCATCTGCGAGGAGAGAGAAGGGCCCCATGCGGTCGCATAGCCTGGTCGCGGGCTTGGCCTACGAAAGTATTCTGGTGAAGCAGCGAGGGTGTTATCCCCGGGGGCACTCAACGAACTTGGACTCGACGAGTCCCCNACAGGCAGAGTGCGGGATCTCTTTTCCGGGGCGGTTCCACGCTGCAACGAATCAGTATTCGCGCAGCTGTTCAGAAAAATGGGCAGCCCCAGACCTAGCCCCAGAAGGAGACCTCTCATCCCGTTGCGCAAGCTGAACCCTTTCACCTTCATCGGTGCTAGAAAAGCAGCAATTGGAGGCAGGCGTCAATTATTTTATGCTGCTTTTCCAACATTAGCTATTGCAGGTTTTATAGCACTCCTCTACGGTCCCTCTCATGAATCGTCTGGAAAAGGGCCAAGTCTCGCGGCGCGAGCGTCAGATTCTTGAAATTCTTTACCGACTGGAACAGGGCACCGCAAAGGAAGTACAGGAGAACCTTCCGGATCCTCCATCCTACTCTGCCGTGCGAGCCCTTCTCGCTACCCTTGAGGGCAAGGACCTGGTGAGCCATCTGAAAGAGGGAAGGCGCTACGTCTATCGTGCGAGGTCTCCCAAGAAAGCCAAGCGGACTGCCCTCGACAGTCTCCTTCGCACATTTTTTGAAGGGAAGCCTGAGAACCTCGTGGCGGCTCTCCTCGATCCACGCGACCAGCAGCTCAGCAAAAGTGAAATCGACAGTATCCGGGAATTAATCCGGAAGAAGTAAGCCCCTTGCGGCGTTTAGAAATCAGCTCACAACGATGTCTCTTCTTCTCAGTAGCGCAGCTCTTTCGCTCCTTGCGGGCGTTGTCGTCTGGGTTACAGGCCGGCGAGACCCTGCAGAGTCTCCCCTGCTTACCTTGGGAAGCCTGATGACTCTTCTTGCGCTGCCACTCCTCACCTCGCTCCCGAAAGTCACGCTTGAATTGTCGGCCCTGCCTCTACCNGATTCGCCTGCAGCCTCCGCGCCGACAATTCATTCTATTGCACTGATCTGGGCTGGAGGCATGATCTTCTTCACCCTGCGAATACTGGTGGACTGGAGAGGTCTCCGCCAATTCAGGGCTGAATCAATTCCTTCGAAAGATTCTGTCATCGCCGAGGTTCTCAGGGAATGTAGCTCACAATTAGGCCTCCGCCGTCGAGTTGGAATCCACATTCATCCACAGACTCCTACACCCTTCGTGGCTGGGCTCTTCCATCCCGTAATTTATCTTCCACCGCACTGCAATCGATGGGAGCGGGATACCCTCCGAATGGTGCTTATGCACGAACTGGGTCACGTTGCCCGCCACGACCTCTGGACCAATCTTGCCGCCCGGTGCGCCTGTGTCGTCTACTGGTTCAATCCTCTCGTATGGTGGTTACGCCGCAAGCTNGTCACGCAGTGTGAATTCGCGTGTGATGCCAGAGTTATTGCCGCTGGGACCAACCCAGATAATTACGCGAGTGCACTTTGTGACATCGCAGAGTCCTCAGCTTTTCCTGCCTCAGCAATGGCGATGGCTGGAAGAGCCCCACTTCGAGCCCGTATCGAACGGGTGGTGCACTGCCACAGCAAGGGCCACCCTTTCGTCGTCGTAGCCGCTCTTCTCCTCACCGTGAGCGCTTCTCTTGGTCTTTCTGTCGTTCGCCTCTCTCCTTCTCAGTCTGACCTGTCTTTGCCGGGGATCGGAAACGACAACCTGTCAACACTCTACAGTTCGGAGGAACTTTTTCTGAGATCGAACGCCCGGGCTTTCCCTCTGGATTAAGAATCCTTATTCCAATCTCTCACTCGAAGTCCCGGGAGCTCAGTCCATTACCGCTCTCAATTCACGCACCCGATCAACGTCGACCGGGTTACTGAGGATCCCATCCACCTTGAGAGAAGACGCCACNATCAACCCGTCGGCATACTCAAGAAGTTCTCTTGCATTACTCACCCGGGCCCCGCTTCCCACGAGCAAAGGCGCAGTCGGGCAAGCCCCCTTTACCTTGCTGAGNTCCTCGACTCCAGTGGGCTCACCAGTAGCAACTCCCGATACGATGAGCGCGTCTGCGAGACCACGTTGAAACGTATCCCGCGCTGCCTCCGCGATTCCAAGGTCTCCGATTGGAACTGCATGCTTAACGAGAACGTCTGCCCAGATACCTGCCCCCGGACATAAAACCGCCCTTTTTCTGACACTACTGTGGGCCTCGCCCTGAATGATTCCCTGATCCGCCTCCACGGCCCCCGTATGGACATTGACTCTTACGAACGTCCCCTCACAGGAAGCTGCCAGACCAAGAGCCGAAGAGATATCGTTTCGAAGAACATTGAATCCAAGGGGAAGCTTGCAACCCGCTTCCCTGATGGAGTGTGCGGCTACCGCCATGGAAGCTACAGTCTCAGGAGGCACCGAATGCCTTCCGAAAGGAAGATCCCCGAAATTCTCAATCATGATGGCCTGGGCGCCACCCTCTTCGTATGCTTGCGCATCGGCAACGGCGGCCGCACAGACCTCGCGCATCGATCCTCCAAAACGGGGAGCACCCGGGAGGGGTTTGAGGTGCACTACCCCGATCAGGGGTTTGTCCTGCCATCGCAGTGTCTGGTCCATACCTTGTCTTGCCATGGAGAGCGCCTGCGAAAAACCCAATAATTTTCGCGATTCCAAATGGGCGCCCTTCGATGTAAACCCGTCCCGTTCATGGTCATTCAAACCACGTCCTACCCCCGTGCGGGGCTTATCGGGAATCCGTCGGACGGTTATCACGGGAAAACCATTTCCTTCATTGTCCGCAACTTCTCGGCCTCCGTCACCTTATGGCAATCTCCCGAGCTGGAAATCCAGCCTGCAAGAAGAGATGAAATGGCCTTCAAAAGTCTCGAGGGTCTGGTTCAGGACACCCGGAAATTCGGCTACTATGGGGGCCTGCGACTTCTCAAGGCCTCGGTGAAGCGCTTCCACGACTATTGCACCCAGAACGCCTTGTCGCTGCACGATCGAAATTTCACGATCCGCTACAGGAGTGATATTCCTCCTCATGTTGGCATGGCCGGATCCAGCGCTATCATAACGGCCTGCTTTCGAGCCCTGATGAAATTTTATGATGTCAGGATCACGGCACCAGTGCTTGCTAATCTGGTCCTCTCCGTTGAGACCGAAGAGCTCCACATTCCCGCAGGCCTGCAGGACCGGGTCGTACAGGCCTACGAGGGCCTTGTCTTCATGGACTTTGCTGAAAAGCACTTCGAAGACATGGGCCATGGCGCCTATGAAGAACTCGATCCCTCCGGCCTGCCCCCTCTCTATATCGCCTACAGCCCTCACCTCTCTGAAAATACCGAAATTTTCCATAACGACATCCACGGTCGCTTTGCGCGCGGGGAATCGGAAATCGTTGACGCCATGGCCGAATGGGCATGCCTCGCTCAAGAATGCCGGGACCTCCTGTCTCAGGGCAAAGGGAAAGAGATTGGACCGCTCCTCAACCGTAATTTCGATTTACGAAAGTCAATCTACCACCTCTCTCAAGGCAACCTGAACATGATTGAGGCTGCCCGCGCTGCGGGGGCCTCTGCCAAGTTCACGGGGTCTGGAGGCGCGATCGTTGGCGTCTACGACGGAGAGGACATGTTTGAGCAGATCATCTCCAATCTCACCCCCCTCGGCGCCAAGGTTCTGAAACCCATCATCGCTCCTCAGGAATTTTAGGAATCCTCGATGAGTGAACCCGCACGAACTTCGCAGTTCCTCCTTGCCTCATTGTGTATCCGCCTTTCCAATCTTGCCACAGGTTGTCCGCAAGGACTCCACAGTTTGCACTTTTGATTAATGCCTGTCACAAAAGCCGTCATCCCTGCCGCTGGATTCGGCACTAGGTTTCTCCCAGCGACCAAGTCCGTCCCGAAGGAAATGCTTCCGGTGGTCGACACCCCAACGATTCAGTATGTCGTGGAGGAATGTGTAGAAAGTGGAATTACCGATATCCTCATAGTGATCGGACAGGGAAAACGNNCCCTCGAAGAGCANTTNNACAGCTCTCAGGGANNTNGAANAACGTCTNGAGGAGAACGNGCAGTTTCNNCCTTCTNGAGAAGNTNCGCNGNATNTCNNAAATGGCNNANATCCACTTCGTCTGGCANAAAGANCTCAACGGCNTGGGAGNCGCTGTNTCTCATGGNAGAACNTTTGTTGGCNNCGACCCGTTTGCCCTNCTNCTTGGCGACACCATCTTGAGGGA
>PBAI01000004.1 GCA_002715825.1 Roseibacillus sp. | reverse complement strand
GGTGCTTCTGCTGGTGCTTCTGCTGGTGCTTCTGCTGGTGCTTCTGCTGGTGCTTCTGCTGGTGCTTCTGCTGGAACGTTAGTGGAGTCAGGAGCCCCCTCTGGCAGTAGTGGTGCGTCTATGGGAGGTGCGCTGGGAGTGGGAGAGATCGGGGGCGGGGGAGTGTCCTCCGCTGGATCTGGTTTCGTGGGGTCCTCCGCGTAAGCGGATTTGAACTTGCCCTCCAAGATGACTGCCACCGGATAGCGTTGCTGTTTGATTCCCGCAGATTGAAAATTAGAGGCGACCTGCTCCGGGCCATCAGCCTGACTGAGGAGGAGGTGCGCGATTTTTCCGGGAACAGCTTTTGCGCGAGTAGAAGTCGAAATCAGAGTGCGCATTTTCAATCCTGTGCTCGGCCTTCCAATGATGGGAGAGGGGTCTACCATCTGGATAGAGGAAAGGTCTCGCGTGACGGGGTGCTCGCCAGTGAGTGATTCGTTTTCGAATTTCGCCATCAGCCCATTGCCCCGGAAAAGAGGCTCAGTGATCATCTGCTGGTCCCGTCGAGTCGGAATTTGACCGAGGAGCCGGTTGAGGCGAAACTCTCTCTGCAACATCTGGTTGAGAGGACGCTCAAACATGACCGGGCGGGAGTATTTTGGATCATAGACCATTGGCTGCTCGGAACCTCCCAAGTCAACCCCCCATGAGGCAGTCAAATCGTCCAGACCGGAGCGGTAGTGTTCCCATCCGCTGGTCTCAAAAAGGTTGTAGAGGTCCTTGTACCACTGAGGATGGCGGTCCTGCGGAGCGAACGGCAGCTCTGCGGAATAAATATCGAAAAAGCGCGAGACGAAATGCTGGTTGTCGAGGAAAGCAACGGCCTTTCCCCCGTTTACCAGATATTGGTCGATAGCATACTGGGTCTCCTTGGAAATCAGGTCTAATGTTGTATTGCCCATCGGCGGCATGCCGGGTTGCGGTGACTGCGGACGATTAATCTTCACCGGGTGGACGATCAACAAAAGGTCGATGTCGGAGAGCGGGTGTTCGGTATCCCCGGGTTTCATAGGCCCTACATCGAAGGGAATCGATACCATTTCAAACTCGCGTGCGAGGCTTCGGTAAATAACAGAAGGCGGACGTCCCGGTCCTCCCATTCCTCCGGGGGCTCCACCGAGGGACATTTCGGTTCCCTCCAAAAGTCCAATTTTGCGTTTGGACTTCCGCGTCACCGCGCTGATCGACCTTGAAAGCTGATACTCCAGCTTTCGCTCAAGGTCGGGATTCAAAAAGGCGATGGTTTCGATTTTTTCCAAACTGCTGACCGACAGACCAAAATAGTATGGTTGGCTGGCGAGGTTGTTGTAGTCGTAGTCGTCGAGGTTGGAGCTTTGGGGCATATCCATCCTGGGATCCCGCAACTGGACTCCATCAAGGTCGGCGGCGTCCTGTTCCTCGGAATTCGGGACCGGGGTGAAGGTCTGGACCGTGATGGCTTCGCCTGAGGCCTTGCTGTATTCCTCCAGAAGATCCTTAACTCTCTTGGAGTAATCGACATACTCCTTGGGAAGCTGAACGTCTTCAGGGTTGCTCATATAGAACCTGATCGTTACAGGACGGCCAGAATTCTTGGCTTTTTCAATGATTGAGCGAGTCCCTTCCGTGAGGGTGTAGACGTTTCCTTCCGTAGTGTCCCAGCGTATCGTTGCTAATCGCTTGACGATCACATTCAAGGAGGCAACGAGGATGCAGAGGAGGGCTACTCCGGCGAGAGTCTTCGAGCTAGTTAATGCTTTCATGACGGAGATAGAGAATCTTTGGTGGTTTTCAGGCTCTCTTGTTCTGGAGAACCGTGTTTGTGATGAACAGGCAGAGGGCAATTACGCTGACAAAGTAGAACAGATAGCGAAGTTCTATGAGTCCCTTCGAGAAGTCCACAAAAGCGGGCATCACACTTATTGAGGCAAGAAGCTCCCCGGTGAACGAGAGAACTCGTACTCCGCTGTCAGCAAAGAAATCTTGGACGGGATCAAAACCTACGATGCAGAGGAGAAGGCAGATCGGAATCGAGACAGCCACGCAGATCACCTGACTGCGGGTAACCGCCGAGACAGCAATGGCGACAGCAATAAAGGTGCCTCCCACGAAAAGGCTCCCGAGGTAGCCCGAGATGATTGGTCCATGATCCGGATCTCCCAGGACGGATACCGTGATCCACACGGAGGTCGTGAAGAACAGTGACGCAAAGAGGACAATAAAGCTGCCAAGGAACTTGCCGCACACCAGCTCGATAGTTCGGACGGGCATGGTAGAAATCAGTTCGATAGTGCCCTGCCTGTGCTCGTCAGCAAGAGTTCGCATGGCTAGAAGCGGCGCATAGAAGGCCAGAATCCATGGATGATAGTAGAAGAAGAAGTCTTTTAGCGCCGCCTGCTCGCTTTCGATGAGCTCTCTCCCCGGCCAGAGAAAGGTGAGGGCGTTGACTGCCACGAGGAAAATGAACATCAGCACATAAGCGAGGGGCGAAGTGAAGAATGAGTTCACCTCCCTGGAGAAAATGGCCCGGATGTTGGAGATGAGAAGAGGTCCCCCAACCAGAGCTGCGGTGAGGAGGAGAATAGCGAAGATACCGATTACGGACATGGCTTGAAAGTGGTTGTGTCTGAATTCAGGCAGCGACGTCAGAGGTGGTTAACTTGCGGAATAGTTCCGTTATCGAGCCGGAGCCTTCATTGCGAAGGCTTTCAGGAGTTCCTTCTGCAACAATTCTTCCCTGGTCGATAATCATGGCCCGGGTGCAGGAAGCTTCTACTTCCTCAAGAATATGAGTGGAAAAGATGATGGTTTTTTTCTTTCCCAGCTCCCTGATCAGTTTTCGAACCTCGTGTTTCTGATTTGGGTCGAGGCCGTCGGTCGGTTCATCGAGAACCAGAACCTCCGGGTCATGAAGAAGTGATTGTGCGAGGCATGTTCGGTGGCGATAGCCTTTTGAGAGGGTGTCAATCGATTGTTGCACAACGGTCTGCAGGAAGCAGGTTTCGATCACGCGATCGACAGCCTCATTTCGTGCCGCTCCTGAGAATCCACGGATGCTCGCGCAAAAACGCAGGAAGCCGACCACGGTCATATCTTCGTAGAGGGGAGCAGATTCAGGTAGATAGCCGATCTTGCGTTTTGCATCTTCAGGCTGTCTGGCGATCGGAATGCCGCAGATTTCCACCTCGCCGGATGTGGCAGGAATGAATCCCGTGATGACCCGCATGGTGGTAGATTTTCCTGCTCCATTTGGTCCGAGAAAACCAAGGACCTCTCCCTGCTCTACGGAAAATGAGAGATCATCCACGGCGGTCTTGCTTCCAAACTGTTTTGTAAGATTTTTAACTTCGATCATGACTTTTGATCGTGAGGTTCTGGGTTAAGTCCGGGTCTGCTGGTTGGGGCAGCGCACCCGGCGGCTAGGTTTGTGCAAAATTTATTCTAGTTGGACTGATTTCAAGGGCAAAGTGACTGATTCGAATTGATGATAGATCGTGAACAGGAAAAAGTCGGGTGTGATTGAGTCCCTCCGCCTTGTTGACTTTCGCTGTTTTGAGGCCTTAACCCTCGAAATTCCGAAAGAAATAGCAGTTTTTTTAGGGGAAAACGCGCAGGGGAAGACGAGTCTTTTGGAAGCGATTTGCGTTCTCGTGAGGCTACAATCTCCGCGGACCCATCGGCTGGGACAGCTCCAGCGGTTCCAGAGCGATGGCTTCGGTGTAGCGGGGGAGTGCTGGGAACAAAGCCGTCGAGTGCAGCGGGTGGGTGCAGAGCTGGAGCTTCTGGTGGATGGAGAAAGGGTCGAATCTCAGGGCGATTATCTCTCGACTGGAGGGCTGCTTGTGTGGATGGGGAATGAGGATCTCGAGCTCGTGAGGGGGCCGGGAGAAGTCAGAAGGAGATTTCTGGATTTTGTGGCGAGCCAGATAAACCCAGACTACCGCAGGCATCTGGTTCGTTACAGGCGTGCACTCAAGAGTCGCAATCTGCTTTTGAAGAACCGCCAGCCGGACGAGGAGCAGGTGTTGGCGTATACGGGGCTTCTGGTGACGCACGGTCAGGAAATCCAGAGAATAAGACAGGATCTTCTGAAAGATCTGGCGCTGCCAGTGGCGCAAGCACAGGAAAGGGTTGGTGGCGCTGGAGATCTTTGTGGGCTCTCCTACAAGGGATCTGGATTTGGTCGATTGGCTGAAGATTTTGCAGAAGTTGCAGCAAAAGAGCGAGCGCAAGGGCGAACTCTTATCGGTCCTCACCGGGATGATTTCATTCTGACCCTTGATGGGAAAAGTGCTGCAGATTTCGGAAGTGAAGGTCAGCAAAGGACTATGGCGCTTGCGCTTAAGTTGGGACAGGGCCGTTTGCTGGAGCAGAAGCGCAATGCTCCGCCTGTGTATCTTATCGACGATGTCTTTGGGGAATTAGACCCATCTAGACGTAACGCCCTGATGGACTATCTCCCTGAGAGCTCCCAGAAATTAATCACGACTACGAGTTTGTCATGGATGGAGGGGAAAACTCCTCCTCTTTTTAAGGTCGTCAAAGGCGCAGTCATTGCCGAATAGAAAGAAACACGTAGAATCGCCCGCGATGAAAGGAAACCAAACGAGTCTGCGAGAAATCCTCCGGAACTGGATCGATGGCGTGAATGAGATGAGACTGGACGAAGTTGCGGCGCTCTACGCGCAAGACGCCGTTCTGATCCCAACGTTTTCGCCAAGCATATACAACTCTGAGACGGAGATTGCCGGATACTTCAGCCGTATCACTGACCAAAGAGAGGTGAGTGTTACGGTGCGTGAGGAAACGGTGGTCGAGCAGACAAATGCCCTAGGCTCTCAGGTCATTGGGGGGATTTATGATTGGCGGATCACCAAGAATGGGGAGGAGAATGTGTTTGGGGCGCGCTTTAGCTTCGTTGTTGCTCTGGGGGAAAAGAGCCCCATTCTGCATCACCACTCTTCGCTCCTGCCGGAAGTCGCTTAGCAGGCTCGTCGATCGGGTTTGTCAGCGTAATCCATGTTTCTCAATCCTGATTCATAAGGTGAAGCTTGAATAATCGAGGTCCGTATCGGTCAATGAGGGAGTGAATGAGCAAGCAGGAGTCTCCGGCAAAGCCTACGCAGTTGTAGGAGGGACTAGTGGCCTGGGGCTCTCGGCAGCCCGCGCCCTCGTCAGACATGGTGCAAGAGTTGCTGTCTGCGGTCGTTCGGAGGCGCGCCTCGCTGAGGCGCTGGAAATGCTCGGTGAAAATGCAGTAGGGAAAAAACTGGATGCTGCTGCTAAGGGTGCGGTGGATCAGTTTCTCGATTTTGCGTGTGGGGAAATCGGGGATCTTGAGGGATTGTATCATGTTGCTGGAGGGAGCGGGCGCTCGGCGGGTGATGGTCCGCTACATGAATTGAGTGACGAGGGATGGAACTACACTATTCAGCAGAACATGACGTCAGTGATGATGTCGAATCGTGCCGCAGTGAGGCGCTTCAGGCTCCAAGGGAGCGGCGGGGTAATTCTCAATATGGGAAGTGTCCTGAGTTTTCTCCCGTCACCGGAATATTTTTCATCCCATGCCTATGCCGCGGCCAAGGCCGGAATTGAGGGGTTTTCCAAATCACTGGCATCTTACTACGCGAAAGAAGGAATCCGGGTAAACGTCATCACCCCTGCGCTGGTGGAGACCTCGATGTCGGAGCGCGCCCGCACTGATGATGAGATCATGGAATACGTGAGCAGAAAACAGCCGCTCGATGGAGGGCGGATCGGTGTTCCGGCTGATCTTGATGGAGCTGCTCTTCTACTTCTTGGAGAAGGAGGGCGCTTCGTGACAGGGCAGATCCTCAGGATTGATGGAGGGTGGAGTGTGTCGGGAACCTAAAGAGGCAGTGATGGGGGGACTCGGAATTGGGATCGATCTTGGCGGGACGCGCATCAAGGGCGCGGCTTTCGAGTTGTCCAGCGGCCGTTTGTTGTGTGAGGAAACAGCTCCCACTCGTGACGGTGAGTTCGTGGAAGGCCTGCCGGCATTTGTTGAGGAAGTGAGGGGAATGGTAGACCGGTTCGAGGAGCGGGACTCAAGGACGTGTGAGGTGATCGGCCTTTCTTCTCCCGGCTTCGCTGACGCTACGGCCAGCAGAATCGTTGCCATGCCTGGTCGTCTCGACGGGTTAGAGGGCCTGCATTGGCCAGACGCTCTGGGTCGTCCCGTGGTAATTTTGAATGACGCCCACGCTGCACTGATGGGCGAAATCTGGCAGGGAGCCGCTGCTGGAGTTCAAAATGTCATTCTTCTCACGCTGGGAACCGGGGTGGGAGGCGCGATCGTAGCAGAAGGCAAGTTGCTCCGAGGGCACTTCGGCAAGGCCGGGCATCTCGGGCATGCCTCTCTCGACCTTGAGGGAAAGCCGGATATCTGCGGTATGCCCGGCACTTTGGAGGATCTGATAGGAAATCATAACGTCAGTGAGCGTACCGGTGGACGTTATGGATCCACAGCAGAGCTCGTCGAGGCAGTGAGATTGGGGGAGGATTCTGCGAAAGAGGCGTGGGGGCGCTCTCTCAAGGCGTTGGGAGTGTCTGTGGCCTCCTTTGTCAACATCCTCGACCCGGAGCTGATCCTGATCGGAGGAGGGATCTCGGAGGCATGGGATCAGATTGAAGAACCGCTTAAGAAGTTAATGGAAGAATTTGAGTGGCGCCCAGGGGGAGGGCAGGTAGAAATTCGGCGTGCCCGGCTGGGGCCGATGGCAGGGGCCTACGGGGCGGCGTATTTTGCCATGCAGCGAAGCGAAAACAAATGAAGGCGAGTGGAGATTACCTGACCAAGTGCGGAGAGGTCCTCACTGCGGTGTTGCAACAGCAAGACAAGATCGATCGAATAGCGGATAGATTTGCGGAGTCTATCCTTCGTGGTCGAATGGTTCACTTATTCGGATCTGGCCACAGCAGAATCATGGTTGAAGAGATGTGGCCACGCTACGGTTCTTTTCCCGGGTGGAATCCCATTGTGGAATTATCACTTACTTTTCACAATCTTGCGACTGGAGCCAACGGGCAACGGCAGGCGATGTTCCTTGAAAACGTCGCGGGTTTCGCGGGAAAGATCCTGCGTAACTTTGACATAGCCAGTGACGACTCGGCGTTAATCATTTCTTCCAGTGGGACCAGTGTCGTTCCCGTAGAGATGGCGGAGGAGTTGCAGGAAAAAGGAGTGACAGTGGTGGGAATGTTGAGTCAGAAGCACTCCGATGCGAGCGAGGCGAAGCGCGAGGACGGCAAGAAGCTCGGGGATTTCTCAGATATGGTTCTTGATACAGGTGCGCCCGTGGGTGACGCGGCAGTGGAGATAAGTGGTCTAACCGAGAAAGTGGCGCCTCTCTCCACACTCGGAGGCGTTGCTCTGGTCAATGCAATCAAGGCAGAGGTTGCAGAGAGATTGGTGAAAGGCGGAGCGTCGCCCAAGGTTCTGGCAGCGGCCTGCACCGCAGGTGCGGATCGCTCGAAAGAGCTCTTCGAGGCAGCCTATGATGAGCACTCGCGTCGGATGGCGAAGTTATACGAAAACCTAGGAACATAATCATGAAGGATCGACCACTACGAACCTCAGTTGTAGGCAGCTACCCGTTCCCAGCATGGCTGGAGTCCTGCTCTGGTCGTTTGGACGAGTTCGGGGCCGCGGATATCAGAGAAATGCAGGATGACGCCACGGCTGTGGCCATCGGTGATCAATTGCGGGCTGGGCTGGACGTGATTACCGATGGAGAGCAGACGCGCTTTGACTTTAATCTCAGTTTCTACGGTCACCTGGAGGGACTGGCAATGGAAGCAGAGTCACCACGAAAATGGGGTCCGCCGGCGCATGATCAGCGCGGCAAGCATGAGGTCGATGGAGTGTTGGATGCTCCGGGAGGCCTCGGGACCGTCGTGGAGTTTGCCCGTCTCAAGAGGCTGGCCCCCGATGGGTATCCTTTGAAGATGAGTGTGCCAGGGCCCTTTACCATGAGTGGGCGGCTACTCCCCGGGGACGTGTATGCGGATCGCTGGGCTCTTACGGAGGCTCTCCTTCCGTTGATTCGCAGAGAGCTCGAAGATCTTGTCGATGCAGGTTGTGAGGAGATCTGTGTCGATGAACCTTCGATGAGCTGTTACGGCTATAAGGAAGATACTTCAAAGTTCGTCGATATTTTCAACAGAACCGTGGAAGGGGTGGTGGGTAAGACGAGGCTTTGCACGCATTTGTGTTTCGGGAACTTCAAAGGCCACCCGGTGGGCTATCGTCGCTACGGCCCCTTGTTTCCAGACTTTCTTGATCTAAAGGTCGACGAATTGCATCTTGAGATGGCAAACAGGGAGTATGCAGAATTAGAAGTGATTGGGGAGGTTGCAAAGAGGATGGATGTAGCGGTCGGGGTGATCGATGTGAAAAGCTATCTGATCGAAACCCCTGCCATGATTGAAAATAAAGTTAAAGCCTGTCTCGAGTTTGCTCCTCCAGAACGACTGGTTTTTGCCCCTGACTGTGGACTGAGTCAGACTGCGCGCTGGGCGGCGCAGCAGAAGCTCTGCAACATGGTCGAAGGAGTCTCTGCGGTGAGGAAAAGGCTGTAGCGAGATGATCAAGCCGTTGCAAAAAGATGATCTCCTTATCGACGACATGGTCGGTGCAGAAGGTGGGGAGGATTGCTTTCACGTCTGGTGGTTGGGGCAAAGTGGTTTTCTTCTGAAATGGGACGGTCATTTTTTGCTCTTTGATCCATATCTTTCTGATTCGCTCTCACTAAAGTATGAGAGCACTGACAAGCCGCACGTGCGCATGTCAGAAATGGTCGTTGTCCCGTCGCAATTGAGCTTCGTCAAAAGTGTGACCTCCAGCCACAATCATACTGACCACCTTGATCGAGATACCCTCTGTGCGATCTCAGAAGTCTCAGGCGGAATTTCGCTGGTTCTGCCGGAGGCGAATATCGAGTTCGCAAAGGAGCGATTAACCGGTGGGATGATCGATTATGTTGGAATCAACGAGACAACGGTTACCAGCATGAAACCTTGGAGCATTGAGGGGATTGCCGCGGCTCATAATGAGGTCGAGCGGGATGCACAGGGGAGGTGCCTGTTTCTTGGTTTCTGCGTTTCATTCGGAGGGTTCCGGGTCTATCACAGTGGGGATACGCTTTGGCATGATGAGCTTGTTGATCAGCTCAGGGGGAGTCCTCTTGATCTCGCGTTGCTCCCAATAAATGGGAATAAACCGGAGAGGAAGGTTGCGGGAAACTTGAACGGGAGAGAGGCCGCAGAGCTGGCACATACAATCGGGGCCGGGGTGGTTATCCCCTGCCACTATGATATGTTTACCTTTAATACGGAGAAGCCAGACGAGTTTGTTGCTTCCTGTGAGAGACTTGGGCAAGCCTACAAGGTGATGGAAGGAGGGGAGCGTATAACGATCCAGAGAAGTAAGGCGATGTGATGAAGGAGCAGGAGATACACCCGGTATTTCGGCAGCTTGGTGGATGCGGTATCGCCTCTGTGGTCACGATCGATTCTCCAGCCCATGCGGTCCCCCTCGCGAAGGCGCTGCTCGCAGGGGGGATCTCGGCCATGGAGCTAACATTGCGAAGTGCGGGAGCGCTCGAGTGCTTGCGGAGGATTGTAGAAGAGGTCCCGGGTATGCTTGCTGGGGCGGGTACTATTCTTTCGGTATCGCAGGTCGAAGAAGTGCTGGCGGCGGGAGCAGCTTTCGGTGTTGCGCCAGGCACCAACATAAATGTCCTGCGGGCCGCCCGGGACGAGGGGCTTCCGTTTGCACCGGGCGTTGCCACGCCGAGTGATATTGAGTTGGCCTTGGATTTTGATTGCAGGGTTCTGAAATTTTTTCCAGCTGAAGCAATAGGAGGCTTGCGGTATCTTAAGAATATCGCGGTGCCCTATCGCCACCTGGGGGTTCGCTATATCCCACTTGGGGGAGTGAGTCCTGAGAATCTTATCTCCTATTCTTCTTCTCCCGACGTGCTCGCAGTGGGAGGGTCATGGCTCGCACCCCGTGTTTTGGTGGAGAACGGAGACTGGGCGGCCATTGAACAGCTCGCCCGTCAAGCTGTGGAGCTAGTTAAGGGAACGACGGAATAAGTGGGGTGTAAACCGTTTCTTATGTTCGCCTCGGCGAATGGAAAAGCTATGGTCGAGCCTCTCGTGAATATTTCTAGAAGATGCCTTTTCGAGGATTCCCTGCGGCGGCGAATTCTAACCGATATTCGATTTCAGGTGATTTTCGCAGCCGGCATTCTTGCAGGCGGCATGGGAGATGCCTTTGGTCATGGATCTGTCCTTGATCCAGTAAGCCGGGTCTACCGTATTTTTCAGGAAAACCCAGAGAGTCCGGATCGTGAAGTTTCATCTGATGCAATCGAGATGGCCGGAACACAGGCTTTCTACGATTGGCATGAAGTGAGCCGGGTAGTTCCCGATTACGATCCAGAGAGTATTGCTCCCTACCGAGCGATCATCCCTGACGGTCAGCTCGCGGGAGCAGGGAGAGAGAAGTATGCCGGGCTTAACCTCGAGCGAGGAGACTGGCCCGCTACCTCGGTCAATCCAGGAATCTACCCTGTGATCTTTGATGCGTGGGTTCCTCATGATCCCAGTTATTTCCTCGCCTTTGTTACCCGGGATGGCTGGTCCCCGGATCAGCCGCTGAACTGGGACGATCTCGAAGCTCTGCCCGGGGCGGCGCAAGCTGTCAGGGACGATCACTATTACACGTTCTCAGTCGATCTTCCTCAGCGAACAGGTCACCATGTTCTCTATGTGATCTGGCAACGTATCGATCCAGCAGGAGAGGCGTTCTTTTCAGCTAGCGATATCGATTTTGGTGATGGAACCGGAAACGGTAATGGGGGAGGTGGTCCTGCCATCCGGCCCGTGATTCCTCACGAGATCAGGGCCGAGGTAGACTTTGCTGTTCAGAGTGACTGGGGCTCCGGATTTACCGGGGAAGCGAAGATTACTAATCTGGCGAATCACCCAATTAATTCGTGGGAATTGGAATTTATGCTGGAGGAAGAGATCTCTTCCTTCTGGAACGCGGAACTCATTCAGCGTGCTGGCAATCGCTACACGGTAAGAAACCTAGACTGGAACCAGTCTATCGCGCCGGGCGAGTCGGTGGTTTTNGGCTTTTCAGCCTCACCGGGGGGGCTTGCGCAGCTTAGACCTTCAAACCTGTTTCTGAACGGGATTTCATTGCATGTGCATACTGCGCCACCAGGAAATTCTCTCCGGCTGGAAGTGATGGCGGGTCGAGTATCCGCCGAAGGTCTGGCTCAGCTTAAACTGCGATTTCCAGCTATGGTTGGGCGATTATACTCGGTGGAGAGATCTGTTGATCTCGTTCATTGGGATACCCATGAGTCCGATATTGCCGGACAGGGAGGAGTTATTGAGCGCAATTACGCAATGGAGCGAGGGAGGATGCAATTTTTCCGCATTCGGGAAAATCATCCCTGATCGATTTCAGGTCAGAAGCGGCCCGGCATTAGGGATGAGTAGGTCAGACGAGTGGGCTGTAACAGCGACATGAAAGCTAGCCGCCGAGGAAAGGGGCTGGAAAAGGTGCATAGAGGAAACCGTAGAAGGGGCGGTTGTCGTTTCTGGCGGTCTTCTCGCTGATTTCCCTTGCCATCGTGGGTCCTTACACGCAACGTCCCGCGTCTTCAGAGTATTCGGCTCGGTAGCTCAGTTGGTAGAGCAGGGGATTGAAAATCCCTGTGTCGGCGGTTCGATTCCGTCCCGAGCCACCTCTTCATGGGAAGAGGGGTATGCGGATGTAGGGCTACAGCAAATCTGAAGAGTTTGAGGCTGCGTGAGACCCATTGGGTTTTCGGCATCCTTACTAAAGCCACAGGATCGCGTGCTGAAAGACGTGCCCTTCGATCCACATCCGGAGGCGGCAACCAAGGGTGTCTGGATCTCCGACTCCTTAGACGTGAAGATCTTTTGTGGTGTCTCTACTTTTCCAGCCGGGCAAGGAGGTCGTCTGTTTCAACGGCGTCGCCTTTTTGAGCGAGGATCTCGGTGACCGTTCCGTTTGAACTGGCGGAAATCGTAGTAAGCATTTTCATCGCCTCGAGGGTGATGATAGGATCTCCCTCTTCGACTTTAGTTCCTACCTCAGCATTAACTTCAGAGACCATGCCGGGCATTGGAGCGACTGCCTGAAGAGGATCGTTCGGATCTCCCTTCAGGCGTGTCACAGCATCTTTCGGGGCTAGGGCACGGTCGACTACGGTGCACTCACGAGGCATTCCATTAAGCTCGTAGAAGACATTGCGTTGTCCTTCGGCATTGGGTTCGCTGATGCCGATAAGTTTGATGAAAAGGACCTTTCCTGGTCCGATCTCAACCGAGATTTCTTCGCTGACCGAGAGGCCGTAGAAGAAGGCGGTGGTAGGTAGTCCCTGTAATTTGCCGTAGGTTTTGATGAATTCGTCGAATTCGGCAAAGACCGAGGGATACATGAGGTGGCTGTAAAGGTCGTCGTCATTGGCGGAACGGCCAAGTGTGTCTGAGAGTTCGCGGCGAGTAGTCTCGAGATTGATCGGTTCGGCAAGATCGCCGGGGCGACTGGTCGTAGGTTGTCTGTCTCCAAGCACGGCTCTCTGGACATCCGCGGGCCAGCCTCCATCGGGCTGCCCAAGACCGCCCCACAGCATGTCAATCACCGACTCAGGAAAGTCGATAGAGCCCGGGGCAATGCTCGTCACGGCTTCAGGCTTGATGCCTCGTGTGATGAGGAACATGCACATATCTCCAACGACCTTGGAGCTTGGAGTGACCTTGATGATATCACCGAAAAGCTGGTTTACTTCCGCATACGTACGCGCGATTTCCGGCCAGCGGTGACCGAGACCCATGGCGTTGGCTTGTTCCTTGAGATTGGTGAATTGGCCACCTGGCATCTCATGAATATAGACCTCTGCGGATCCAGCACGTGGAGCTGTGTTGAACGGTGTGTAAAACTCGAGCACCTCCTCCCAATAGTCGGACATGGCATTCAGGGCGTCGGGGCTGAGGCCGGGGTCGCGCTCGAGTCCGCTCAGGGCTGTAGCAACGGAATTCAGGTTGGGTTGGCTCGTTGATCCTGACATGGATGCCAGTGCGAGGTCTACGATGTCAGCCCCCGCATCGGAGGCTGCAAGTACTGACGCTGCGTTGATGCCGGAGCTATCGTGGGTGTGGAAATGTATGGGGATGCCGATTTCCTCGCGTAAACTACTGAACAGTTTCGTCGCTGCAGCAGGTCGACAGAGGCCGGCCATATCCTTGATCGCAAGGATATGGGCGCCCATTTTTTCAAGCTCCTTCGCTTTTTTGATATAGTATTTCAGCGAATATTTGTCCCTTTTCGGGTCGTCGATGTCCCCCGTGTAGCAGACAGCCGCTTCACAAACCGAACTGGTATGTTCCCGCACAGCTTCCATGGCCACCTGCATGTTGGGCAGGTAATTGAGGGAGTCGAAGATCCGGAAGATGTCCATTCCGGCCGCCGCAGAGTGCTTGATGAATCCTTCAACCACATTGTCCGGGTAGTTGGAGTAGCCAACAGCATTGGAGCCTCGGAAGAGCATCTGGAAGCAGATGTTGGGAATGCGTTCGCGTAGTTCGCGAAGGCGATCCCATGGGCTCTCCTTCAGAAATCGCATCGCGGTGTCGAACGTGGCGCCACCCCACATTTCGAGGCTGAAGAGATTGGGTGTTTTCTGGGCTACGTAGCTCGCGATGTTGAGCATATCGACCGACCGCATCCTAGTTGCGATGAGCGATTGATGGGCATCGCGCATGGTGGTGTCGGTAATTAGCAGTGGCTTGTAGTTGCGAATCCACTTGGCGAAGCCATCTGGCCCGAGTTCGAGAAGTTTATCCCGGGAGCCCGGTTGAATTTGCGCGCGTAGATCACATGTTGGTATGCGCGGGCTCGGCAGGGCGGCGCTGAGCTTGTGTCCCTTGGCTGTATCGTTGCCGTTAACCGTTATGTCGCTAAGGTAGTTCAGCAGCTTGGTGGCTCGATCCCGGCGTGGCCGGAAATTGAAAAGGTCAGAGTTGGTGTCGATCAGGCGTGTGGTTGCTCTGCCAGAACGAAACGTCTCGTTGAGGATGACGTTTTCGATAAAGGGTATATTGGTTTTCACGCCGCGGATCCGAAATTCCCGGAGCGCGCGATCCATTCGCTGGAGAGCGATTTCGAATCGCGGACCGAAAGCGGTCAATTTAACCAGCATTGAATCGTAGAAAGGCGTAATGACCGCACCAGCGTCTCCGGTGCCGGCATCCAGACGAATGCCAAAGCCAGCTGCAGAGCGGTAGTTGAGAATTCTGCCGTAGTCGGGAGAGAAGTTGTTTGAAGGATCTTCTGTAGTGATCCGTGCCTGAACAGCATAGCCGTTGCGAGGAATGTTTTCCTGAGCAGGGATGTCGACGACCGCCTCGAAGAGGTTGTGTCCCTGTGCGACAAGAATCTGGGACCGGACAAGATCAACCCCGGTAATTATTTCGGTCACGGTGTGCTCCACCTGGATCCGGGGGTTCATCTCGATGAAAAACCACTCGTTGGTATCATCATCCAGAAGGAATTCTACGGTGCCCGCGTTGTTGTATTTGACTTCTTTGGCCACCTTAACCGCAGCAGCGCAAAGTTCGTGGCGGACTGTTTTGTCGAGATCGACGGAGGGAGCAATTTCGATGACCTTCTGGTGGCGGCGTTGAACGGAGCAATCGCGTTCGTGGAGATGCACGATGTTGCCATGATGATCTCCCATGATCTGAACCTCAATATGCTTTGCCTGACCAACAAAGCGCTCGAGAAAGACAGCAGGATTGCCAAAGGCGTTCTGCGCCTCGGCTTGTGCTTGATCGAGAAGGGAGTCGAGGTCTTCTTCTTTTTCGACAACGCGCATGCCCCTTCCGCCACCGCCGAAGGCGGCCTTGATGATCAGGGGAAATCCAATATCGCGGGCAATAGCGAGTGCCTCTCCGCGGTCCGACACAGGGTTCTCCGTCCCAGGAAGGGTGTTGACCTCGGCTTTCTTTGCAAGTGCGCGAGCAGACACTTTGTCGCCCATCGCATCCAGCATCTCTGGATCAGGTCCGATAAATTTAATTCCAGCGTCTCTGCAGGCCCTGGCGAAATCGGCATTCTCAGACAGGAATCCGTAGCCCGGATGAATCAGAGTCACGCCCTTCTCGATAGCCAGAGAGATGATGCCCTCAATATCGAGGTAGGCGCCGACCGGACCTTTTTCCTTCCTCAGCTGGTAGGCCTCATCCGCTTTGAAGCGGTGCCGGGAAAACCGATCCTCCTCGGCATAGATTGCGACGGTTCTCAGTCCAAGTTCAGTAGCGGCTCGAAAGACCCGGATGGCGATCTCACCCCGGTTAACGACCATGAGTTTATCGTGCTTGGTTTCGGCCGAGGGGGCGGTGTCTGACATGAGTTCGTAGTTAAGAGCGGATATCGATGTGGGACTTACTGCTTAGGACCGCCGTTACTGAAGAGAATTTCCTTTTTAGTCAAGGCGCTGCGAGGGACCTGCAGGCATAGAAACCGGAACCGAAAGCTCTCAAGGTCCAGTTATGCTCAGATTTCCGGGTGTAGTCGTGATCAAGATCGGGTGTTTCACACTCCCGCCCGCCTTCTTTATGACCTTCTGTCATTCAATTCTGTTAGAGGGCAGGGCCCTGAATGGAGATGTCATCGATATAAAGACCCGCTTGATTGCCGATGTCGTCAGTCTGGAGAATAAACTCTAGGATTACTGTCATGCCCTCTGCTTCAGCAGGAATGGGGTGAGAGACTTCTTCCCAGTTTGTGGACAAACCGTCGAGAGAACCGGCGAGGATCGCAATCTCCGAACTGTTGCTGGCATCCAGGAGCCTTACTGTGGCACTGTCGAAAACTTCTTCGATGTCTCTCCACTGAAAATAGCTGATATTCCCCCCGACAATTTCGCTGAGATCGATTGGAGGAGATTGCAGTCGAATAAGCGTGTCTTCAACGTAGTAGGCATCCAAGTCCGTTCCGTAACATTGGGTTCCGCTTCTGGCGGCAGGGGGGCCGCCAAAAAGACCAGGGTCAGGCGCGCCAAGCTCCCACTCAGTTGCGGTTCCGGCTCCCTCGGAAGATGCGAGCCATCCGGCGCCTCCAGTCTCGAAGTTTTCGGTAAACACGGTGATGGGCGGGGCGTTGAACTCCTCGACGACGAAATATCGCTCTCTGTCAGCGGGGCGAGATATGACGAGAGTGTTCAGGGGTGGAGTAGCGGCAATGTCTTCGTGCGGGTCAAGGACTTCCCAGTCTTCCGGTTTTGTTGAAGAAGGATCGAGTGTAGTGCGGAGGTTGTAGAGTTTTCCGGGCTTGCTCTCCCAGCTGATGCTGAGTTCGTCGGTAATAGGATCACGGGAAAATTCAGTAATCCTTAAACGGTTTCCTCCTGTGCGCCGCAGGATGAATCCATTGACTGCAAACAGTTGGCGGTGCACTGCAATATTGCTGAGAGGGGCAAAACGCAAAACGACATCATCACCGCTGGCGGTAAACTCGAGGTTTGTCGTTGAAGTGAGTGTTCCTGCGCCTGTTGCGCCATCTTCCGTGCCAGTAAAGCCATTTACTGCGTCGTCGGAATTTGGGTTCCCTCCGGTGGTGCTATCGGACATGTAGAAATCCTGACCAAGATTCTCAAAGCTTGCTCCACCATCGGTTGAAATTTCGATCTGGAAGAATCCATGAACATTCTCGGTGTCGTGATGGAAAGATGTCCATTGGTAGGTGCCACGAGGGAGATCGCCAAGGGTGAGAGTGAGATAGGTAGGCGTTCCGGTTGTTGTTCCATCCCAGTTACCGTTGCCCCCTTGGCCAGCGCGGCTGTCGACACCGATCCAGTCAGTTACAAGGTTGACATCGTCGTTTGTGTTGGCCCAGTTGGCGTCGTTGCCGGCGCCGCGATCGATCATTTGCCGCACCCGATTATCCGTAGTGTTCGGCCAGCCTGGAGTGAGCGTTACCGTGGTATTGAAGGCAGTGTAAGACCGTGTGATAAAGTCAGCAGGGACTTCGTGCCCGGCATCGTAGGGCTGAAACCCTTCCTGATTGTTCGCGGGGCCGTCTTGGGTAGTGGAATTAAAATCAACGAGGAGTGCTCCGTCGATTGAGGCAAAGGGGTCGTAGAAATCATCGGGGTCTGTTGGATTTGTGCCGTCCACAACAATTTCATTTCCGTCACTCACTCCATCGCCGTCGCTATCGTCTTCATTGGGGTTGGTGCCGGGTTGACTGGCAGGATTGTCAGAATCATGTGGCAGATCGGGATTTTCAGTTCCATCAAGCAGGCCATCGCCATCGCTGTCTGCAATAAGCGGATTTGTGCCGGTCTGACCGGGATTGACCCATGTGCCGCCGCCATCCTCCGCCCCGTCGAGTAATCCGTCATCATCGGAATCCTCTTCCACAGGGCTAGTTCCGCGAGCTAGTTCGTCGGCATTACTGGAACCGTCATTATCGAAATCTTCGCCCGGGATGACATCTTCGATGGTCTCAATTGCGTCACTCGGATTGACGTCAACGATGAGCTGCTCGAAGGAGTCCGGCAGACCGTCTTTATCGGCATCGCTCAGTGGAGTCATTTCAAACCCGTTGATTCCCCAAAGCTGGTTATGCACGGCATTGCCCAGAACCCCGCTGAGAGGTGCAAAACGAATGACGACTTCGTCCACGCCGGTCGCCTCGATAGAAAAATTTACAGTCGAAATCAGACTCTCGGCATCAGGGCCGACCTGAACACCGCCGCTCCCATCGTTTCCGGAGTCAGGGTTTCCTCCCGGGGTGCTGTCTGACATATAGAAATCTTGACCGAGGTTGGCGAAGCTGTTGCCGCCATCCGTGGAGAGCTCTATCTGGAAATTTGTGTGAACATGTTCAGTGTCGTGATGATAGGAGGTCCATCCGTAGGTGCCTGCTGGGAGATTGGCGATCGTAAGGGTCATGAAAGTCGCTACGCCTCCGTTGGCTCCATCCCAGTTACCGTTGCCACCGTTGTTGGGTCTTGTGTCAATTCCAAGCCAGTCCGTCACAAGGTTGAGGTCAGCATTGGCATCGTTCCAGTTCGCATCGTTGCCACCGCCTCGGTCGATCATCTGCCGGGTGCGATTGTCAGTGGTATTGGGCCAGTCTGGAGTTATGTCAATTGTAGTGCCAAACGCTGAATAGCTACGGGTGATAAAATCTGCAGCTATTTCGTGTCCGGCGTTATAACTCTGGTAGCCGGGCTGTGGAGCGGGGCCTCCGCCTTGAGTAGTTGAGCTGAAATCAATCAGGAGATTCTGAGCAAAGAGCGTGCCGCANACTGTCAATGAGAGAAGGACGAGAAGAAATGGCGAGAGGCGAGAGGATAGTCTGGATTTCATGGGTATAAATGAGAGCGGATTGGCATTCTCAAGGTCTCCAATGAGTTTTTAAATATCAATACGGAATACCGGCGGAAGGGGTGACGATTGGCGTTTCTGGTATGAGGCTCAGTGAGTTTGCGGGAAATGTAAAGGGCGTGTCGAAGAGGTTGCCATTCTCTTCCGGGATGACTTGGAATTCCGTATATTTCCTGATCCCAAAGGGACAGACCTTCCTACCTCCGCGTGACTTTAAGCCGCAGAAATTTGCGCAGACTTGAATCGATCGATGCTGATGACCTGTAGGTTTCCGTGGATGTTCCATCATCATGGTTGATTCTCGCAGTCAAAATGGCGTCCAACGGGAACCATGTTACCAGATTTATCGACGTTTCCGCCTCAATGAGAGCGTCGTCGGCGGTAAGGTTTCGAGTAAAGGTGAGCTCTAGAAATTCCTGTGGGCCCGATCCGGATCCATTGTCGTAGATCGTGGATCCGAGAATAAATAGAGGGCCTTCTACAGGGTTTTCATCGCTTCGGGCCATGGCGTACTCAAGGAAAGCGGTGCGTCCATCCCGGTCGCCGTCGCTGTCGGGGTCGCCAACAAAGGCTTCGGCGTCTGTGCCTCCGGGAAACCCTCCGGGAGAGGCGCTTGCCCGCCAATTTTGNGGAAGGGAATGATCTGGATTGTTAGCAGGAGAAATAAGCACAAGTGAGTAGCCCATGCCATCTGGGCCCTCTGGCCAAGGGTAGCTGTCGCGGTAAGTGAAGCGACGGATATCGACGCCGCTGCTGTCTTTTACTACGATTTCCTCGCCACTGTTGGAAAGGTTTCCAATGAAGGTGCCAGGTGCTATTTTAATTCCTGCGGCGGGATAGGTTTCAGCGAAAACGGTCTGATTCTTTACCACTACCGTGCGTTCGAGCGGAGCAAGGATGAATCCCGTGGGGAATTCATAATCGATACCTGCGTCGAAGTGGACGTTCGTCAGGTCGATCGACTCGCTGTCGCTGATATTCATCAATTCGACGTATTCCGAGTTCTCGCTCGCCCCAGTGGGATTGTACATTATTTCAGAAACAACAAGATTTGCAGCGGATGCAGTTGTTCCCAGGATAAAAGACGCTTCAGACAGGGCAGACCATTCCCCGGCGCTCAAGATGCGTGCTCTGACCGTGCCGGTCTCATTCAGNGCTACAGTCACAGGTGGATCAGCAGGTCTCAGTGCGGTGAGCTGCACGTCGATTCCAAGGTCCCCGCTTCCTCTGCTTGACTGGTGTACCTCGACGGCAAGCACGTTGTCTCCATTCCTGAGTAGGCCGGGTGCAAGTGTATACACAATTCGGTTGATTGCATTCTCCGCCGCACCCGCTGCTACTGTGGCAGCAAAATCTAGAGCGCTGATTGTTCCTTCCGGCATGTTCGTACGTCCGATTTCGTGGCCATTGAGATAGAGAATTGCTCCGTCATCGCGTTTTACATCAGCGGTCAGGGTGGTGTAGCCACCGGCCTCGTCGACATTGAAATGTTTCCGGAAATAGATTGTGGGATGCCTGTTTCCCGAGGGGCCAATATCGACAATCGTAGCGAGAGACTCTTCGTTAATGTCGGAAGTTGAGTCTCCGCCCAGCATCGCCGGTCCAGCCTCCCATGTGTCATCAGCAAAATCTGGATGCTTCCAGTCTGTGGAGCCGAAGGATTCGTGGCCAGCCACTACATTGCTGTTGCTCAGCTGTGCGCCCGTGTCCAAATAATGCCAATCAAGATCCTCAAAGGGNAAAAAGNTGTCTACGGATGCTCCTGTAGGGATTGATCTCGACAGTGGATTTACTGCTCCTCCGTTCATGCGCGGATCGCTGCCGTCGAGGGTGTAGTAAATGGTTCCTGCTGTCCCGGTGATTCCCAGTTCGAAGCCGAGCGGCGCTTCACCTCCAAACTGGCTGAATTGGGGTGCGTCGATAGAGGGGAAGAGATTGTTTGCCCGTAATTCCCTGATGATGGACCGTGAGTCGCTTTGATCGTGAAGGGTGGGGATGTAATTGTTCACCACGTTGTCACGCTCGACCAGCCAATGCTGTTCACGGGTGAAGTAAATCGGGCGATTGACAGTAGGAGGGTAATAGTCAGCGTCAATATCTCTCGATGACCCTGGAGTATTTCCATACGGAGTAGTGGCTTGGGTGTCTCCCCAGCGGGCTGATTCTGCTACGATGGCCTTATCTATCCGGTCGGCTATTGATAGGTATCTGTTTGCCGATTCCGTTTCGCTCAACGCCCCACCATTAAAGAAGTGTTTTTGCGCCCGGTCGGCAAAGAGGATGCGGAACTCAGCATTCTGGCGAAGGCGTTGGAAGGGAGACCCCACACCTCTGCTGTCGCCATAACGATTCCATGAATATTTATCGAGGACGATTTCCTGATCCCAGCACCAGAAACGATATTTTCCATCGCCGCTCACTGTATTGGCCGCGGCATAACCATTATGGTGAGGCCAGTCCTCCGAATCGGCATAGAAGTGGAGGAGCATGTAGTCTGCAAAGTTGACCACGTCGAGGTAGTCTTGGATGCGCTCGTAATTTCTGGCGCTGGCGATGTTCCCGTTGGCAATGCTTATCATCTGGTTCCACCGACTGCCGCCGCCGCTCAAGTCCTTGTTAATCTCCCAGTCTTCTTTGGCGCCGCCAAGGTGCTCCGCCCAGAAATCGTCCTCCAAGCGCTCAGTGAAGTTGTGGAGTCCAAAATAGAGGCCGTTGACGTAGAGATGGACGAAGTTGCCGTAGCTTGAGGGTTGCCCCATGGCGCGCAGGCTTTCCTTCATCCAGACATCGCGAAAATACTGGGAGTCGTTCGGCCGGTATCGGTTACTGGCCCATGAGACCAGTCCCCACGAGTCGGTAAAGCAGGCGCGGAGTACGAGTTTGTTGAAGCGCTCGACCGGAGATTCAGGAAAAAGAGGGTATTCGAGTCGTCCGGGTCCTCCAAACTCCGATGTGAAGGTTACTCTTAGAGAGTGCTTATGCATGCGGGCTGCGCGCCGGCTTGCGTTTCCATGGACCTCAATTTTTGCGTCATACTGAAAGCCGCGTATGCCGTCGGGCCGAATATATTCAATTGAACACGGTCGTTCGAATCGGCTCCGGGGATTCGAATAGATTCCGGTTGCCGCCTGTCCTTCCGCATTAAGGAAGTCGCGGGGTTCCATCGCGATTGAGACACTGGGAATATCGAGGAGAGCTTCCCTTATGCCGTAGCCAGGCAGGGTGTTACGGACAACCCTCTGGTCCATTTCATAGTCTGCAGGGTGGATTGCGTTTGGATCGCCAGAGTTTGACCAGTCTGCCGGCCAGCCCGGAGGATTTGCTGGTTGCTGAGCGACATCGTCGACAAAAATGTAGGTTTGAGTATCGACGTTGGAGGAAAGCCACCCTGGCCGGTAGGCGATTGCGCGGAGAGTGGTAGTTGTGCCGACCGACACCGGTTCGGTGTAGAGGTTGCCATCCGATTCAGAGGGGGGCGATCCATCAGTCGTATAGCGGATGATGGCTCCGGGAGTATCGCTTGTCACCGTAACCCCCAGTGGCACATCGTAGAAGCCCCTGTTGTCGCTGAAGTTGGTATCTTTGACCACACCGGGAAACCCTGACCCATTAGCCACGTTTGGGGTGGGGAGACTGAAAAAAACCAAGGAGCTGTCACTGGATTGGGGACCGTAGGAGATATCTGCGAACTGTTCGGGAAAGTCAGGGTGGAAGGAGTTGTCGATAGAAGTTCCATTGGGCCGAACGATTGCAAGATGTTCGCCTGCTGATTCCAATTTAAAGTTCGTGTGTGGATGTCCCCTGGGATCGATGGTGTTCCTTCCTGAGGCGAAAACAATGAGGTAGCCGCCTCCCGGGATCGCTATGCTGGGGAAGTTCCATTTGGTAAGTTGAGAGGCATCGTCGGTAAGGAAGTAGCCGTCGAGGTTTACCGCAGCTGGATTGGGATTGTGGAGTTCAATCCAATCCTCGCGCCTGCCAAAGCCATCTTGTATTCCGGTCTCATTGCGGGCCATGATTTCGTTGAGAATCAGGGGAAGGAGGATGTCAGGAAAGTTCGTGGGATTGTTAGGATCGCTGCCCTCTGCGAGTTCAACAGGATCACTGAAGTTGTCGGCGTCGCTGTCGACTAAATTAGGATCAGTGACATGACCGTTTACACTGGAAACCTCGATGCCGTCGCTGAGACCGTCCCCATCGGTATCTGCTAAAAGTGGACTTGAGCCGGGACTCTCCGGCCCCCCAAAAACACCACTTCCGTCCTCAAGGTCGTCATTCAGTCCGTCGCTGTCGGTGTCACCGAGAACCGGGTTCGTTCCGCGCTCTTGCTCGCTCAGATTATCGAGGGTGTCGCTGTCGTTATTCCCGCTTCCACTTGCTACGGTGAGGTCCGCGAAGTAAATCAATTCCCAGTCGTCATCGAGTCCGTCATTGTCAGAGTCATTAACGAGGTCAATGGTGAAGCCCTTTTCAAAATAGTTCCCAATTAAGTCGGTCGTCCTGATACGGACATTCAAGGGTGAGGTGAGAGGAAAAGAGCCCAGTTCGCGATTCGTGATGAGCCGATCGTTCACGATGTCAAATTTTGCATTATCGTCATCTCCCGGTCCCGCAACGAGTGTGTAGGAGTGTGAGTCAGCAGGGGTGACGTCCGACGTGCCAAGACTGCCTACCAGAGTGCCCACTGGCGCGCTGCGCGAAACCGTCGTATTTGAAAGCGTAAGGTCGGTAGGTGCATCAGTAGGTGCTGTCTGCAAAATTTCAAAACCATTGATCACCGCAAACTGAGCGTGCACGGCGGTAGCGGAGAGTGGAGTAACACGGACCATGAAATCATTGCGACCGGTAGTGGCGAATTCAAACTCCACGGTAGAAGGAAGGCTCTCTGGCGAAGGACCTCTGTAGACTGTTTCGCTTTCCGGGTTCCCTCCGGGCGTACTGTCCGTCTGTCGGAACGCCCCGGCGTCCAAGGGGCCGTCCACTCGAGTGTAAGATCCGCCGCCGTCTGTGGAGTAATCGACGACAAATCGCCCATTCATATGCTCCGTGTCATGATGGTAGGAGCGCCACCGGTAGGTTGCCGGTGGAAGATTTTCCAGTGTAAGCACGATGCGGGTAGGGGTGCCGTTGATCCCGTCATAGTTTCCATTTCCTCCGTTGCTCGNGCGGGTATCCACCCCAATCCAGTCGGTGANCAGATCAGGTTTGGTTCCNGTCCAGTTGGCATCGTTGTTTCCTCCGCGNTCGATCATCTGTTGNACNCGTCTGTCGCTCGAGTCAGGNAAATCCACCTGAAGGGAAATTGAAGATCCNAAGGCNGTGTAGNTTCGTGCGTCCACNAAATCAGCNGGTGCCTCGTGAGCGGCATCGTAGGCANTGTAGCCTGTCTGCAAGTGCGGACCGCTATCCTGTGAGGTCGAATTGAAATCAACCAGAAGTTCGGCGAGTGCTGGAGCAGCAAACGCACAGACGATAAAGACGCTNAGGTGACAGGNTTTCANGATTAGTAANCGATNGNNCTCANGCTANCGGCTAATGAGTCCTGTCGCAACTGTTAGCACCGAGNCTTTATGAGAGTTTTCGTCAGTCANGAATAGCGGNTCNCANGCGAAANCTGTGGANCTGACTGCTNTNNGGCCATTGGCCNAGGNANAAACTAATTCNAGATTCTGGATCTGNNTGAAAACNGTNAGANACGAAGACCGNCTTNATANATGATTCAGCCGCCGGGATNGTGNCCNAAAGGTTNTGANTCAAACTATTGNGGAATTTCGTTCAACGTGTAGTAGGCGGTCTCGTGCAAGAGAGGTAAGCCCTTGATGCTTCTCAGGCCAGGTGCCGCCAACTCATGAACATGNCCTTTAGTTAGCGGCGTGAGCTTAATTCGGAGACTCAAGCCGTCGTCTGCCACAGAAACGACCTCGATTTCNGGGTCGATNTTTTCCAGTTCTGGGCTGCCATATCCTTTTGAGTAGCGATAGGTATACGCCGAGCATGAAAACGAGGANGGCTTTGCTGAAGCAGGATTGATCGGGCGGGTAAAGGTCAGCTCGAATCCGTCTGAACGTGCGCGCATCTGGTGAATCTCGAAAGGTATCTTNCCGGTCCAGTCAATCCGTTCCACGCTATCGAGCTTGGTTCCCCANGAGCCCCAGCCCCGATTGCTCCCACCGGTATACATCTTGCCTTCCGGNGTAATCATCAGACCGATGTTTCCTGAGCTGAAGCCCTTCAGGAAGTGAAATGCAGCCCCTTGATACATCCCNTTCACCTTTTCCAGAAAGACCCTCTGNACTTGTCCATAGGTCTGTTCGGCTACGAACATCTGCCCNGCAAANGGACCNAATTTNCCTTCGCTNGCATCGGGTTCGACCGCCGTTGGCGACTGTCCGACCTTGCCATGGGGCAGAACGACCGCTGGCGGGACATAGGTGGGAATCTGCTTCCTTGCTTCCATTACTCTTCCNTCGCCACTGTAATTTGGTTCCGGTGGTCTATCGCCCATCACCTTGCCGGTGTGTTTAAAATGGTGATTNCCGTTGGGGTTACCCAGAAACGATCCGGGCTTNACCCACTTGAGNGAGCTGGATCCATTCCATGTNCCCTGATTGTCGGTGTAAAACGCATCCCCTTGCAGATTGACCCCNATTCCACCCGGAGAGCGGACACCACAGGCAGCGGGCATTGCGGTGCCGTCCTTGTTTACCTTGATGACCCACCCACGGTAGAGCGCCTCGCTGGTGTAGGAGCCNGTGAGNCAATGAACCGTCCAGATGTTGCCGTCCGGATCGAAACGGGAACCGAANGTGAATTCATGATAATCTCCACTGACCCCCCAGTCATCTGACACAGTCTCGTATTTGTCAGCTCTGCCNTCACCATCGATGTCCTTCATTCTGGTNACCTCGGGTCGNTGAGTCGCGTAAAGCCATCCNTCGAGAAAGGCGATNCCCAGTGGCTCATGAAGGTATTCAGCGAAAAGGTTCCACTTGGCGGGTTTGTCCGGATACTGATCNGCGTTATCGATCGTCCANATTTGACCCCGNCTTGANGAAACGGCCACCTTGCCGTCGTCCATGACGGCAAAGCCCGTGGCCTCGACAACCTCACCTTTGGGAATNTCAAAGGTGGTNACCTTGTAGTAATCGGACTCTTTTGNTTGCTGCGCTGNCGCCAAGNCCGCCCAGAGGGCACTCAGGAATACAATNTTTCTGNTTATCATCGCNTGNCGTTTCTTATTGGTCAAATTNTCCAGCGGTCATCCACCGGTAGGTAACTATTATGGTTTGATCCCCCTTCACGGGGACAAGNAGTTCCTTGCGTGTTTCCNTCACGNGTTCGGTTTTCCTTGCNGGNGGCTTGNNCATTCGNGCCTCGGAACTGCGAATCAGGGGGGTAGCTCCCTCAATCTTTACCGCCATCAGNTCATTGATTTNATAGGAGCCGTCGGNNAGCTTGGAAAAATCACNTTTTACCCCGGCGAGGAGATGGGTGTNTGGTGGNAGNTCTCCACGAATCACCACNGTTCTCTTCAGTGCCTCGANGCCGTCCANGGTCGTGGGGCGGTAGTGGTCTTNGACCTCTACTCCCTTGAAGGTATAGCAGAAGGTNGGAAAGCGATTNGCATCCAGCTCGTATCCCTTGAACTCATAGTCTGGATGGGGAATNCCATAGNTAATCANCTCTTTGGANTCCTCTGGGCCCCTGTCTTTCTCGTAGCGCGAGCTGCCGACTGAATAGTCGATCCAAGGATCGTCGATNCTTTCCAATACCTGCAGTGCCATCCCGCCGGTAGGGCTGACCGTGTCCTTNCCTGCAATGTGGCTGCCTCCNCCCCGGGTATTCCAGTTGGACGCGGCATTCACAAAGTCTCCGCGCCAAAGCTGATCCAGATTCATGGAGTCTGCGCTCCAGTTAATNTTCACCTTNCCNGGGTATGCGACNGCGATCGACCTCGATGAGCGACCCCGGAGGAATGTTCTGAATACAAGCGCCTCATCGGGCTTTCGCAGTTTGACAATCTTTGGNCCNGCCCAGGNCCTCCGGGCACCAGTCTTNGCNNTNANATCAGGAGTGAAGATCATGTCCTCAGCCCCTTTGAGGTCGGCGACCAAAGACAAGGCCTCGGGTCCACCGCCTTCGAAATAGGAAAGTCGCATTGTGTGGATNCCCGGTTCCAACCTGACTTTCGCCTTTCTTACCTGAAAAAAATAGTTCCCGCCGTTTCTGGCTACGCCTTTGCCGTCGATGATGAGTTCNGCGCCATCATCTGAACCGAGATAGAACTGCCATTCGCCTCCTGTCCTGACCTCAAANGTGCCCTCCCAGAGAATTGCTCGACCGTCCTCGCCACCGATAAGCGTCCTTACGTCNATCCATTCGGCATTGCCTGTCTTTATTGGGGTCAGTTGCCTGAAATCGGGGATCTTTCTGAACTCTCCNGCATACACTTTGTAAGACAGGTTGCTGAATATGGGATCGCTGCTCCCAACTTTAAGAATGCCTCGCATCAACTTTGAGTGCCCCGGGAAGGTGCAAAGGTATGGATAATCACCNGGCTCGCTNGGCGCCTTGAAGAACATCTCGTGCTCTTTCTTCGGGNCTACCATNCCGGATTTTGCCAAAACCCTTGGGCTGTCAGGAGTCCATGCCAGCTTTGGGCCCTCGGCCCCGAGTTCGANGCANTGTGCGGCAAAGCGTTCCCCCTGCGGATCCTCGGGGTCATTCTTTATGAGAACAAGGTTGTGTTCNAGGTCNTCTGGATTTTTGAGATTCAGCTTAACCTTTGCTCCNGGTCGGACACGAAGCAGTGTNGTGTCATATGCCATNTTTGCGGGAANCATGCTGATNGTGATTTCTCGATCCGGCTTCGCTGACCATACTGGCGGTTCAGTTTCTGACCGAGCGGCAGTAGAGCNAATAAAGGTCACACAGCTTATCCATGTGATGACATGTATTTTCATAATTTGTGAAATGGCAAAGAATTTCCNGGAGCTCTTGGNGTTTTCGCTCNCGCGCGACTGGCAATTTCGGGGNATGAATTCNANGGACCGATAGGAAGGTGTCANCNGCTGGGAGAGAGGGATAAACGGNCCTGNGGGCCAGAAGACNNCGTCTTTAAATTTTCTTATGCTCCTTNATCTTAAATGCGCATNGGCCGCNGGCTCNNNGCTANNAGATTTGGTGGTTTCGNGACCACCGCCAGAGGGGCACGAAATNCCGCAACCAGCACNCNGNGAGTTTGAGAGGGGCTTTCCNTTTCGTCAAGACTCTGTCACGGGCCGTCGGACCCGATGCNTGNGATCTTGATCGGAACAGGAACTACTGCCTGTGCNGGGTTGATTCGTGATGTCGAGAAGCTAGCTTGAGGNATGCACACATTCCGATCCGTGGCAGCAGTAACGCTTTTCTTCGCACTNGTGGTTGCGAGTCTCGCAAATGAAACTGAATCAGANCAATCAGGNGAACTTTCGTTCGTGGATTTGTTTAACGGTAANGATCTGACCAATTGGATCGATGTGAATACNTCACCCGATACNTGGNCAGTTAAGGANGGTNTNCTGGTTTGCACNGGTAAGCCGATCGGAGTGATGAGATCAGCTAAGATGTATGAGAACTTCATCCTCGTTGTTGAGTGGCGCCATATGGAAGCGGGAGGGAATTCGGGAGTTTTTCTCTGGAGTGACGCCAAGCCGGAAGGAAACCGTTTGCCGCGGGGGATGGAAGTGCAGATGCTGGAGCTGGAGTGGCCTTATATTCACGCCCACCGGAACGGTAAACCGCGTCATCTTGGTTATGTCAGCGGAGAATTATTTGGTGCGGGAGGAATGAAGGCCGTGCCTGAGAATCCCCGAGGAAGCCGCAGTATGTCATACGAGATGCGCTGCAAGGGAAAGGGGCAATGGAACCGCTANGTGGTAGTNGCNGTCGANGGAACGGTAAANCTCTCNATCAACGGGAAATTTGTAAATGGTATCCGAGAGGCNGANGGTCGGAAAGGGTTCNTGTGCCTCGAAGCNGAAGGAGCNGAGATTCATTTTCGCAAGGTNAGTATCATGGANCTGCCGGNTGGACGGGCNGANGAGCTTGGAATGGTCCTCGGNGGAGACNTGAAAGNGGGAGANTGATNGAANNNCTNAGAGGTAGCGNNTTNGATGCCGNCAAAAANNNGGCNCTTGGNAAAGAGANGGATCTNCGNGCNTTTATCTGGCGATCANGTCGGACATCCTCGGNTCCCATGNNAGTGATGCCACTTTCTTCAANNCGCCNTCCNGGGAGATCCTGTAAGCGNTAAGGCTTGCCCCGACGGTAGCNGANACCAGTAAGAATTTTCCATCCGGAGAGAGNGTCAGNNCCCAAGGNATNTTGTCGGCNTNNGTNAGGCCNAGGAACTNNGCCTNGCCGTCNTCAAGNANNCGGTAGCGGGAGATNNGGTCAAANTCCTGNCGGTGCCCNCGCANGCCNGCAAAGAGGNATTTNCCGTCCGGGGTNATNAGNAGGTCGGATGCGCTNAGNCCTATCTTGGACATGCCGGGTGGNAGGATNNTNATNTCCTGNTNCACCTTGAGCTGNCCGNTGNNNTCTCGTCGNTAGGANGANANNCCGATNCCCTGNTCGTTGCTGAAATAGANCATNGGNAGGGTNGGGTGGTAGGCCATGTGGCGGGGGCCTGATCCGAGGGGNGGCTTGGCNTCCTTGGGNTCGAGNGGGGTGANCTTNCCGGTCTTNCCGTCGTAGGNATACTGNAGGAGGGCGAGGTTTCCCTTCACGTAAGGTATNTAGATNTTNTTGCCNTCCGGNGGNAGNAGGACGCAGTGGGCTTCNCGNTTNCCCTCGTCCACCGTGGNGATGGCCTTNCCGGGTATNCCCTNNTCGTCAAGNGGGTAGACATTGAGTCGTCCNTTTCCNTAGCTGACTCCGAGNAGGTGCCTGNTNTCNTTGTCNAGNGNNAGGTAGCAGGCNCCGTCNTTGAAGTTGATGNTCTGATGTCGCTGGTAGGATCCGTNCTCNCNNAGANATACTGCNGCTCCNGGNACTTTNCCGGGATCNCCNCCNGTNGCCGTGACNTAGAGNAGTGGTTTNCTNGGATGCGCAGTNATGACGCGNCCGGANAACCCGAGATCNACCTTTTNGGCGAGNCNCAGATCAAGNAGATCTCCCCGCGGNGTTGCCTTTACGATCCAAAGCGTATNTTCCTTTGAGCTTGGNGAGTAGACGTGAAAGGANGGAGTAGCTCCNAGCTGGAAGCACGANANGAAGANCGGGATGAGAAGTAGNTAAGGCTGTTTCATTTTTCGCNATGNCCNNNAGGANCNTCAGNGGTCNNCTCTCTGNNGTTGAAATATCTNCATNACTACATCATCCGNCTGCCGAATAAACGCNTCAAATTTCGGNTAGAACTCAGNNAGGGANANNCCCATGTGNTTNCTGAAGGCNGCTGATTTNCCCATCCGGGGAATGTCNTAATACCAGTCCCTTAACACGATTGTCTCTTCGANGTTANGAGCGTGAATGAGNTANGCNGTGGCCCACGCGCCTAGCATATAGTAGACCTGCGCGAATTCACCTGTATCCCAATACCNCTCGTNNTNTAATTGCCAGTCGGAGTTTTCACGGAGGAACTCATTAACGCTGGGGCGGCCAATGTTAGCTCCTGAGGTTCTTAGCTGAAGCATGTAGTCCTCGAAATCAGTAAGACCCAGATTTCCCATGAATTTGGCTGAACTGTAAGTCGCCATCCCCTCCGATATCCACGAGTTGATATTTTTTTCAGAGGTCCGCTCCTCCTTGGTTTCGCAGTGGGCGATCTGAAAGACGTGGTGATACTCATGTAGAGCACCCCATGTGTTTTCAACAGGGTCCTTCTCTCTGCCTTGTGCGTTTGTAGTGACGTCCTCGTAGAGGATAGGAGGTTCCTGAGTCCATGTTAGTCCGCCTTCCGCCTTGCCTGATAAAACGGATCTTATTTCGTTCACGATATTCGGTTTGCTGAGAAACTCCTTCATTTGTTCCTCTGGTGAGGCAATCGGGCATTCTGGATGAACTCGATTCATAGCCCGCTGGCGATAGATTTTGCGGACGCTTTGCTCGTTGCCGGGTCCGAGCAAATAGACGTAATACGGTCCGTAGGAACCAAAGTAATTTATAGCGTATTGCAGGCCGCGTTGATAATGTTTAACCAGAGAACCATTGGTATTTAGTCCAGCTGCGACATACAGAACAGGCTCCGCTACGGTGGTTGGATTAATGCCTGCAGAAACCTTGGTGCTCTCCGATGGGCTCGTTGAGTTTTTTTCGCCACATCCAATCAGCCACAAAGCGAGAACAATCGACGGAAACGTCTTCATCGAGAATAGGAAGGACAACAATTACCTGAGGCTTGCACGGAAAATCAGGTGAGAGTTTCGAAGCGCCCCAGTGGGCTGAGCCTCACTGAATGATGGATTGCCTGATAAATTGGATGGAGTCTTCACTCTCGGGGATGATTGCGACTTCACAGGAGCCGGTTCTCTCCCGGTGATTCAGGACTTCGGTATTTTCTAATTCCGGGTTCGTAATCCGAATCGTCAAAGGAATCGGAAAGTCCCGGAAATAAAAAACCATGAGAGTGGCTCAGTCACTGAGGAGCGACAGATCCTCGACGGGCTTCCTGTAATTTTTTCGTGCAATGTAAGCTCTGGTCTCATCGACCATTTCCGGCGTCACAACGAAACGATAATTACGATAATCCTTGAGCTTAATCTCTCCTACTCGAAAGAAGCCCCATTGCTCAAAGAAATCGGTGAGGTCGACTTTGCCTACGTCGCAGCAAATACGGATGAACTGGAATTGATTACGAATGGAATCGTTACCTCGTCCTGCGTCGGGCTGTTTACGCATTTCCTCCATGACGTCCGCATAGAAGTCAGGGTGGCCGTGTTTCGTGAAAAACAGGTGCAATTGCCAGAAAGGCACGAGACGGTTGAAGACGTCTTGATCCTGAAGATAAGAGATCTTTGGCTTTGATTGAATAATCGATTTCCGGGCCTTGGTATAGTTATCCTGGCTTGCGAGGCGGCTTTTGTTACCCATCTTTCCGCGAGTGTACATCGAAAAGATGTTACAGCTTACTTCAGTCATGCCACCCCAAGTGATCTGGGGTCGTAATTGAAGAACGTGGCCTGCCTCATGGCAGAATCCCCAGCATGGGTCTCCCTTTATCACCACCTCCGGATTAGCAACCATACGCATGGTTCCCTTGTTTCCAAAATAGGCGACTCCGTCACGATCCCTGAACATGTAGTAGTTGTAATTGACTCTGGCGAGAATGCGGTTGGGTGGAATCTTGTCGTATTTGACAAGGCCGAGAATCGTATAGTGATGGAGCAGCATGGTATCATAATTCTGCATCAGCTCCACTCCCTTGCCCCGAGTGTGAATGTTAAACCACTCCACAGGATAGGCGACTTGAATGTGTTTGCCACGGGCGTCAAGGATTGGGGCTGCCGCATTATCCAGAAGCCTGTTCCAATCCTTGTTGTCGTGCCGGCTGCTATCGAAATAGCCGTTAACCTTACCCGTCAGGAAGTGAACCAGAATCACAGGAGCTTCCTCGGGATTTTCTTCGTAGTAATTCAGGTAGACCAGTCCGGACTTTTTGACCTCGATAATATTGAGCCCGGACTCGATGCCGATCTCCTGTCGTTTCAGGCCCCAGCCAGCTGGGTCCTTTGATGGCTCAATTCCCGGGGGAGGCTTCCGCATCCATTCAGGAACCAGAAGAGAAATCTTTCGGCCATCCGTGTCTCCAACGAGCACGACGTGACGGCCGGCTTCGAGGTAGATTCCGGTGATGTTCTCGTATCGGCTGAATCCATCACCAAGCTTGATCATGCGCTGAAGCGCGGAGGGGGAGGGGTAGGCCTCGTAAGAAGCGGCCCGATGCTGTATGTCGTAGGTTCCGGCAAGCAGTTGTCGAGCTACGTTCTGGAGCAGAGTGCTCTTGAAACGATTCAGATCCTTCACCGTCACTTCAGGGTTGAGAGCAACACAGGTCGAATCTTTAAAAAAGGCGAGGTCACTCTTCAGATCTGCTTTCTCGAGGGTGGCTGCCGGAGCGAGCGAGCCGGCAGCAAGCGAGGTTCCGAAACTGAGGGCGGCAATGAGAAGAAAACGAGGCATGTCTGTAGTTAGAAGTGTCACCTGGGTGGCGGATGGTGTTAGCGGGGTGGTTCTTGTCCTGATCAGTTAGACTGAAGGATAATGTCGTCGAGATAAAAACCTGCAAAGCTCTCGGGGTTAGAGTCATTGCTGACAAAACGGAATTCAAGTCGGATTAGTTTGCCGCTTGCTGAATTTGGGAGAGTCACAGGCGGAGGGTTGTCCCAAGCTGTATCATTCCATTCAATATTACCGACGAGTTCCTCGAGAAGACGATTGTCGTTACCGGCATCAAGGATCCTGATTGCACCTGCATCTCCATCACCTTCTGTATCGAGCCACTGTCGGTATGTCAGAGTTGCTCCAGATGCCGGGATCTGGATTGCCGGGGTGATGAGAGAAACGTCCTGGGATGCCGTATAGTCTCCAGAGAGATTTGTACCTGCGCAATGAGGAATGCTGTTGGCAGTCACCGGCCCGAACAGAGTCTCTCCAGGGATGCCGATTTCCCATGCAGTTGAGCCAGATCCGCTAGCCACCCATCCCGGGGGTAGTCCCTNTGCGTTGTCAAAATTTTCGTCGAGCAAGGTGCCGAGATTTTCTTCAATAATGGCGAAAAACCGTTTTTCACCTCTTAGATGAACTCCTTGAAGGGTNTTTACTCCTGTTCCGGTATCGGGAATGTTGGCAAAGACAGTTTCTCCNTCGTCGTATGGCTCCCAGCTTGTTGGAGGAGTTCTTAGAGTCGAACTACTAACCAAATCGTATTGCTTTCCGCTTTCGCCATTCCACGAAAAATCAAGAAGTTCCCCCGTNCGTTGTATTGCGAGGACAAGGTCTTTTCCCGACGTCCCGTCNCCGGGNCCGGGCAGATAACCATACGCGCTAACTTGTGATTGGGAGCTAT
This sequence comes from Roseibacillus sp., assembly GCA_002715825.1. Taxonomy (GTDB): domain Bacteria; phylum Verrucomicrobiota; class Verrucomicrobiia; order Verrucomicrobiales; family Akkermansiaceae; genus Roseibacillus_B. The sequence goes on along the minus strand of PBAI01000004.1, from coordinate 45,547 downwards.
CCACGGNCGTGTTGTGATAGGTGGACCAGCCAAAGGAGTCGTCAGCCGGTGGGTTACTACTCTCGATGACAAAGGTGCCGCAGAGTCCCGAAAATGGATAAAGGACGCTGTTATTGACGAGCGGAGCGTAGTGGTTCTTTTCGAACTTCCAGACCTGAGTCCCATCNGAGAGGGTCAATGAGTCATCGATGCGTGACGGGGGACCCCAATAAAAGGCAGAAGGTTGACCGCTGAAAAATCCAGGTGCCGCATAGTCACCCGGTTCGTGNAACTGGTTGATAAGGGGGTCTGGATGACTTGTCGTCAGATTCCACGAGTTCCCAATCCCGTGGGAAGGGCTATTTTGAAAATCGCGGTGTCCACCCCATACGTCTAGTCCAGTCGAGGCCATGGGCACACCCCACCAATGCTCNANTACGCATGCGGCACCCGTCTCAGTATAATTATTCTCGCTGAGATTGGTGATGGTATCAGCGTTACTGATCCAGAATACGACATCTCTGGTCCATGCCCGGTAGCCGCTGACAATGTCGTACCAATACTGGTAGTCCCCATCCTCTGACATTGTATGTCCGAGATATTCCAAGCGAGCTACGGATTCATGGTTGGGATCATCAGCGTTGAATTGAATGGAGTTGCCCGATGAAAGGCCCATCACCTCGTCAAGGGGCGGCAATGCTTTCAGATCCGCGGTGTGGATAATACAGGTGAAAGCGATCGCTGTNGCAAGAAAGAGGGGATCGCGGTGATCAAGCATGAGCCTTGAGTGTAGAGATCACCCAGAATCCCTCAACAGGAAGAAGGAAAAAAATGGCAGGTGCAGCAATACGCGAAGCGCTGCTATTCCTCGAGTAGGTTTGCGAGGATCTCGGAGGTAACCTCGAGGCTAATATCAAGGCTCTGGGTTGATATCCGTTGAAGATTGTCAGCTTCCGTGTGCCACCAGCCGAATTGGGAGAAATCGCCAATAATATCCAGAGTTGGAATACCGGCATTATTCAGTGGAACGTGGTCGTCAAGGATCGGGTTGAGACCTCTCTTGAATCTGTGTTCGGCACCAGCCTTGCGCGCTGCTTTCAGTAGCTCCCGTTCAAGGAAGGCTGGGGTATCGGAGGGGTATCGAATAGTNAGATTCCGGTGGCCCACCATATCGAGAATNATACCGGCAGAAGGCTTCTCAGCAGACTTTCGCCAGTTTTCGGCGTAATATTTGCTCCCGTAAAGTCCATCATTGGGGCTGATGTTCTGGCCAAACGCCTCTTCGCCATCGAAGAAGACCAGCTCTACCCTTCCTGCNTTCTCGGGGTCGCTNCTGATACNCCGAGCAATTTCGAGGATTACGCCCGCAGCAGATGCTGCATCATCAGCCCCCAGAAAGCGNCGATCCGGATAGTATTTAGAATCAATGTGGGCACCAAGCAAGACCTTGATCTGCGAATGCGAAGATCCCCCATGACGAGCTATCAGGTTGGTGAACTTCACTTGTTTCCCAATCGCGGCGACAGGTTTGGTGAAAGGTTGGAGAAACGTCTCCCATCCTGACTTTTCNAGTTCTGAGGCAATATAATTNCGCGTTTTCTGCANTGCTGCTGACCCAGGTGGCCGCGGGCCAAGCGATACGATCGCTCGTGTGTGCGCGTAGGCAGCACGGCCGCCGGTTCGTTCTCGGTCAGGGGGAAGATCGGTTGATTCTTTGGAGCAGCCCTGAAGCAGNAGAAAGAGCGAAATTCCGACACNGGGAATCTTCNGCACTGTCCATACGCTGTTGAATTTGCCGCACACGGAGAGTTCAAAGAGCTGAGTTACANCCCTTCGGGNGGGACTCCAAGCAGTTCGAGAAGTCTGCCAAGATCATCGTTCCCATAATACTCGAGCTCTATACGACCTTTTTTAGGCGAGTGGGAGATAGAGACATGCGTGGTAAAATGAGCTCTCAGGCGGGAGGTTAATGCGCGGAGCATGGCCTCTGTTTCGGGATCGGCTTCCCGTCCCTTTTGCCCACCGGAATTCGAGCCTTCNCCAGCTTGGAGTTTTTGGACAAGTTTTTCAGTTGCTCGGACGGTGAGCCGTTGACGCATTACCTGATCCGCCACTGTTCGCTGGTCGCGCTTCACCTTTATGCCAAGAATCGCTTTTGCGTGTCCCACGGTGATGAGTCCATCCGCTACAAACTTCTGAANATCCTTCTGTAGGTCGAGCAGGCGCATCGAGTTTGCTACGGTCGCACGTGANTTCCCGACACGCTTTGCGATTTCATCCTGCTTCATNTCGAACTCCTTCGCCAGTTTGACGTAGCCATTGGCTTCTTCGATGGCGTTGAGATCCTGACGCTGTAGATTTTCNACGAGAGCCATCTCGAGGACNTCNCGGTCGGTGGCCTTCCGCTGAATTACGGGAACGGTTGCAAGTCCGAGTTTCTGAGAGGCCCGCCAGCGTCGCTCTCCCGCAATGAGTTCGTATTTTCCACTGACTCTTCGGGTNATCAAGGGCTGTATCACACCGTGAGCACGGATNGATTCGACAAGCTCCTCGAGGTTGGCNTCTGGAATTTCACCTCTCGGCTGAAGNGGACTGGNGACGACCTCCCCGATTGGGACTTCAGCGACCTCTGACTCAGGGCTTTTTGTATCCTTGGATTTGGCGCGCTTTTTGCTCGCAGTTGCNGCCTGCTTTTTCTTTCCAGCCGGCGCTTTTTTCTTCGCGTTCGGTTTTTTGATGAGAGCTCCTAATCCCTTTCCAAGCGCCTGTTTCGCCATGTCGTTCACCATTAGGACAGAGAAGATCGTAAGATCAAATATCATTTCGTTATTTAACGAGACCGGAGTTCCTTGCCCGTCAGGCGCTTTAAGCAGTGAACTTTGGAATCGGGAAGTTAACATTNNCAGGCNNGCCGTGCTTGACGAGCAGTCCCGCTTGCCCCAGAACCCCCCCCGTGAGTCGGACGCTTTTGATGCTGCTTGGTGTGGCGTTGCTGGGAGGGGCAGGCTTTGCAGCCAATCCTCAGAGCACTGGAAATGTGCCTAAAGAGGTTCTCGATCAGGCTGCGGCTGCGACCCGGGCGATGGGTAAGCAGGTGCTCATGGGCAACTACGGTGTTGCTCTCGATCGCATGTATCCCCGCTGGAAAAACCGGGCAGCTAAGAGACTTGCGGGGGGGCAGGCGGAGCTTGCAAGACGTTTGGCGGAGATTCCTTCGCAGATGGCAAAACAGGGAATTTCGCTGCTGAAGTATGAGGTTGGAGAGCCAACTGGTGCNCACGAGGTGGTCCTGCTACGGACAAAGGACGAAAGCGGGAATGATGTGAAAAGGTATCTGGAGTGGTTAGTGTTCGTCCCAACCCGAGCCGAATATCGGATCATNGACCCTGAGACTCGACTGGCTCGCCGGATCGAAACGAAAGGGTTNCAGGTGGCNGTGAACAGGAAAGGTAGTGCAGCCTGGCATTTTATCGATGGGCGCAATTGCAGTATTGCAGACCTTCGGAGCTTTTTCCCGGGACTTCCAGAGAATCTGGGCCTTCTNGGAATTCCCAAGGTCGGAGGAGCTGAACTTGGTGGAGGGTGAAGAACGGCCGGNTAGAATTCATCTGAGAGGCAGCAAAGCAGCAAAGAGCTCATGGGTAGATCAGCGAGTAAAAAAGGCGGTGGGAAAAAGGGGGGAGAGAGCCTCAAGGAGAAAGCGCGTAAGAGGCGCCAGCTGGAGCAGTTGAAAGAGCGCGCAAAGAGTGAATACTGCGAGGCTCGATCCTCCGAAATTCACGGCACGGGGGTGTATGCGNTAAAGGATATTCCGGTTGGGAAGAAGATCATCGAATACCTNGGTGAGAGGATTGATAAGGAAGAGAGCGAAAGGCGTGCAAACGCCCAAATGGAGCACGCCGAAAAGACGGGGGATGCGGCGGTATACATCTTCAGCCTCAACAAGAAATGGGACATCGATGGGAACACGCCCTGGAATACTGCTCGTCTCCTGAATCATTCATGCGATCCGAATTGTGAGGCCTGGATCGAGGAGAAGCAGATCTTTCTGTATTCCCTACGGGATATAGCCGATGGCGAGGAGCTGACTTTTGATTACGGATTTGATATAGAAAACTACGAGGATCACCCCTGTTTATGCGGGAGTGACAAATGTGTGGGCTACATTGTTGGAAGGGATTTCTGGGAGGAGCTCGCTGAACGTCTCGCCAATAAAAAGCCTGAGTAGTCTTCAGGAAAGGACGGCTCGCCNANGGAAGAGAGTGCTCTNAATCGNAAAAACCTAANCTCGAGTGTGATACGGTTTTTGGAACTGGCACAATTGCCCGTTGGCAGATCATTCTCACAAGGTATTGTTGCGGCGTGATGCGTTTGATTCTGTTGCTCCTACTTTTTGTGGTAACCGCTACGTCCCCGGTCGCAGCAGGAACACCCGAAGGGGCGTTGCGAATTCAATCTGCTTACGAAAACGCTCTCGAGGAATGGGCAGGCAAGCTTGCTATTGCCGCGCCCCAGGAGCAGTTGAACGTTTGGGCGAACCGCCCTGTCTCATCACATCATGCGGGTCTCATGTGGAATGAGATTAAAGGGGCCCTCGATCAGGAGTGGGCCTTAGACCATTGCGCCTGGATGCTTGAGCGAGCCCCGGTATACTCCGTGGGGCGTGAGGAGGGAAGTGAGGTCTCCAGAGCGGCTCGTATTGTTGAGGCGGTGCGTACAGTGCATTACCGGAACGAAAAGGTAGGGATGGTCTGCCTCGCCCTTACGAGTCAGTCGGACCCTGCGATCATGAAGGTTATTGAAAANGTGGAGTCGCAAAATCCCAGCAGGGAGGTTCAGGGGCAGGCTTCCCTTGCGATTGCAATGATTCTGAAGGGACTGGGTGACGACCCCGAAGTTATGGAGAAGAGAATTTCTCACCTTCGGAGTGCAATCATCAAGGCTCATGAAGTTGAGGTTGGAGATACCACGGTTTCAAAGCTCGCAATGGATGAGATTTTTATTATCCGGAATTTGACCAAGGGGCGGACGGCGCCGGATGCGATCGGGAGAGATTCTTCGGGAGAGCCATTCAAGCTCAGTATGATGAAGGGGAAGGTGACCGTTCTGGCTTTCTGGCACACCAGAATGAGAGAGGCGGAGCGTGGTCTCAGCCTGTTGCGTAAACTTCACGAACAGTATGGTCAGCGCGGGGTGGATCTCATTGGAGTCACGTCTGATTCGCGGGCTGTTCTTCGCGGTCTACGGGCGAATAAGACGATTCCTTGGCGCAATTTCAGCGATGAAGATGGGCGAATTCATTCTCAGTTCCGGGTCAGAGATCTTCCTATCGTCTATGTTTTGGACGCACAGAGAAAGATAAGATACATNGGCGGGCCGGGGTCATTTGTGGACCTTACAGTCGAGGGCATGCTTGCGCAGTGAGAAGCCGGTGATTGCGGCAGGAGGCCACAGAGGGCTTCCAGAAAACTTATCGGTCTCACTCTCCAATCGCCACGTCCTTCTCNTTGTTTGCCAGCCGATCAAGGATTCCATTGACGAAGCCGGGGGACTCAGTTGTGCCGAAGGCCCGCGCTAGTTCAATTGCCTCATTTATAGCCACAGCGCTTGGGACGTCCGGATCGAAGAGGAGTTCATAGCCTCCAAGACGAAGGATTGCCCTGTCCACTCGATCAAGGCGATCGGGCGAGTAGTTTTCGATGACACCAGCCAACTCTCTGTCGACTTCTTCGAGGTGGCAGCGGAGCCGCCCGTAATATGTCTCAATGGCGCTTGAGGCGCTGGCGATTTCCTTCTCCGCCTTTGTGACGGCCTTGAGTTCNGGTAATTCTGTCTTCTCGTTGCCAAGAGAGAGGGAAAGTCTATTCGCGAGAGGGGCTAATTTCTTTTTCAATTCCACGGCTAACTTCTGTGCTTCTATAAATGCAGGTAGTGTTGGAGCGCAGGCCTCTGCAGCATCTGCTGCTGCGATCGAGGCACGGTTGCTTTGGTTTGCGCCCGTCATGCCTTGGCGTAACCGCGACGGCTCCTTGTTCCCATTGAGCTCGNGGCGAATCTTTTCNAGATTNTCCTGAAGGCGTTCTTCCTGCACCCTCCANTCTCTGAGGNGGACCCCGATTTCGTCGGAAGAATCTGAGGTCCCAAGAANGTTCAGCGGNCCCAGAATATCATGAAGGGACTCAAGAAGCTTTTCCCTTCCCTGCTGAAGGTGCAATGTTGCCTTGGCGCGCGCTTTGGTGGACCTGTCTCGCAATGATTCGAGCAGCAGGTGCAGAATTGATGGCTCGAGGCACTCCGGAAGAGGCTCAGACGGTTGCAACGCATACAGAAACTGTACCACTGCCTCCCGCATGCGGCGACGTGAGGAATCAGGCATTCTTAGTTCGGAATCGAAGACTTCCCTTGTTGTCGAGTTCTGAGAAGACGTCCACCATCGCNACTGCNGTACGAGCAGCCTCTGTTCCGCGGTTAATCTTATCTCCAATGCAGCGCATGTGGGCCTGAGCCTCGTCTTCGACGAGAAGAACCTCGTGGATAACGGGGGTTCGGTATTCGAGCGCTAGTTGTTGAAGTGCTTCGGTCACGTTGCGGGCAACCAAGTCTGCATGTGAGGTCTCGCCCTTGATGATCACGCCAAGGGCGATCACGCAGATTGGCTTCTCGAGCTCCAGAAGCGCCTTTATNGTGACCGGNATTTCGAAGGCNCCNGGGACCCGAACAAGGTCTACCCGTGTTTCTGGAAGATATTCGCCGAGTTCACTAATGACATTTTCAACCAAGCTATCGCTGTATGTTTCATTGTACTTNGAGGCGACAATGGCNANTTTTCCCGTCTTGGTCTGTANGATGCGGGGCTTTCGTGGAAGCGCTTGGGACATGGCGGTAGGTGGCAGAGGCTATCGAATNAGAGATTCTTAAGCCCAACAGGCCTCTCTTCTAAAGATCATGTCCAAGCTTGTCACGCTTGGTGTCCAGATAGCGCTTATTATGAGGGTTTGCCTCGGAGCGGATGGGGATTTGATCAACAATCTCAAGTCCATATCCATCGAGTCCCACGACTTTCTTGGGGTTGTTGGTGAGCAGGCGGATTTTGCGGACCCCAAGGTGATGGAGAATTTGTGCGCCTACACCATAGTGGCGAAGATCCGAAGCAAAGCCCAGCTTTTCGTTTGCCTCCACGGTATCGAGACCTTGCTCCTGGAGTTTGTAGGCGTGGATTTTTGCGGCAAGCCCTATCCCTCGCCCCTCCTGGCGAAGGTAAAGCAAGACGCCCCCCTCCTCAGCGATATGAGCCAGAGCGGTATGAAGTTGGCCGCCACAGTCACAGCGGCGCGAAGTGAAAACATCGCCAGTGAGACACTCAGAGTGCACTCGTACTAGCAGCGATTTGCTGGGGTCAATCTCTCCCCGGGTAAGTGCCACATGATGAGATCCGTCGGTGAGAACACGATAGAGGTGACAGGAAAAATCGCCGTAGTCGGTCGGGAGATCAATCGTTTCCTCAAACTCAACGAGGCGCTCGGTGCGACGGCGATACTCGATGATCTGGGCGATAGTACATGCCTTCAGATTGTGCTTTTCCTGATATTCTCCGAGGTCGCCGACCCGGGCCATGGTGCCATCCTCATGCATTATCTCGCACAGGACTCCAGCAGGTGGCAGACCCGCCATGCGCGCAAGATCGACGGCCGCCTCAGTGTGGCCAGCACGCCGGAGAACACCGTCATCTGCCGCCTGCAACGGGAAGACGTGGCCAGGCTGAACGAGAGTCTCTGAGGATGCTTCTTCGTCTGCAAGAAGTGAAATGGTCCTCGACCTGTCGGCGGCTGATATTCCAGTGGTGATTCCTTTTGCAGCATCTACCGATACCGTAAAAGCAGTCCGGTGCTCTTCACGATTCCTTCGAGACATCGGGGGGAGCGTGAGATTTTCCACGCGCTCGCGGGTAAGTGGTGCGCAGATCAGCCCGCGGCCGTGGGTCGCCATGAAGGCAATGGTTTCTGGTGTGGAGAGGGAGGCGGCGCTGATTAGGTCGGCCTCATTTTCCCGCCCCGGATCATCGGAGACAATCACGAGACGGCCGAGGGCGATATCGGCCACAATTTCCTCGACGGTGCTAAATTTGAGTGCGGACATGGAATGTTACCTCTTACCAAGGATTCGATCGAATACCTTGTCCTTGTGGGTCTACTTCAGATTAGCGGAAAGAAAAGGTATAGAAGCAAATGAGCTGATATTCTTCTTCCAGATAATCACTTGCCGCCCGCCAGAGAACCGACACTGGCGTTGGGAAATCCGAGTCTCTTATGCCAATACTTAGTCTTTAATATAAATGTTAGCCAAGGCTAATATCGCGTTGCCTTTGGTGGTGTCTTGGTGCATATTCTTTGGAGATGAAACGCTGGATCTGGGGACCTTTAGCCTGTCTGCTGAGCCTCCTGCTTTGCGATTGCAAAGGGACGGAGGGTCATGGGTCCGTGAAGCCACCTGATTCAGGTGCATACTCGATCACGGTCACCACGGGGATGGTAGCCGACTTGGTCCGGCAGGTCGCTGGTGAGCGGGGCCGGGTTCATGGCATCATAGCGGAGGGGGTGGATCCTCACCTCTACGCCGCCACGACCAGTGACGTAAAAACCCTTCGAAATAGCGATGTGATTTTCTACAATGGATTGAATCTTGAGGGGAGGTTAGCCGGAGTTCTGGAGAAAATGGCTGGGGTTAAACAAGTCTGTGCGGTCGCCGAGACATTCGAGGGTGCTGAAGACTACACGATCAAGGATTCGAGCGATGAGATGGATCCCCACATATGGATGGATGTAGCCGGCTGGATGAGAGCAGTGGGCGCGGTTTCCCAGACTCTAAGTAGCTATGATCCGCTATTCCGATCCCAGTACCAGAAGAGGGCTGACGCCTACCTTGCGACCTTGGAGAAGCTTGACGACTATGTAAGAGAGGTGATGCAGACTATTCCCCCAGAACACCGGGTACTCGTGACTGCTCATGACGCCTTCGGGTACATGGCACGCGCATATGGAATAGAGGTCCGCGGTGTCCAGGGGTTAAGCACGGAGGCAAAGCCCGGACTGAGAGATATTGAGTTGCTGGTCGATTTCCTTGTCGAACGTGGAATTCCCGCGGTTTTTGTTGAAAGCTCGGTCTCTCGAAAGAGCGTAGAAGCTTTAGTTGAAGGGGCGAAAGCTCAGGGTCACGAGGTGAAGGTTGGAGGACAACTGTTTTCAGATTCCATGGGGCCGGCGGGAAGCTATGAGGGGACTTACGTGGGTATGATTGACCATAATGTGAATACAATTGCCCGAGCACTTGGAGGAGTAGTCCCGAATGGGGGATTTCGCGAGTGGAGGGAGAGAAGGTAGTGAAATCGTTTGTCGACGATCGAGACGTTCCCGCCGACGGGCGCCCAGAGCATCCGGGGAACATTCCACTATCGGTTCATGACCTCACCGTGGCCTACGGTCGTAAACCAGTAATCTGGGATGTGGAGTTGAACATCCCGGAGGGTAAGCTCGTAGGAATAATTGGGCCGAACGGTGCCGGAAAAAGTACGCTGCTCAAGGCCTGCCAGGACTTGGTGCCTAAAACTTCCGGGGAGGTGAAGATCTATGGTAAGCGCTACAGGAAGCGCCGGAAGATGGTGGGTTATGTCCCTCAGCGGGAGAGCGTCGACTGGGATTTTCCTGTGAGCGCGATGGATGTCGTGGCGATGGGGACTTATGGGACGTTAGGATGGTTTCGCAGGGTGGGAAAATTGCAGCGTGAAATCGCAAAGAAATGTCTAGAGCGAGTTGGAATTCTTCATTTGGCTGATCGTCAGATCAGTCAGCTTTCAGGAGGGCAGCAACAAAGGGTATTTCTGGCGCGTGCCCTGGCACAGGATGCGAGACTCTACTTCATGGATGAGCCTTTCGCTGCGGTTGACGCGGCGACAGAGCAGGCAATCGTCAGCCTTCTCAGGGAGTTAAGCGATACGGGGAAAACGTGTCTGGTAGTGCATCATGATCTGGCCTCGGTGACTCAGTATTTTGACTGGTTGGTGCTTTTGAACATGCGGGTAGTGGCGTCGGGTCCGGCCGACGAGGTATTTACGAGAGAAAACCTGCAAAAGACCTATGGAGGAAAGCTGAGTCTACTTGATGACGTGGCGGACCGGTTGCGTAATGTGGGCACATAAGAGACAAAAGGGGATTTTTCTCCTGTTGCTTCTCGCGATCTTAACTCTCCTCGGAGGTGTCGCAGAAGCCGCTTTGCCGACGGATGAAGGCAAAGCGGATGTGTGGAGAATCATTACCCTCCAATCTTACAATTCCCGCCTCGTCACTCTATCAACAGCCCTCCTTGGAGTAACCTCTGGCTTAGTCGGTGTATTTTTGCTTTTGCGAAAACGCTCCTTGATGGGTGATGCGCTCTCCCATGCCACTTACCCCGGGATCGGGCTCGCATTTCTTATAATGACCTGTCTGGGGGGGGAGGGGAAATGGCTGCCAGGCCTCCTGTTGGGCGCATCCATAACCGGAGTGGTGGGCGTGATTCTGGTTTCAGCAATCAGGCACACTACCTTGCTCAAGGACGATGCAGCCATGGGTATCATTCTGGGAGTTTTTTTTGGTGCGGGGGCAGCCATCATGAAAATGGTCAGTAATCTTCCCGGGGCCGACGCGGCCGGAATGGACGGCTTTGTTTATGGAACAGCCGCATCCCTGATATTTGGCGACTTCGTACTTATTCTTGCTGTTACAGCATTCGTCTGCGGAGCTGCGATTCTTCTTATCAAGGAATTCACTCTGGTCTGCTTTGATGAGTCATTTGCAATTAGTCAGGGCTGGCCCGCGCTGCGCTTGGACCTGGTCATGCTTGCTCTGGTAACAGCAGTGACAGTGGTAGGGCTCCAGGCTGTCGGGTTGGTGTTAATCATCGCGTTCCTGATCATACCAGCAGCGGCAGCACGATTCTGGACTCATAAGCTGCATGTCATGCTTTGGCTCGCAGCCTCGATAGGTGGAGCTAGTGGATGGCTGGGATCGAGCCTCAGCTCTCTCCTCGTTGACCTTCCCACGGGGGCAGTCATCGTTCTGGTTGCGGCAACAATATTCATGTTAAGTATGCTTTTTGGTTTCGCGCGTGGAATTCTTCCGCGAGCTGTTCGTCAAACACGCCTTCGGCGTAAAGTCGGAAAACAGCACCTGTTACGGGCAATTTACGAGATTCTTGAACGAGATCAGCCTGATACCGCTGAACCCGTCAGTAATCTTCCAATAGACCTCGAACTACTTGCTCTTCACCGGTCCTGGTCATCTGCGGAGCTTCAGCGTCTCCTGAGAAGGGCCCGGGGAGAGGATCACCTCGAGGATGAATTACCGGGCAAGGTGCGCCTNTCAGAGTCAGGATTTGGAGAGGCAGCGCGCGTCACCAGAAATCACCGCCTCTGGGAGCTCTATCTTATCCGCTATGCGGACATAGCTCCTTCTCATGTCGATCGAGATGCCGATCTGGTTGAGCATGTTCTTGATGCTGACATTGTGCGTCAGCTTGAATTGGAGCTGCGCGGACAGCCTGTCAGAGTGTTCGTGCCGCCTAGCCCTCATCTGATCAATCANCCATCCGGGTAAGCAATGGGATTCAACTGGGATAGCTTGGATACGTGGACGGTTGTGATTGCCGGGCTCAGTGCAGTGGCCGCGGCCTTGCCCGGATGCTTCCTGGTCCTTCGNCGGATGAGTATGATGGGCGATGCTATCAGCCATGCGATTCTTCCGGGGATCGCGATGGGTTTTCTGCTGACACACACNCGTATCACGGTGGTGATGTTCATCGGTGCAGCATGTGCAGGACTCCTGACTGCGGCATTTACACAGTGCGTTAGTAAATATGGCAAAGTCGACCGGGGAGCTGCGATGGGCATTGTCTTCACTACCCTTTTCGCCATCGGCCTGATTCTTATCCGTCAGTCCGCGCAGCATGTGGAGCTGGATCCAGCCTGTGTTCTCTACGGGGCGTTGGAGTATAGTGTGATTGANACGTGGCAGATTGGAGGNGCCGAAATTCCGCGTGCAGTGGNNAGCATAGGGTCTGTAATGTGCATCAATATTATCCTTATANTGTTTCTGTATAAAGAGTTGGCCGTTTCNTCCTTTGACCCTGCTCTGGCCGATACTCTCGGAATCAGCTCCGGGATCATGCACTATGTTCTCATGATCATGGTGGCCGTTACCACTGTGGCTGCTTTCGAGGCCTTGGGCAGTATCATTGTGATCGCGATGCTGGTCGTGCCGCCGGCTACAGCACTCCTGCTCACCAGGAGACTCTCTTTTATGCTTATTTTAAGCGCAGGAATTGGGATGCTTTCTGCTTTCCTTGGGCATCTGGGGGCCGTGGCGGTGCCGCCCGCATTGGGGTTTCAACCAACGGTAAGCTCCGGAATGATGGCGGTCGCCGCTGGTGTTTTATTCGTGTGCGCTTGGTTCTTCTCGCCTTCCCAGGGGTTGTTGATTCGTCTGGGAGAGAACAGAAGGCAATTATCCTCGCTTTCCGGTGAGGGCTCCTAACAGCTTGCGGGTTCGGATGTAGGTGTCTCAGACGAGCTCCAATACTTTGCAACAATAGTTGCACGAAGTCTGGAGGGTGTGGTATCATGACATTCTGCCGGGTGCTTTGTAGAGAGTCGAACCCGCGGCGCCAGCTACCATACGTCATGACAGAATCAACGATGTCCGCGCTCAATCCGGACCGAGCGACCTTAAACTTTCTAAATGGGTTTCCCGAGAAGGTCCGGAAAAGAGGTGAAAAGGCGCAGCAGGATGGTGCTGTCACCCAGATCTTCGGAAACCACCTGTTTATTCAGGGAAGAGTTGAGGATAAGGATGGAGTTCATCGCACTACCCTGCGACTGCAGGGCAACAGGTGGTTCGGTAACTGCACTGAAGAAAAAGAGGAGGTCGCTGGGGCGGCGATGTATGCGACGATGCTCGAGAGGATGCACCGGGGAGAGGATTTGCCGGAGTCGCCAAACGAGTTCGATGACACCCCGGTGATCGACCTGATTGAAGACAAGCTTGATCGAGAGGTCGATGATCAGGAGGCTGACTTTGTAAGCAAGGTGGAAAAGCGTTACCGCCGTTACGTGATCGAGGGTGAAATCCACGACCACGATATGGTCCGACTCAGTCCCAGATGGGAAATCAGCAGTTATGAGCCGCTCGAGCTTTGGCCTGTGCCTCCCGGCGATATTATCGAGTTCTGGAATTATATCGCCTACGCTTTCTACAAGCGGAAATTGAATTACCCGGAGTTCATGAATGCGATCACTGATCTTGGCGCAGTGCAGCGCAAGATGAGCGACTGGGAGCAGGAACGAGAAATCGCAGCTTGGTATGACCGCATCGAGAGGGTGAATGACCGGCCACCTCAGATGACTCCAGTTGAGGCGGAGTTCCGGTTGGTTTCGACAATTAATGAAGCTCGTGTAGAGGCCCGGGAGAAAGATGGAGATTGGTATGCGTTGCGGGAGAAACAAGAAATTGAGCGTCTTCTGGATCTCTATCGGGACTCTGCCTTGAGGATTGATGCGGCGAGTCAGATCTTGTGGGAGCATTTCCTCAGCTTTTACAGCCAGTCCGGGGAAACCGGACTGGATCTAGACGAGGAGGAGTCCTGCCGATTCCTCAATAGAATGTTCTGTCAGGAAGCGGTCAGAGGTCGTTTGGTCAACTTGGATGCTCGAGAGTTCAAGGTCGTCAAGGAGCCGCTGAAGTGGGTATGCGACGATGATCCGGCCAATCCTACCTGTTTCGCGCTCCAGCTGGTAACCAAAGGAGGAGAGGATGTCTCGCACTCGGTTCGTCTTCTTCCGGGCCGTGAGGAACTCTATCAGTCCGATGAGACTGTCTTCCCGGGTCCTCCGCGTTGGCTTGAAGAGACGGAAGTGATGCCGAGGTATTTGATTCCCAAGACTGTGATCGATAGTCTTGAAGGTGTTGAGTTTCTCAGGAAAATTGGGGCGAGGCTCCCTGAGTCGATGCGTCGACGGGTGGTGGATCTTGATCTCTACCCCAGATTTGAAATGAAGATCGTGCAGGGTCTGACGGCGGCCGAGACGGAGCACCTTGTCATCGATGTGGCAGCCTTGGAAAAGAAAGAGCGGCGGAGCGAAAAACTGATCAAGGGAGGATGGGAGCTCGTAGAGCAGAAGCCCGTCAGAGGGAAGCAGCTTCTGCGTTTTGCCAGAGAAAAGCTTTATCCGATACCTGGAATTCTTGCGGANCTCGGCCTCTCCTATGATGAGAAGCTCGATGCCTTCAAAACAAGAATCACAAAGCAGTTCCCTGAAAAATTCGCTGAGTGGAATGAAAGAATGCCTGATTCTGTCGAGATCGAGATGGATGGTAAATTGCGCACCATTCTTGCTGATCCGGTTTCCGCTGCAGTCAGATTTGAGGTTGTCAATCAAGAGATTGACTGGTTCGACCTCAGGGTCGTAATCGATGTGCAGGGTGTAAACCTGAGCAAGGCTCAGATTCGGCAGCTGGTCGCTGCCCGCGGGGGTTACGTTCGGATGGATGACGGGTCGTGGATGCGCCTGGAGATAAAGCTCGATCCGGACCAGCGCGATGCAGTAACGCGTCTGGGACTGGATCCCTTCGACCTTTCCGGAGATACCCATCGAATGCATGCCATGCAGCTGGCTGATCCAAAGGCAGCCGAGGTATTTGATCCCAAGGCATGGAAGCGCATTAAGGATAGCGCAAAGGAGATTAATATCGAGGTTGAGCCTGAGCTTCCTGCTGAGTTGAACGCCGAGTTGCGTCCTTACCAGGTGGATGGGTTCAACTTCTTGGCATACCTCGCGACGAATCGTTTCGGAGGAATTTTAGCCGATGACATGGGCCTCGGAAAGACGGTTCAGAGTCTGGCGTACATCCTGTGGTTGCGGCAGCTTGCCAAAGGTCAGGGTAAGCATATGCCGGCTCTGGTTGTGTGTCCGAAGTCCGTTCTCGATGTCTGGGCCATGGAGGCTGAGCGCTTCGCTCCAGATCTGAAGGTCCAGGTCCTAAGGAGCCGAGATCAACTGGACGTAAAGGCATTAGAGACTGAGCTGGATGTTCTCGTCCTCAACTACGCTCAATTGAGGGTAGGGGGTGATGAACTCAACAAAGTCAGGTGGCTGGTAGTCATTCTGGATGAAGGCCAGCAGATCAAGAATCCGGATTCCAAAGCGGCCAAATCGGCGAGGGAGCTGAACGCAGAAAACCGGCTGGTTCTCACGGGAACGCCGATCGAGAACCGCCTCATGGACATGTGGTCCCTGATGGCCTTTGCGATGCCCGGTGTTCTTGGTTCGCGAGCCTATTTCAAGAAGCGTTTCGATAAGAGGAAAGATCCTAATTCCCAGAACAGGCTAGCTGCGAGATTGCGTCCGTTTCTACTGCGACGAACAAAGGGTCAGGTCGCGAAGGATCTGCCGCCTCGTACTGAGGAAGAGGTCTATGCCAACATGGACGGAATCCAGATGGAGCTTTACAAGGCGGAATTAAAACGAATCCAGAAGGCCTTGCTGGGCCTCGATTCTGACGAGGCAGTCAAAAAGAACAGTTTTGCGATTTTACAGGGTTTGATGCGGTTGCGGCAGATATGCTGTCATCCCGGTCTTATTGATCCCAAATATCTGAAGGAAGAAAGCTCCAAGTTAACTGCGCTTTTTTATCTTCTCGATCAGCTTCGTGAGGAAGGACACAAGGTTCTGGTATTCTCTCAATTCGTGTCCATGCTTGAGATTATNCGGACTCAACTGGAGGTGGACAGCCGCCCCTTCAATTACCTGACCGGTCAGACCAAGGACCGAAAGGGAGAGATTGAAAAATTTCAGACAAGTAAGGACCCCTCCGTCTTTCTTCTCTCGTTGAAGGCAGGTGGTTCAGGCCTTAACCTCACCTCAGCTTCTTATGTGATCCTGTACGATCCATGGTGGAACCCGGCGGTGGAAAACCAGGCAATTGACCGGACTCACCGTATCGGACAGAAAAACAAGGTAATCGCCTATCGACTTCTTACCAAGGATTCGGTGGAGGAGAAGATCCGGGTGCTCCAGCACCAGAAAACCGCCTTGGTGACGAATGTGCTTGGGGATGAAGGTTTTGCCAGCAATTTGGCGCTCGAAGACCTCCAGTTTATCCTGAGTCATGGAGGAGAGCTCGATGGGGAGGCAGAGGCTGGATCTTGAGCGGGTTCCTTTCGGAGTGCAGAGTGCCATCGGGGCGGTAATTAGCGCATTTTGAGCTTCCAGATGGAGTGGTCAGGCTGTGGAGATTTTGTCGCGGATTTGAGCCTCCTTTGAAGAGACGATGTAGGCTTTTAAGTTTTCCGTTGTTTGATGGCGGAAGAAGTGCTCCGTTTATATTGTGGCCAGAGGCAGGTTAAGTTGCCACCCGCTCACGGGCACAAGCTCCCATCGAAATCGTCATGAGTCATAGAAGTCGTTTCCGTTTTGTCTTAGCCGCCTTGGCGGTGTGTCTTGTCATCCCAGTTAAAGTGACAGCCAAGTCTGCTGCCGACCGGGATGTTTACAAGGGGGTGGTAGTTCCAATCCTCCGGGCCAAATGCTATCAATGCCACGCCGATGTTTCTGACAATCCGAGTGGGAAAAAGAAGATCAAGGGGAAGCTGGAGCTGACCTCCCTTGATTTGATGAAAAAAGGCGGGGACGAAGCGCCTGCCGTCGTGGCAGGCGATTTGGAGGAGAGTATNCTCCTCATGCGGATCAATCTGCCTCACGACGATGCAGAGCACATGCCCCCAGAAGGTAAGCCCCAGATTGAGGAGAATGAGCTAAAGGTGCTCGAGTGGTGGATTAAGGCTGAGTTGCCAGTGGGCAAGACCATGAAGGATGCTGGCGCGCCTGATGACGTTCTCGCAGCAGTAGAGGCTCTTCCCACCGATCAGGAAGTCAAAGAAGCGCTCGCCAAGATGTATGCCGAAGCTGGCGCTAGCGCGGCACGGCTCACTGCTGCGCGGGACGCGCTGAAGGCTCCGATCGCAGAAGTCTCCGGCCACTTTCCGAACTCGATTGGCTTCATCTCCCAGCAGGATAGCGACCTNACATTCACTGCNGTCAGCATGAGGAAAGACTTCAATGATGANCACCTCGCCAAGCTCAGTCCCGTAAGTTCGGGTCTGGTCGACGTAAACCTGAGCGCGACATCAATCACGGATGCAGGTGCTGCGAGCCTGGGAAAAATGTCCAGACTTCGCAAGTTGTGGTTGAACGGGACCGGAATTACGGATTCTGGACTCGATGCTCTGCAATCGCTGCAGGATCTTGAGTATCTAAACCTTTATGGGACCGAGATTACTGATGCGGGCCTGAAGAAGCTTGCCGGACTGAAAAACCTCAAAAAACTGTATCTCTGGCAAACGAAGGTAACCGCGGGCGCGGTCGAGGAATTCAAAAAAACCGTCACGGATTGTGACGTGAATATGGGGATAAAGGTAGAATAGAATCGGACAGGTTTACCTGTCGCCCTGATTGTCACGAAAGCGGTCACGGAACTGCTGTCGGCGATCTGCGTCTCTGAGAATTCTTTCCTGCTGGTCCCCCGAGAGGCCGCTTCCTGGCAGCCATGCGCGAGCTCCTTCTGGATCTCTTCTTATCCAGGATCGGGCAACTCCATTCAGCGTTTCAGAGCGCATCTGATCATCAGCAATCGACCCAGCCCACTCCGCCGCCATTTGAGGATCTGACCCGTCGAGTTCATTCGCATAGCTCTTTACGGCAGCATCACGTGATTCCGATGGAGCCATATCCTGAAGGAAGTTGCCGGCAGCTACAGGGTCCTCTCTGGTCCAGCGCTCCATAGACTGGCTTATGGCGCGAGACTGGTTGGCGTCGGGAAGATCGGCGACCCATCGTACCGCCTGTTCCGGATCCTCTCGCCCCAGTTCCTCTGCCACCTCGCGGATTGCGCGTTCCGCATAGTCCTGATCGGCATGGCTTCGGACCCACTCCGCCGCTGCGGTAGGATCCTCACTCGCAAATCGGTCCGCAATTCTATCAAACGCGGATGCCTTGATGGTTCCCTCGGGCAGGTTCTCTGCCCACGCTGTTGCGGTGTTCATGCCCAGAGCGATCTGAGCAGTGGCGATGGTATCAAGCTGCCTGTCAAATGCGTAGGCTCGTCCGCGGTCGAGCCATTGTCTGCGCTCGTCCCGGGTGTCTGCATCGGCCACCTGAGCCCGTTGTATCCGGTCGAGTTCCAACACGTAATCTGTAGCTCCATCCGGGTCCGTACTGGCCATCCCGCTGACGATTCCTTGAGTAAGAACGCCCTTCACCATTTCACTGTCGATTGTAGTCAGATGCGCTTTGGCTCCTTCGGGATCCGAACTGGCCCACCCTGAGATAGCCGCAATCCCGGCTTGTGCCTGCCGCCGGGGATCACCTTCGATTGTAGCGACCGCCTCCATGGCAGAGGTGCCATCGAGTTGTCCCCAGGCCCGAAGAAATAGCGCCATTTGTTCATCAGAGCCCTGAGCTCTTCTAGCCTTGAGTTCCTCAAAGATTCCTCCTGCAGAAGAGGCATCCATGGATAAGATGAGTTCCGCAAACATACGATTTGCCAGCAGGGGATCCCGCTCGTTGAGGAACTGGCTGACAGTCACCCTTGCGCCATCTCGTCCCACACTTTGGCCAATGCGACTGGAGCTCCCGGCATTGCCGGGCGTATTCCCTAAGGAACCACTCCGGGAAATTGATCCTTTGCTTTTACTTTTCCGGATGAGGGGTTCGTCCGAGCGTGCAGCATCTCCGGTGGTGGAGCGACCAAGGAGGAACGCGCCCAACGCCAAAGCGAGCCAGACGAAATTTAGAAGGAGATACTTTTTCATGGGAACTATGCTCTTGATTATATCAGCGTGCTTGAGATGGCAAATCCGCGTGAATTTCGAAGATTAGGTGGAACTAGGGTTGTTTTTTGATTTCTCTGTGGAGCCAGGCCTTTCCGTAAGTCCAGAGAGCTTCGGCAGCTCGCTTTTTGAGATCCATGGCTTGGGCGGCCTCAGCCATGGTCATCCCGACAAAGTAACGGAGTTTCACTAGCTGGGAAACCTGTGGATCTTCTCTCTCCAGTTTGTCGAGAGCTTCATGAACCGCAATAAGCTCTTCTCTCGGAGCTTTCACAATAATGGAAGACAAGGCCGAATCTAACTCGACTTTCTGTGCTCCTGATCCNCGTTTCTGACTGAGATGTTTCCGGGCGTGATCCACCAGGATGCGGCGCATTGCCTCAGCGGCGGCCCCGAAGAAATGATTCCTGTTCTGCCAGGATCCGGAGGCGGATTTCTCCAGTCGTATCCAGACCTCATGTACAAGCGCGGTTGCCTGTAGAGTATGGTCTGATCGCTCACTTGCCATTTTGCTTCTAGCAAGCCGGCGCAGCTCGTCGTAGACGGCAGGAAGGAGATCTTCTGCTGTGCACGTTCCTTCTTCCAGGCGGCAAAGGATGCGAGTAACTTCGTCCAAACTTGTTTCAGGTTCCGAAATCGCGCAGGCCCTGTCAATTAGACAGCATGCAAAGAGTTTTGGCGGGGAAATGGCTAAATTGCTGCATTCATATGATGTAAGAAAGTGGTAGACTTCTTATCCCGGGAGGATGGAATTCATACACGGCCCCGGGCGTCTGTGGCCTCAATGTATCGTTCTTCAAAGTGAGTCAGACCGAAGGTGAGGAGATGCACCCTGTCAACAGGGTGCGCGAGATATTCACCGCTGTGATTTCTTGTGAGAATCCCGATGCAAAGGAGGATCTGCTCACACGGGAGTGCGGTGCTGACCATGGTCTGCGCGAAGCCGTTGAGTCGTTGCTTTTTGAATCAACCCAGGCAGGAAGTTTTCTGGAGCGGCCGGCGGTCGAAGATCCAACCAGAGAACTGAAAGGTACGGTAGACGTTGGTGCTGGTGAGGGACCGGGTGACCGTATCGGACCTTATCTNCTTCAGGAAATGGTTGGAGAGGGAGGAGGCGGCAGGGTGTATAAGGCGGAGCAGCAGGAACCCGTACAAAGAACGGTCGCGCTCAAAATCCTTAAGCTCGGCATGGACACCCGGAGTGTCATTCGCCGGTTCGAAGTCGAAAGACAGGCTCTGGCCGTGATGGATCATCCACATATCGCGAGAGTTCTGGATGCGGGCGCAAGCCCTGATGGGCGTCCTTACTTTGTCATGGATTTTGTCGAGGGGACAAATATCACAAAATACTGTGACGCAAAGAAGCTGTCTCTAAGAAATCGGATCGTGCTCATGCTTAAGGTGTGTCGAGCAATCGAGCATGCGCATCAGAAAGGGGTTATCCACAGGGATTTAAAACCCTCAAATATTCTTATTGTAGAAGGCGATAGCGGGCCAGTTCCGAAGGTTATCGATTTTGGAGTGGCGAAGGCAGTTGATTCACCTGACGTGGACGTCCTCGTGACCATTCACGATACGGTCGTCGGAACTCCAATTTACATGAGTCCGGAGCAAGCCTTCCGCGACAAGGTCGATATTGATACGCGGAGTGATGTATATTCTCTTGGTGTCTTATTGTATGAGTTGCTAACCGGTTTTACCCCTCTTGACGCCGATCGGGTTAGAAAGCTTGGTATTGAGGGAATTCGCAAAGCCCTCCAGGAGGCTGAGTCATGTAGGCCTTCTCTTCGGTTGCGTCATCTGGATGGTGAAAACCGTATTCGGATCGGGAGTGAACGATCGTCGTCTCCCGCGAGATTAGAGGCCGAGATTCGTGGGGACCTCGACTGGATCGTTATGAAGTCTCTTGAGAGAGACAGGGCAAAGCGCTATGGCGGTGCAAGTGAGTTTGCAGCCGATCTTGATCGCTATCTGAGGCAATTACCGGTCCTTGCAAGTCCACCTCGTGCTGCCGACCGGATTGGCAAGTTTATCAAAAGGCACAAGACGCCGGTAGTGGTATCGGCAGCATTGCTGATCGTTCTGATTGGAGGAGTTATTGTGAGTATGCGGCAGGCCCTGAGGGCGACTCTTGCCGAACAAGAGGCACGAGAGGCTCAAAGGCAAACATCATTTGCATACGAAAGAGCCCTTCGCGACAGGGAAGAAGCTATCAGGAGTGAATCGATGGCCAGACTTCATGAGTATGTGGCTGATATCAATGTGGGGTATCACGCGGTGGAGGATGGTCATATCGCAAAAGCCCTGAGCCTTCTGGAAAGGCAGTTGGAATCCGATCCTTCGGGAGATTTACGCGGATTTGAGTGGCGTTACCTTGCATCTCTCTGTCTTGGTGCTCCTCATCGAACCCTTTCCCGCCAGGCTGCCCCTGTCCATTCTCTCTCCTTCTCTCAAGATGGGAGATTACTTGCCGTGGGAACCAGAGAATCCGTTCAAATATGGGACTTGGAATCGGAAGAGCCTCTGATTTCCGTGGCAGGTCCAGCCTCGGCTGTCGTCTTTCTTGAGGGAGATAAGGAATTCGTCGTTGCTAACCGCAGCGGAGTCGCTGTGTATGATCTTGAGAGTGGCGAGGTGCTCCGTGAGTTGATCGGACAGGTCGGGGGAGGTGCTGTCAGCCTTTCTCCAAGCCATGGACTTCTCGCTACAAGTGGAGGAGGTGGTGTCACCTTATGGGATACCGAGAGCTGGCAATCGATTCGACAGTTTCCGAATGTAAGTGGTCCGCTCGCGTTCTCCGACGATGAACAGGTTCTGGCTACCGGATCACCGGAGGGAATCGTGTTGTGGGGAGTGGACAAGGAAGAGCGGACCGTTCTCGAGGATTCGGCTGCCCCTTTGCGGGGTTTATTTCCGGGGGGCAGCAGAATACTATTTTCGCCCTGTGGTCAATTTCTCGTGGCTCCTCACGTGGAGAAATCGGAGCTCGGAATTTTCTACCTGGGAATCTGGGAAGTTAATACCGGGCAGGAGCTAGGGTTTCTCCCCAGTAGTCCAGCGGACGAGGGGCACTCGGGAATGATAACCGCCCTTGCGTCGGATTGGGACGCTCAGGTTATTGCCTCAAGTAGCTGGGATCATTCTGTGCGGCTCTGGGATCTTCAGGAAAGACGGCTTCTCCGTTCTCTTCACGGGCATCGGGGTGAGGTGTGGGCCACGGCGCTATCGCCGGAGGGGAACCTGATTGCAAGCGGGAGCAAGGATGGTGAGGTCAAGGTGTGGCCGGTAACAGGGCCTGCTGAGGCGGAAGTCTTGGAGGGTCAATGGAAGCCTCTTAGCTTTTCGCGGGATAGCCGTTATGTTGGTGCACTTAATCGAAAAGGAATAGTTGCGATTGTTAATCTGGACACGCGGAAAGTTGTTCATGAGGTCGAGGTCGATTCGTCAAACGAGCGTTACTCTCGTTTTGTTTCTGCAATGACCGATGACCTGGTCGTTCTCGCGGAGGCGTTGCCTCAGGGGAAGGTGAGAATCAGGAACTTGGACAAGGGTGAGGTTGTAGCAGAATTTGAGAGTGGGAGTTCACGTGTTGACCAGATCGTAATAGCTCCCGATGGACTCACCATGGTGACAGTGGGTTGGCGGGATGACCTGGCATGGTGGGATATGAAAGATCTCTCTGCGCCAATTGCCCGCATCGTCGGTCGGCAGGCAATCTTTTCAGCTGACGGTAAGACCCTTGCCACCGTGGAGAGGGGAGGAGGTAGTGTGATCTGGGATACCAGCCGAAGAGCAGAGCGGCTTCGGATTGAACACGGGGATCAGTCCTTCGGATCAAGTATTGCGATATCGCCTGAGGGGACCGTGCTTGCGCTTACCTTTGGTATTGATGATTTTGAAAACGCCGTAAGCCTCTGGGATACGGCGACTGGAAGGCATTTAGGATCCTTGCAGGGGCACAAGCAGGCAATCTGGTCGGTGGCGTTTTCCCCTGATGGTCGAACTCTCGCGTCTTCCAGTGCTGATGGAAGTCTCAGGTTGTGGAATGTGGAATCAAGGAGGGAGTTAATGTCTCTCGAAGAGGGTGGAGCCGGTCTCGCTCATCTGAGCTTTTCTCCTGATGGGTCTTTTCTTGTTGCAGGAACTCCTCCTTTTGCCGGGTCAGGTCAGATTCGCATCATTCATGCGCCTCCCATTAAGGCAGAGGGATCCGCGAGACAGATTATTCCGTGATCTTGGACGTTGCTGGCAGGGAAATTCCAAAAAGAGAAGCAATGTTGTCAATGAAGACAGTATGTTGCTGCGGCACAGCACGGTGCCACTTTGTGAGATACTCCCCGAAGGTTTCTCCTTGAGGGGAGGGCGAGGAGTTTAGCCAGCGTATGGAATTCCATTGCTCTGGATTTCTCTCGAAGAGGGTGAGAAGGACGAGAGCGATAGCACCATTTTTTTTCCGATCAGTAGGATTCTTACAAAGATGGGCAGCATGTCTTTGGTAGTAATCCGGTAATCCTATCCGTAGGATTTCGACATAGTCTTCCCGTCCTTTTTGAATCGTATCGGCGTAGTCCAAGAGAGCCGGAGCGTAGCTTCGCCAGTTGCCGTAAGGGGGTGTGGTCCTCCAAACTCGTGACATTGCCCGCAGGCAGTAGAGAGAGGCTGTCTCGCAAAGAGACTCCTCGAACCATAGATTCCCTCGAAAATCATTCTCGTATCCACAGAGCACGTGGCAAATTTCGTGAGAAAACTGGTAGGCGTATTGCGCCCAGAAGGTTTTTTCAGTGGACAGTTTCACCTGAAATTCACCTTTCTCGCCTCGCTTAAAGAGGGCAATTGGGCCCTGACTGCTCCTGCTGACCTGCACTGTAAGTGCTGGCACCCCCTGCATTTGCTTAAGCAGCTGATCTCCCGCTGATCGGCAGACGGCTTCAATATCTGCCCTCGACGCATTAAACTCCTCAGGGTTGATCTTGATTTTGAGAGCCTTTGTTGAGTCCGCATGGCAAATGCTCGCGGTGCAGCTCAGGAGGACAGCGAGAGCTACTGACGCAGTCGGTATAATTTTCATTTTGGATCGGGTGACAGCAGCGCTTACACGTCTCGTGAATCTCAGTAAGCTCCCCGGATGTGTTGATGAACTTCTTCCCGATAGAACTGGCGGAGGGCCAGATGAAGATCTGATGAGAGGGGAGGCAGCTTGGTGACACAAGCGTTCTCGCTGGCTTGAGCGGAAGAGCTCGCTCCGGGAATGATAACGGACACTGCGCTGAAATCTAAAATCCATCGGAGGCTCATTTGAGCCATCGTCATTCCCTCTGGGACTAAGCTTCGAAGATGATCAGCAAGTTTTAGACCTGTGTCGAATGGGATTCCTGCAAACGTCTCTCCGACATTAAAATGTGCCCCATCCCGATTAAAGTTTCGATGGTCATCTTCCCCGAACACTGTTTCAGTTGTGAACTTTCCACTGAGCAGTCCGCTTGCCAGCGGAAGCCGGACAATGATACCCACCCCAAGCTCCTCTGCCCGGGGGAACAGCTCATCGATAAGCTTTTGCCTGAACGGATTAAAGATTACCTGAAGGGAGACCAAATCACTATGTTGCAGGCAGGTTAGTGCCTCCTCAACGCTTTCTACGCTCGCGCCAAAGTTTTGTATCAGCCCCTCTTCCTTCAGCTCTCGGAGCCAGTCAAAGACTGCTCCGTCGAGGAGAATCGAGTGAGGAACGCAGTGGAGTTGAAGGAGGTCAAGGTTTTGCACCCCAAGTCTCTCGATGCTTTCCAGAGTAGACTTACGGAGGTTCTCTCGGCTGTAGCCATCGGGGTAAACCTCTCTCCCGGTTTTTGACGCAACTGTAATTCCCTCGCCATGCTTTTTGAGAAATGCGCCGATAAGCGACTCACTCCTTCCATTGCCATAGACGTTCGCGGTATCAAAAAAGTTCGTTCCACTATTTTTGGCTGAGGAGAGGATCTCGTGCGCGGTGGTCTCAGCGAGTGGTCCAAATTCGCTTCCGCCGAGTTGCCAGCATCCGAGTCCGATCTCACCAACGGCGTATCCATTCCTTCCGAGAGAGCGTGTGTTCATGGTTGCGGTGACGATGAGCCTGACGGAACAATTCGCAAGAAGGTAGTAACAAGAATCAGGGTGGAGTTCTGCACCTTCAAGCAAACGGGCCGCAGGGAAACTGCGGCCCGTTTGCGTAAAGAATTATCCGGAAGCTTGGATTACTTGTGGTCGGAAGGCTTCACGCCCTTTTTAAATCCGTTAAAACTGTAGAACGTAGGGTTGTATTCCCCGATCGGCGTAACGTTCGCCTTGCCGTCGATTTTGTCTTCCATCCCGAGGCCCCAGAAGACGCCGTTTACGATCATGCGTCGAAGACCCTCACTTTTAAAGTCAGTTGCGGCTCCCATAGTCGTGCAAAAGAGCCTGTTGGTGTTTCCCTCGGGGTTTTTTAATTCGCGGGTCCAAGCTACAGGCATGGCTGGCTCGTTCACGTCCTGGACCTTCCCCGTGGCGCGGTTTTTCTTCTTCTTTCCGGTCACAGGCTTCGAGTCCGGCTTAAGGGAGTCGGTAACCAAACCACGCATTAAAATTGTGGCGTCGGCAGGCGGGGCTGCTTCGTAGGTGTCACTATCCGCGAAGACATCGGTTGCGCCCTTGAGAATAGGATGGTTTTTGTTGCTTTCCTCCACAACCCCACGACAGCCCTCACGCTTGTGACCGCCCCAGTGGCTTACCCAGCCTTCGCCGAGGACCTTCTTGCCAAAACTGTTGAAGTCCCGGTAGGACCCTTGCCGTAGCTGAAATGCATGGGTGCTGGTTCGCAGTCCAATGATTGGTACTCCGCGGTGGTAGGCGTCCACGAAGTGCTTCATGTCCTCGTCGGGCCAGTTACGGAACCGAAGGGCAATGATGATAAGGTCGGCTGAGGCCATCGCCTTGGAGTCGGTGACACTTTTCTGGTTATTGGGATCGATTTCACCCTTGTCGTTTACGGAGAAGAGAACCGTGCAATCAAATCCGTGACGGTCAGCAAGAATACGGCCCAGCATGGGGAGGCACTCTTCCGAGCGGTATTCTTCATCGCCACTTACAAGGACGACGTGCTTGCCTTTCCCTGGGCCGGCTTTCCCTTTGTAATGAACGGAGAGGTGATGATCAGCCTGCGCTGCGGAGAGGCTGAGCGCGGTGGCGGTGCCAAGAAGGAAAATATGTTTTAGGAAGTTCATGGATCAAAGGTTGGTCTAGTTGCAACAGGCTGCACACCCGCTGACAGGTAGCAAGATTTCAATGACAGGATTCCGAGTGTTATCACGTAGTCCTTTGAGGTCTTGCGAAGCTACGGGGTCCCAGTCTTCGCGGAAGATCCCTGCCTGACGGCTTCGGAAATAGAGGAAATATTGTTCCGCATGACGCTCAGAAAATCTCCTTTCGTCGGCCGCCCCCCACATGGGTTCACGACTATATTGATAAATCCCGCCATTCTAATCTTGTTGATGTTCTCCTCGGAGGGGGGGGCTTCCCAGATGAAATATTTCAGCTGAGATTGCTCATTCTGTGACGCTGCGAGTTCGCTCATTTCAAGTGTTCCAAGTTCCTGCATGGGCTCCCAGTGCAGGGCGTGGGCCGAGAGTCCGTAAGCGCGCGTCCAGTAGTGGTAGACTGGATGAGAGACAACCAAAGGGGTGCTCCGTAGCGTAGCAGTCACGCTTTTCATCTGGCGATCGAGGTCTCTCATCTCTGTGAGGAGGATTTCAAGCCTTCCGGAGATGGCCTCTTCATTCTCCGGGAATTGTTCCCGAAGAGCGTCTGCGGTTGAAGAAGCTTGTTTGCAGGCCAGTTCCAAATCGAGCCAGGTCGTTGATGCAAATCCACTGTGCGTATGACTGGTAGTCCCGCTTTTGTGGGTGTGGCTGGTTCCCTCCTGCTGCATGATAAGGCTGCCCTCGAAAGATGACGATGTTATGACGGTCGCTTCGTATGGAATGGTGCGAGTTGAAGTCCACTTGGCGTAACCAGCTCCATTGAGAAGAACAAGGTCTGCAGCCTGAATGGCGCGCACCTCGTCGTCGGTAGGATTCCAGTAAGCTGGATCTGTATCTGGAGGAACCTCGTACAGAATGTCAGCGAATTCTCCCGATAATCGTTCGGCGAAATAAGCCAGAGGGTAGTTGACGGTTGCGATGACAGGTCTGCTTCTCTCTGAAAGCGACAAGTCGTCTTTGCTGGCCGACTTCTCGCATGAGCTTATGGAAGCCGCGGTGGCAAGAATGAGGAGGGCTGAGAAGAGAGTGAATTTCATGAGCTGATTTCTGCAGGCTAACTGATCAACCGGGTGAGTAGTTCTGGCGCTGCTGATCTGGTGAGGGTAACGCCAATCTGGGAGATAGCGGTGGCCGCAATGGCGACGATGGCGACTTCAGCGCCCTGCAGGCACAGGATTGCTATTCTCGTTGCCCCGATTTTTGCGTAGGTGTGCATTTCCCGTTCCCGAAGGCGAAAGGACAGGAGGAATACCATCATAGCCAGGGCGAGGGCAGCGATTCCGAGAAGACTGAAGGCCACCAATGCGAGTCGTTGGGTTGCGAACAGGGTTTCAGCGAGGTGCTCGACTGCCTGGACTGGGATAACAACTTGATTAGGGTTTGCTGGATCCTCGTAAGAAGCAAGGGCGAGGGCTCGGTGTTTTTCATCAGAAGGAGCGAGAATAACTGAGGAAAGCGGGTAGTTCTCGTAGTCTCCATGAAAGTGGAAATCTCCAAGATTGGCCTCCGTGACCTCGTTGAATTCAACAACTGAGGCATTAGCACGGACGATGCCTTCCTCAGAGTTCCGCGGTGAGCCCATGACTTCAGATTGAGAAAGTTCCTGATGACCGTGGGCGAGGCCCTCAATAATCCATGTGGTTTTAACATCGACGAAAATTGCGTGATCGTCGGGTGTTCGGTTAGGTGTGAGAATCCCGGTGATGCGCATGCGGAGAGGGTAGACACCTGCTAGATCAAAAATATTCTCGGGAGATGATATTATTGTATCACCTGGTTTCAGATTTTTGCTTTCAGCTAGGCGCGCACCGATGACGCAATCCCCGAGTCGGGTCATCGATTGGCCGATATTTATCGAGAGAGTGCGGAGTTTGAAATATTCCAAGGAAGTGCCGACAATTGGAGAAATTCCCGAGCGGAAGCGCGAATGGATAGGGATTGTTGTGCCTAAATTCCGGCGGGCGAGGCTTTGATAGGAGGAATAGTCAAGGGTG
Source organism: Roseibacillus sp. (assembly GCA_002715825.1). GTDB lineage: Bacteria > Verrucomicrobiota > Verrucomicrobiia > Verrucomicrobiales > Akkermansiaceae > Roseibacillus_B. The sequence continues at coordinate 17,391 of PBAI01000004.1, read as the reverse complement.
GGGAGTTCCTGAGGTGTGAAGTAGAGGGCGTTAAGCGTAAGGTCGATCGAACTTCCGCGGGGTCCAATCAGAAGAGGAGTGGATTTTGCTCTTGCGCTGAGGACTTCCTCGCTTCGACTGATGAATTCTTGCAGGGCACGGGGAAAGTAGAGTGTAAGCGCAATGGTCCCGATCAGAAGCAGTGATCGATAGGGACGATGCCGCAGTGCTTTCCAACTGAGATAGGCGATGCCTGAAATCTGCATGCTCTTTATGTCAGTTTGTGTTGGTTTAGGTCCTCGAACTGAATGACGGCATCGAAGGCGTCGACGAGTTCCAGATCGTGTGTCACCATGAGAAGCCCCTGATTGTGCTCTTTCGCACTGGAATGCAGCAGCTCGAGCGTTTTGTGCTTATTAGCAGGGTCAAGATTTCCAGTTGGCTCATCGGCCAGCAGCAGTCGCGGGCGTGCGCCGAGCGCTCTGCAGATTGCTGCGCGTTGTCTTTCCCCGTGCGAAAGATTCCCGGGAAGTGTGTTCCAGTGATTGAGGATGCCGAAGTCACGGGCAAAATCTTTCGCTATTCCTTCCGTGGCGGCGTGGTCTTTTCTCGTGCCAAGGTAGGAAGGAAGGAGAATGTTGTCACCGACCGACAGATGTTCGACCAGTTCAAATTCCTGGAAGATGAGCCCAATTTCCGAAAGTCGAAATGCCGATGATCCTGCGCGACTGAGGGAAGTGATTTCTGTTGTATCGATGTAGATGTCTCCTGCAGATGGGTTGAGGATTCCTGCGATCAGGTTGAGAAACGTTGATTTGCCACAACCACTTGGTCCCACCAGGGCGATGGCTTCGCCCTCCTTGCATTCAAATTTTGGGATAAGCATCCGAAAGCCATTTCTCGAGTATGAAAACTCAAGAGATTCTATGCTGAGCAGGGTGTTCACTCGGTAGAGGGCAGTGCTGATTCCAAGAAGTCAGGATTTCTCTCGCGTCCGTGAAGTTCAAGCCTGGTTATTTTCCATGTTTCCTCTGAAGGTTCGATGGCGAAGGTGGCATTGTAGTTGTTGGTACGATCATGGAAATGGCCCCAGTGCCCAACTCTGCCTGACGCCTGCCATTCGCAGAGCGCTTCAAACCCCGGACGCTCCTGCAGATTGCTCACAGTGCATGCCGATATCTCTACACCATGGACCCTGACGCGAGATCCGTCTCTTTCTCTGCTGCGAAGGGTGCGTTGTAATTCAAGAAATATTGGAGTGAGAGCCTCGCCGGAGGCTGCGAGACTCAACTCCTCATATTGCCTTTCTTGATTCGTGTAGTTAAAGGAGTGATAGATTCGCCGCAGAAGAGGATCGAGAATCTCAATGGCCTCGGTGTCGGTGACTGCGTTCCTTGAATCTTTCAGAGGGACCATAATGGAAATTCCCCTGACTGGAATCGCACACGAAGCAACTAGGATAATAACAGTCGCTTTCAGGAGGTTCTTTTTCCGTTCGCGGAGCAATCGAAGTCCTCCGAGAATGGCAGTAGACAGTAAAAGAACGCTCATCCAGGGAAGAGCGACGAGGCGGGGAGAGCTATCAACGATCGATGGCGCGAGTGGTGGAGGGGTGCGAGCGTCAGATCGAAAGCGACCGCGTACGTTTAAGGCAGGATTGAGCTGATTGAGTTCAAACTTACGAGTTCCTTCCGGGTCGGCGACTTTGATGACTACGGAGTCAGGGGACTGCGGCATCAGATCCCACATTAATTGGAGCGCCTGTCGATGGTCTGATTGCGGTGCCGAAAAAACCACGCTGATCCAGGCTTCGCCCGCGGTAACGGTCTGATCGGGAGAGATAGGCATAAACTCCAACGAGTCTGGTTGGATAAAGGAAATTCGTTCGAGAGTAAAAGGAAGAGGCTCATCTTGTATCGAAACGGGGCATCGAGAGGCAAGGAACTCACCGATGACAGGCTTGAGGGAGTTCCTGTGCTCCGGAGAGAGGCTTGAATCAGATTGAAGATCGAGCTCAAGCCACTGCTGAAGGGCGAGAGGTGTTAGTAGGAATTCCTTCTCGATTTGCCATGGATCGAGGTAGAGGGATCCTGAGATGATCGCGGGATCAGGAGCGAATTCGGTCTCCGACTCGATCGTCCGGTCTGTTTCTCCTAGTGCAATAACCGCTAGGTGAGCAAAGAGAGTCAGAACAGAGAGTTGTTTACTAATCGCCATACTCTCCAGAGAGCCATAAACCTGCGCCAAAGCTAAGCTTTGGTGCCATGAGGATCAAGATCGAGAGTCTTTCTCCTCGTTCTCTTGGATGGGTTCTCCCAGACCTTCAATGTGACTAATAGCCAGACGATTGTGACTCTCGAAGTGGTGGTGAGGTGGAGATGTTCACAATAAGGGTGGCAGGAGAAGGGCCTCATGGGGTTCTATGGTCGCCTGAAGAGAGTAATTCAGGACGGTTGTCTTGTCAGTCCACCCCCGGAGTGTCACATTTTCAGCTTCTAGGTTATGCTCATGAGACAGATTTGCGGACTTTCCCGGTCAAGGATTCTGGCAATCGGCCTGATAGTGCAGTGCGCTTCTATTCATGGTGAAGAAAGCAGTAAGGAGTCGGGTGCTCGTCCGGTTAGCTACTGGAATGATATACGCCCTCTGATGCAGGCGAGTTGCCAAGGCTGTCACCAGCCGGCTAAGGCCAAAGGCGATTACATCCTTACAGACGTAAAGCGGTTGATCCTTGGTGGAGAGAGTGGAGAACCGGCGGTCACCCCAGGAAACCCTGAGCAGAGTTATCTGCTGGAGCAGATAACGCCGGATTCAAACGGGAAGGCAGAGATGCCTCCGAGGGACAAGGCGCTGCATGAAACAGAGATCGCCATTATCCAACGCTGGATTGCGGAGGGAGCTGTGGATGATACTCCGGAAAATGCTTTCCAGAAATACGACATGGAGAACCCTCCAGTTTATGCTGATTCCCCGATTGTCACTTCCATGGATTATTCGCCAGATGGTTCCCTGTTAGCTATCGCTGGGTTTCACGAGGTGATTCTTCGGGACTCTATAAACGGTGCCATGGTAGCCCGTCTCGTTGGACTATCCGAGAGGATTGAAAGTGTCGCGTTTTCGCCGGACGGAAGTATGTTGGCAGTGACAGGTGGTCTGCCCGGCAGGATGGGAGAGGTGCAGGTCTGGGATGTCGCAAAGCGCGCTTTGAAAATTTCTGTCCCGGTAACCTATGATACAGTTTATGGCGCTGCGTGGTCTCCGGATAATAGGCTCATTTCGTTCGGTTGCAGTGATAATACCCTGAGGGCTATCCGGATCACTGACGGCAAGCAGGTTCTTTTCATGGGTGGGCACAACGACTGGGTCCTCGATTCCGTCTTCTCGCGTGACGGCAAGCAGGTGATCAGCGTGGGTCGGGATATGACTGCGAAGCACACCGAGGTGGAGACCGAGAGGCTTATCGATAACCTGACTTCCATTACTCCGGGCGCATTGAAGGGGGGAATAGCTGCAGTCGCTGGGCACCCACTGAAGGATGAGGTTCTTGTCGGGGGATCTGACGGGCAGCCTCAGGTGTTCCGCCTTAAGCGACAGACAGCCCGGAAGATTGGCGATAATGCCAACGTGGTGCGGAAATTTCCCCGGATGCCAGGCCGGATCTGGGATGTCTCCTTCGACTCCACTGGGAAACGTGCCGCAGCGGTCAGTAGTCTCGATGGAGACGGAACGGTAACGATTTTCAATGCGGATTATGATAGCTCGATACCCGACGACATTAAGAATATCTTTAACAAGACCCCTAACGCCGGAGAGAAGCAAAAGCTTGAGGGTTACTGGTCACGGGAGGTATCGGCTCTGCACACCATCAAAATTCCCGAGGTAGAACTTTTTTGTCTGACCTTCTCTCCCGATGGAAACACTTTAGCGGTGGCTGGCGCAGATGGGACAGTGCGTTTCATTGAGGTAAAAAGTGGAAAAGTTATCCGTGAAGTAGCCGCCGTAGAGGTCGGAGGAGGCGAGATTGTAGCCTCGGTGAAGAACCCAGAGCGAAGAAGACTGAATCGGAAGCNGGGTAAGCGTGCAGAGCTCAGCGAGCGCACCATTTTACCTGATGAAATATCGACGCTCGTAATGGACCCTGCAGAGATTGTGCTCTCCAAGCCAAATCAATACTCTCAGATTCTGGTAACGGCGAAACTCAAGACCGGAGGTCGGGTTGATGTCACCCGCCAGGTTGTCACGGAGGTATCTGACGGTCTTCTCGCAGTCAGTGATCGCGGACAAGTTAAACCGCTGAAGGATGGCGCAGGAGTTCTCTCCGTAAGAATTGGGGACAGTAAGATAGAGGTCCCGGTGAAAGTAAGCAATGTCCAGACAGCCCACGTCCCGGATTACGTCCGCGACGTGAAGCCGGTGATTAGCAGGATGGGTTGCGATGCGGGGACATGTCATGGAGCCAAGGATGGTAGAAATGGATTTAAATTATCACTACGGGGATACGACCCTCTCTTCGATGTAAGGGGCTTCAGCGATGATATTTCGGGACGACGAGTCAATTATGCTTCTCCGGACGACAGCCTGATGCTTCTAAAGGCGACTGGAGCCGTTCCTCATGAGGGGCAGCAAGTGACTGAACCGGGTTCTGAATATTACCAGATCATCAGGGACTGGATAGCCAATGGCTCAAACCTTGAGGACCCCAAGCCGGTCGTGAAATCGATTGTGGTAGCACCAAAAAACCCGGTCATCAAAGAGGTGGGAGGTCAGCAGCAGATCAGGGTGGTTGCAACTTATAATGACGGATCGCAGCGCGACGTCACTCGGGAGGCATTTCTTGAGAGTGCTAATCAGGATGTAGCCGTTCATGACGATTATGGGTTGATGACAACGTTACGCAGGGGAGAAGCACCGGTGCTCGCTCGTTATGAGGGGGCCTATGCCGCCACTACTCTCACAGTGATGGGAGATCGCAGTGGCTTCGAATGGGCGGAACCTCCTGCCTGGGGCGAGATCGACCAGCTGGTGGCGCAAAAGTGGCAGCGCATGAAGATTCTACCAAGTGACCTGTGCAGTGATGAGGAGTTCCTGCGACGGGTTTATCTGGATCTGACCGGTCTGCCACCCATGCCCCTGCAATTAAAGTTGTTTCTGGCCGATCCCACTGATTCAAGGACCAAGCGGGAGGAGGTCATCGATGATCTGATAGGCTCGCCGAATTTCGTGCAGCACTGGACCAACAAATGGGCTGACATGCTAATGGTTAACAGCAAGTTTCTAGGTGGAGAAGGTGCCAAGATATATCGGGAGTGGATCAGGAAAGAAGTGGAAGCCAACACCCCATACGACGTTTTTGTTCGTAAAATTCTTACNGCGACGGGATCTAACAAGGAGAACCCCCCGGCATCGTATTTCAAGATTCATCGAAGTCCGGATATGCTCATGGAGAATACGACCCATTTGTTTCTGGCCACGCGCTTTAATTGTAACAAGTGTCACGATCATCCTTTCGAGAGATGGACCCAGGATCAATATTATGAAATTGCAGCATTCTTCTCTCAGGTAAAATTGGAAAGGGACGGCAAAAACGCACCAAAACAGAATATAGGAGGAACCGCCGTTGAGGGGGCGAAGCCGCTCTACGAGATCGCGATGGATTCGGGGGAAGGGGAGATGAAGCATGAGCGAACGGGGCAGATCACGAAGCCTGGATTCCCCTACCTCGCGAGACATGAGAATCCAGAGGTGCCATCAGGCGGAAGTCCGACAAGAAGGCAGGAGTTAGCAGCGTGGCTTACTGCAGGAGATAACCAGTTTTTTGCGAGAAGTTACGCGAATCGTATCTGGGGATACCTTCTTGGGACCGGAGTGATCGAACCACTAGATGATATCCGTGCTGGTAATCCTCCTTCGAATCCGGAGCTGCTTGACTACCTCACGGAGCGTTTTGTTCAAGAGGGATTTGATGTCCGCAAACTCATCGCGGAAGTGTGTAAATCCCGTACTTATCAATTGTCGTTGAGTGTCAATAAGTGGAACGAAGACGACGAAATCAACTTCTCGCACGCGAAAGCGCGCCGCCTCCCCGCGGAGGTTCTTTACGATGCGGTTTATGCGGTGACGGGGGCCACGCCCAAGTTGCAGGCAAAAGAGATCGATGCGAAACAGGATACAAAGAGTGGTCTNCTTGCGACTCTCGGGAGGCCAACAAGAGAAAGTGCGTGTGAGTGTGATCGAGCTAATGATGTTCAACTCAGTGGNGTGATGGCTCTCCTGAGCGGACCTGATATTGCGGACGCGATAGCTGATCCAAAGAATGCCATTGCCAAACTCGTCGCGGAGAAACAGGACGACAGGAAGCTTATAACTGAAATTTTTCTCAGGGTGATTAATCGAACCCCTAGCGAAGCAGAGATTACTGCGGTGATGAACAGTTGGGCGGAGATCAAGAGTGATCACGAAGCGATGCTGTCTGAATTGGCAAAGCGGGAGAAGGAGTGGGAGCCGACGCGCAAGGCTCGGGAAGCCAAGCGAATGGAGGGCATAACACAGGCTTCAAACGCCATTCAGGAATATCAACCGCAGCATGACGCGGAGCGTAAGCGTCTCGAGGGTGAGCGAGAGGCAAAGATAGCGCTTTCGAAGAAAGCAGTCGCTGACTATGAGGTCCTCCTCCCTGAGAAGGTGAAGTCGTTTGCGACCCGGATGAAAGGCAANACGGAGACAAAGTGGCATCTTCTCCATCCGGGATCTGTTTCTACATCAGATAAGTCCAAGGTTGAAATTCTTGGAGATGGTTCAATTCGGGGAACTGGAGGCGAACGACCTTTGGACTACCGGATTTCGATGGGAACAAAGCTAACGAATATTACCGGTCTGATGGTGGAGGTCGTTCCGGATCTTGGATTCAATGGTGGTCCGGGTCTGAGCAAGGACGGGAATATGGTTATCACGGAAATCGAAACGAGATGGCAGGGGTTGGAAGAGGGTGCCAAGGAGATGCCGGTCACGTTTGTCGATGCCAAAGCAAGTTTCACTCAGAAGGAATTCGACGTGAAGCGCACCTTTGACGGCAATCTCGATGGCGGCAATCGTGGATGGGCGCTGGGGGGAGGGAATTACAAGATTCTTCATCGAGCGGTCTACAAGATGAAGGAGGTCATTGCAGGGGACTCCGAAAAGGGTGTGAACCTGAACGTTGGGATCCTCTGCAGATTCAAGAGTCACCCNCTAGGGAGGTTCCGTNTTTATATTACTAACGCCTCTGACCCTCTGCAGTTTGGCCTTCCTTCTCACGTGGCAGAAGCATTGGAAAAAGAGGAGGCCAATCGCACTCAGGGAGATCAAGATGCCCTCGCAGCGTGGGTGGCTGAGGCGGATGCTGATTACCAGAGCAGACTGTGGGCGGCAAAAGGTCCATTTCCTGCCATCGGCCCCGACAAGAAGATGGCAGAGCTCAAGAAAGCCCTAGAATATGCTCAAATTCCAATCGAGGAAGACCCCAGACTTCAGCGTTTTCGACGCGACGTGGAGATGAGTGCGGGACAGGCTGAAAATCCTCGTCTGACAGCTGCTCAAGACCTCACTTGGGCATTGATTAATAACCCAGCTTTCCTGTTTAATCATTGAATTAACCCAATCTGCGCCGGGCCAGTTCCGTCGCAACACTCCGATAAGCCAATGTTCCGTATTAAAGGGCCGAAAGGTCGAGATCTCTGTGATTCACATTTAGGGTCAACTCGTCGTGATTTCCTCCGGGTGGGGGGAGCTGGCATGATGGGGATGAGCCTGAATAATATTCTGGCTGCTCAGGACCAGTCAGCCGGAAGTCCGCACGCAGGCAAAGATGGATGGGGAAAGGCGAAGAGTGTGATTCTCATTTACCTGCAGGGGGGGCCGAGTCATCTCGACCTCTGGGATCCAAAAGAAAATGTCCCAGATAAGATTCGCTCCTCCTTTAGTACGATCCCGACCCAGATCCCTGGAGTTCATTTCACCGAGATTTTGCCAAAGCTTGCCAAGGTAAACGATAAGTTTACGACGATTCGCTCGATGAGCTACACGCCAAACGGCTTGTTCAATCACACAGCGGCNATTTACCAGATCATGACCGGGTATACGACTGACAAGGTCAGTCCGTCGGGTCAGCTTGAGCCGCCATCACCCAAGGATTTCCCGAATTTTGGTTCGAATATCATCCGGATTAAACCGACGGATGAGCCGATGCTGCCTTTCGTGATGCTACCGCGCCCTTTGCAGGAGAGTAACGTGGTGGGGAAGGGTGGAACAGCAGGATTCCTGGGAAAGGCGTATGACCCATATTATCTTTATCCCCCCGGTGATGACATGCAGATGAATAAGATGGATGGCTTGAATGTCGAAGATCTGCAGCTTCGTCCTGAAGTCTTTTCAACCCGTTTAAGGAGGCGAGCGAAACTGCGAAAGACGATCGAAGCTCAAATGCCGGCTCTCGATAAGGCGGTCGAAAAATTCAATCTCGATAATTACTACGACCAGGCTCTGAATCTGATTGTTTCGGGGAAAGCTCGCGAAGCTTTTGATCTGGATATGGAGAAAGACGCTTTGCGTGATCGTTACGGTCGAAACACTTTTGGACAAAGCTGTCTTCTAGCCCGGCGCCTCGTGGAGGCNGGCACGCGGGTGGTTGAGGTAGTATGGCCCAAGGTGGCAAATTCGGATAATCATTCCTGGGATCATCACAAGGACCTCAGTAAACGCATGAAGAATCAGTCTGGTCCAATGCTGGATGGAGGCCTTGCGACTCTTTTTGATGATTTGGATGAGCGGGGGATGCTCGACGAGACTCTGGTTGTTGCGATTGGAGAATTCGGGAGGGCGCCGGAGAAAGGAGTTAGTACTTCTGGCAATGGAAATAGTGCAGACGGTCGGGACCACTGGCCGTACTGTTACACTTCGGTAATCGGGGGAGCGGGTATAAAGCGGGGTTACGTGCACGGGAAGTCGGACAAGACTGGGTCTGCTCCGGTGGAGTTGCCGGTTCATCCGAGTGAAATATTGGCCACGATTTACCATAGTGTAGGTATTGAGCCTGAGACGATCGTATACAACCACCTGAATCAGCCTCGTGAGTTGGTTAAGGCTCAAGCGGTTGAGAAGCTCTTCGCGTAGAACTGCGGTCCGCTTGAAGCTCCCGGTCGCGCTCCAAGGGCGGGGTAGTTTAAGCCGAGCGGGCCGGAACCTTGTCAGGATTCCTTTTGCTTCACCTGAACGATGAGTGACCGGGCTGCCTCGCAGAAAGCCTCTGCGACATGTGACTCGGAAGGGCCTTTGAGAGCGATAGGTTGTCCCTGATCACAGCGCAGTCGAGTTTCGGGATCGATCGGGATCTCAGCGAGGAGGGGAAGCCCCAGCCGCTCTGCTTCCCTGCGCCCGCCGTTCTCGCCAAAAAGGTGATATCGTTTCCCCTGATCGCACTCGAACCATGACATATTTTCGATAATGCCGAGAATTTTGACATTAACCTTTGCAAACATGCTGATGGCCTTACGCGCGTCGATCAGAGCGACCTCTTGGGGAGTCGTGACGATAACGGCTCCATCCAAGGCGAGAGTTTGAACGATGGTCAATTGGATGTCTCCTGTCCCTGGTGGCAGATCAAGAATCAGGACGTCGAGTTCGCCCCAGGCCACCTCTTTCAGAAACTGCTGAGTGTAACGGGTTGCAAGAGGGCCACGNACGATTACCGGAGAATTGTCCCCCAGAATGAAGCCCATGGACATCAGCTTGATGCCGTGCGCTTCAATAGGAATGATGCGCTCTTGGGAGTCTGCCAATGGTTGCTGGTCGGCGGCCCCAAACATCAGGGCAATGGAGGGGCCATATAAGTCGCAATCACAGAGACCGACCTTCAGACCTTGCTTGGCGAGAGTGATAGCGAGGTTTGACGAGACGGTGGATTTCCCTACTCCACCTTTCCCGGACGCTACCGCGATAATTTTCCGCACACCCGGAATTGACTGTTTTCCGGCCACTCCTCCTGGGGTATTGGCGCCGCCCGGAGGGTCCTGAACATCAATGGATATATGAACATTTTCCGAGCCACCCGCAAGTTGATCGAGTGCGGCATGGCAGTCTTTAAAAATTTTTTCCGGAATTTTAGGATCCCGAGTTTGCACCTGAATCTCGATTGTGACCGAGCCTTCCTGAATTGATACGGACCTTACTAGTCCGAAAGAAATAATGTCTCGGGAAAAACCCGGATAGCTGACAGAGGAGAGTGCAGTGCGGATTGCTTCTTCGGTCATGCGCTGGAGTAAGGATTTGTGGTCAGTCCTGGCTGTGTTGTCAAATGTTCCGGGATGCCAAATTGTAAATTGTTGCTGTCGTAACGNATGGTTCTAAGACGCAATGCCGGTTACCTGGTTGTTGCTTTAGCCCCGGCANGAGAGGGATTCTCGGCTNGTNGTGACAATGCAGGCCTGCCAGTTTCGAGAAGCTAAAAGCTGCGGCGGAGGTGACTTGGCAGGATGTTGAGTTGCTCCCGATATTTGGCGACCGTTCTCCGGGCCAATTTTATTCCCTGTTCAGCAAGAATTTTCTGAATAGCCGAATCCGACAAAGGTTTCTGCCGGTTTTCCTTGTCGATTATTCCTTGCAGAGCTTCCCGGACTCCTTGATTGGAAATGGCATCACCAGCTGTTGTGGTGTAGCCGGATGCAAAGAAGCGACGCATCTCAATTACGCCATGTGGAGTACGAGCATGCTTTCCGGCCACTGCACGAGATATCGTAGCGGGATGAACTTGAATAGCATCAGCGATTTCATTCATCGTCAGGGGTTTCAAAAAACGAGAGCCACGAGCCAGAAACTCCTTCTGACGGCTTATAATTTCCTCGGATATCGCAAGAATGGTTGCTTGCCTCTGGTCGAGAGCCTTGATGAGGGTGCGGCCATCGCGCAATTGATTCCTGAGATAACTTCTGAGCTTACGGTCGGGGCTGGTGGCAACAAGATCCTTGTAAGTCGTGCTCAGCCTCAGCCGGGGCAGATACTCATTTGTGAGAATGGCAGACCATTCTCCTTCTTGATTCCTTTCGAATGAGACATCAGGGACGATGTAGGGATTGCCGGAGGGGTCAAAAGAGGTTCCCGGCGAGGGGTCCAGTTGTGCGATGTGGGATGCCGCGTCAGCCACATCCTCAACCTCAACACCCAGCGAGCTGGCGATTTTGGGATAATGTTTGCTCGCTAGATCACCCAGGTGACTTTCGACAATACGAAACTCCAAGGTGTTCAGACGATTCGACCGGTGCAGTTGGACGAGAAGAGATTCCCTAAGATCTTCCACGGCGATCCCTGGAGGATCAAAGCTCTGCAAGCTTGTCTTGGCGCGTTCGAGGTCCTCCAGAGATATACCAAGACGCCGTCCAACCTCGCTGAGAGGTTCGTCAAAGAATCCGCGCTCATCCATGTTGCCAATAAGGGCCATTGCAGCCTGACGCACTTCCGGTGATGGGGCGGAAAGGTTCAGCTGGCCCAGCAGGTGCTGCTGGAGTGTTTCTGGTGCGACAATAGAGCTGTAGAGGTGCTCTCTGCGTTCCGCGTCTTCCTTGCTCGATCCGCTGGTGCGGCGCTCCATTATTGCGAGCTCGCGCAGGTCATCATCAGGAATGTCGATTGGTTGTTCCTCTTCACTGCCCCCGGGGTCGAGTTCCTCCAGAGAGAGGGAGGCAAGATCGTGTTCAAGGACTGGGTTTGTTTCGATGAATTGCCTCAAAAGGTGTTGTAATTCCAAGGCGTTTGCCTGCAAAACCTCGAGACTCTGACGCATCTGAGGCGCCAAGGTCTGTGATTGATTGAGATTTTGATTTAAGGAAGTTCCAGCCATTTCCTCTCCAGGTTACTACCAGTATTACAGAGATTGGCGTAGAGGCGAGATCTTTATAGCAGAAATCGTGCCATATTCATAACTTTCTCTATTTTATCGCTTTCCAACGAGCTGATGGGTGCACCCCCGAATTCTTTTATTTTGAGTGGTTGGGAAGGTCATTTGAATTTCTAGCTGGATGGTTCGAAGGCTTTTCGTTGTAGAGCGAAGGTTGGAGTTGATTAGGCTTGATAAGCTCCGTGACTCTCCTTTGACTCTTCTATGGCGGATTTAACTCTGGGACTGTCTTTCGATGACGTTCTTCTTGTTCCTCAGAGAAGTGAGGTTTTACCAACCAGCGCGGTCCTCGACACAGCGTTGACCTCAGAAATCTCTCTGAAAATTCCGGTGATTTCCGCGGCGATGGATACCGTGTCGGAGACAGATCTTGCCGTTGCGCTGGCGCGTGAAGGTGGGATCGCGGTTATTCATCGTGCCTGTTCAGTGGAAGAGGAGTTCGCGATGGTTGATCGCGTTAAGAGATCCGAAAGTGCTGTCATCCAGCGACCAATGACCGTCAGGGAAGGGACGACAATAGCGGATCTTAAGGGCATTATGGAGGAACAGGGCTTCTCTGGCTTTCCTGTCGTTGATGAGGAGGGAGTGCTTGTGGGCATGGTCACAGGACGAGATATCCGGCACTTCGCGGATGATGCAGCCAGAGTAGAGGACGTGATGACGGGCCGGGATAAGTTGGTCACCGGAGCCCCCGATACGACTCCGGAGGCGGCTAGAAGGATTCTCTATGAGCACCGAATAGAAAAATTACCACTCGTAGATGGTGAGGGGAGGCTTGTCGGGTTGATCACAGGTGGAGACATTGAAAAGCAAATCACCTTTGTCGATGCAGCTAAGGATCCAAATGGACAACTACGCTGCGGCGCAGCTATCGGTGTGGGAGCGGACTGGAAGGACAGGGCCGAGGCGGTCATTGAGGCAGGTGCGGATGCTCTTTTTATTGATGCCGCCACCGGGCATACAGCACGGGTCCTTGAGGTTGTAGAGGCGCTGGCGGGGCTCTCTGATCGTCCAGTAGTAGCGGGGAACGTGGTTACCGAGCAAGGTGCCCGGGACCTTGTATCGGCAGGCGCACGGGCGATCAAAGTGGGGGTCGGGCCAGGATCAATCTGTACTACCCGCGTGATCGCAGGAGTAGGAATGCCCCAGTTCACGGCTATACAAAATGTAGCGCCGTGGTGCCGTGAGAATGGTGTTTGCGTTATTGCGGATGGGGGAATTCGCTACTCGGGCGATGTGGTCAAGGCTCTCGCTGCGGGTGCTGATATCGTAATGTTGGGCTCACTCTTGGCCGGAACGCGTGAAAGTCCCGGGCAGACCGTTCACTTTCAGGGTCGCCGCTTCAAAACTTACCGGGGCATGGGGTCTCTGGGAGCCATGATGAAGGGAGCTGGTGATCGTTACGGGCAGGGCGCGAGTGGCAAGCTAGTGGCAGAGGGAGTAGAGGGTCGAGTGCCTTACAAGGGCCCTCTGGCTGATGTGATTTACCAGCTGATGGGAGGAGTGCGATCAGGAATGGGTTACGTGGGAGCAGATAATCTTGAGTCCCTTCGGTCGCAAAGCGAGTTCGTGAGAATTACGCCTGGTGGTTTGCGCGAGAGTCATACACACGATATCGTGATTACTCAGGAGCCTACTAACTATCAGCCGATTAGTTGAGTTCAGAACGCGTATCCGATCGTTAAAGAGATGGAAGAACACAGGCATGTAGCAGTCGTTGACTTTGGTTCTCAATACACTCAGCTCATCGTCAGAAGGGTTAGAGAGCTGGGCTTTTTCGCGAAACTCCACACAGTTGAAGATTTTGAAAACTTGGGGCGTCCCGGTGCCATCATTCTGTCAGGTGGACCAAGTAGTACGCGCGAGGAAAATGCTCCTGATGTGGATTTTGAGCGTTTGCAAGAATACGGGGTTCCGGTTCTTGGGATCTGCTATGGAATGCAACTTCTCAATATCAAGTTTGGGGGTCAGGTTGAGGCTAGTGACCGGCGTGAATATGGACCGGCCGACTTGATTCCAGAGGAAAACGGAGGTCTGTTCAAAGATCTCTCAGAGAGATCGCAGGTGTGGATGAGTCACTCGGACACGGTCAGTGACCTGGTTGAGAATTGCCGAGTAATAGCTCGTAATGAGCATGGTACTCCTGTCGCCCTGCAATGGGGTTCCAACTGTTTTGGGATACAGTTTCATCCGGAGGTTACTCATAGCCACGAAGGGCTGAAGGTCCTGCAAAACTTTCTTGAAATGGCTCAAGATCTACAGGAGTTCCGAATCGAGGATTTTAAAAGGACGCTCCTTGAGGAGATCAAAGCGAAGGTTGGGAACAAGCAAGTGGTTTGTGGAGTCAGTGGAGGCGTAGACAGCACTGTGCTGGCGGTCCTCCTGAAGGAAGCCGGGATCCATATGAGGGCAATCTTTGTTGATCATGGGTTACTGCGCAAAGACGAGGGCGATGAGGTTCGTAAGAACTTCCAGCGTATGGGCGTGGACATTGAAACGGTTGAAGCCTCGGAGACCTTTCTCAGTGAATTGGCTGGTGTCAGCGATCCTGAGAAAAAACGTGAGATCATAGGAAACCTCTTCATCAAAGTTTTCTGGGACTCGGTGGGGGACGCAGATATGCTGGCACAGGGAACTCTTTATCCAGATGTGATTGAGAGTGCGTCAAACGCCAAAACAAAGGCGTCGAAAATCAAGACTCATCACAATCGTGTTGAAAAAATCCTTGAGCTCCAGAAGCAGGGAAAAGTTCTCGAGCCTCTAGCAGAGCTATTCAAGGATGAAGTGAGAGAGCTAGGTCTGTCGCTGGGAATCCAACCAGACATTGTTCACAGACACCCATTTCCTGGTCCAGGTCTCGCCGTCCGTTGTCCGGGGGAGGTCACTCCGGATCGTTTGCGGATTATTCAGGAGTGTGATTCGATCTTTATTTCGCTGCTCAGGCAGCATGACTGGTATGACAAGGTTTGGCAGGCATATGCAGCTCTCGTGCCGGTGAAGACCGTCGGAGTGAAAGGAGACGAGCGGAGTTATGAGTTTGCTGTGAGCCTGCGTGCGGTAGTCAGCGAGGACGCCATGACCGCAGACTGGGTTGAATTGCCCTACCAGATTCTCAGGGACTCAAGTAATCAGATCCTGAACAGTGTTCCTGGTGTGAATCGGGTTCTCTACGACGTGTCTACGAAGCCACCTGCAAGTATCGAATGGGAGTAGTGGGCAGTGGCAGGGAGACACGACTGAAGAAAATGCGAAAAGATTCGCGTTCTGGCACAACTAGTCGGTGCGGACCGCAGGGTCGTTAGTAACCTCAACAGGAATGGGGCCGAGAGCTTTTCCGGCGGCAAGTGTCATGTGAGGGAAGGGAATCTCGATGTTTTCCATGTCGAACCGCTCCTTGAGCTCTCTAGGGAGTGTATTGCGGAGAGTCCCGTAGTCGTCCTGAAGACACCAAGCTCCTAGCAGGAAATTGAGAGAGGAATCCCCAAATCCAGTGAAAACAATAAGCGGGTCGGGTTCGTTCAGGCACTGAAGATTTGTTTCCGCGACCTCATGCATCACCTTGAGGACATGTCCGATATTTTCATCATAAGCGACTCCGATATCGAGGTTGAATCTGCGTATGGGGTGTCGGGTAACATTGGTAAGCTTGGTCTTAACGAGAGTCTCGTTAGGAATTCGGACCGAGCGGTTGTCGAAGGTGCGAAGGGTGAGGGCGAGAAGACCGATGGTGTCGACAGTCCCGGAAATCCCATCTACCTCGATGATGTCGCCGAGCTCAAATGGCCTCTCCCCGATCATGAAAAACCCGCTGATGATATTCGAAAGTGAAGTCTGTGCGGCAAAGCCGACCGCGATCCCGGCGACGCCAGCGGCTCCGAGGACTGCGCCCAGATTCAGCCCCATGTGATTGAGGGCGAGAATGAAGGCGAAAGCATATCCAATATAGCGGATTAGCTTTTTAACGACCATTGTGCCCTGAGGTCCTAGCTTTTCTCCGAAGATGGCGAGGGACGTCCTGGACAGAATAGCTACTGCGATAATTCCGCCGATCAGGATGGTTGCCGCGCCAAGAATTTTTAACGGAAGCTCGGGCGCGAGTTCCTGAAGCCACTCGGGCAGTGCAGCGAGGTAGAGTGAGGTCACGGGAAAGCTTTAGTGAATGACATCAATGACGGAGGCGAAAGCGCGACGGAGGGTGGAGCGGCTGGTTTTTCCTTCACGGGCTGGGGCTATTTCCCGTCCGCTATCAGCCGGGGCAATCGGGCCCGCATCATAGGTAATATCGTTCCCTTCCTCATCGTTTTCGTTAATCCGGATGCGACAGGCATTTGCCCAGAGACGATTTTCGTGACTGAAAATCGAGAAATGCCCTAAGTCGAGAAACAGTCGTTCGAATTCAAAAGCATCCCGACTCGCGTTGTGGAGGTCGACACTGACTATGATGTCATGATCGAGCCAGTCGCCCTGATCAAAATAGCGACGAGCACGTGTCTTGAGAGCGTAGCAGACTTCGCCTGCTGATCGGTCGCCATGCCATGTCTTGCTAAGGGTTTCAGAGGGAATGCTGATAAGCTTTCGAATGCTGCCTCCGCATTCTCCATGAATCTCCAGATCCATCGGGATTCCTATGTAAAACAGAGCGCTACCACCGGGGGCGATACAGAGAGAGGAATTCGGCTTCACTATCACCGGAAGGCCGGGCAGGGCCGGATTAAGGCGGACCCGCGCATCCTCATCATGGCAATCCCAGCGTTGCCACTCAAGGTCCTCGGGGAGGTCGTCCAGTCCCCCTTCCTCGTGTCGAATGCCTTGCTCTTTGGAGTAGGAGGTGCTCACGCGCCACTCGTCGTGGCGCCTTAGCATCGTCATTGATAAAGGGCCTACTTTGGAGTGGAACCATCGGTTGCTGGCCAAGGTCCGTTCGTCCCACGCGGTGATCACTTTGGCACGATGAAAAGAGCGAGAGACATGTCAAGCGGGGGCGCGGTGCGATGCCGCAGAGATTGTGAATAAATTGTGAATAGAAGCGATCCACTGCCTCTCGGTGCCTAATTCATTGAGGTGTCGGATGGTAGAAAGATTACAGGGAATCAGTTGGAGAACTCCGACCGCCGGATGTGAGTGCTTAGCGTTGACGCTTCGACTCGCTGTCTTTAGGTGAAGGCGGAACAGATGGACCTGACGAGAACTGCCTACGGAACATGGAGTGGAGGACGCTACATGCATTTTGGAGAAGCCCTTGAGGAAGATCGTTACATTCAATGTATTCAGCTTGCCTATGCCCGCGGTGTCCGAACTTTCGTTACGGCAGATGTCTACGGGCAGGGAGAAGCAGACATCGTGCTCGGGAAGGCTCTCGCAGATTATCCGCGTGAGTCATACTGCCTAGTCGGAACAATTGGTCACGATTTCTACAAAGGGATTCGTGCCGGATCAGGAGGGTTTCCTCGATTCACCGATCCTGAGCTTCGAGGTCCTGATCAGTATGT
>PBAI01000003.1:42269-47821 GCA_002715825.1 Roseibacillus sp. | reverse complement strand
CTGACAGAGTGAAATCCAGCCCTCATGATGCAGGAGGACCGTTGAGACCACCGGGGTGGTCCCCGTCTTATCTGCAATAAATTGCATTACGGTTCGTGCGGAAAGTCTCAGGGCAACCGGGTTAATAGATCCGATACCAATGACTTCTGACTCCTCTGCGAAGAGCACGGGAGTCATTAACTTCCGGCATTCGAGGAGGAGACTGTCGTTCAGGTCATAGAAAGCGGATGGAGTTGGCATCTTGCTGGCAAAAGGAACCAGCGTCAAAGGCTGCCCCAGTGACTGGGAGAGGGACCTTCCAAGACGCTCCACTTCCTGTGCCCGGGCATCAGGATCCCGAGTTCTCAGCGCCGCGAGGAATTCGAGAGGGTCCCATGGCCTCGGGCCCTGCAATGGCCCATGTCCATGATGCGCTAACTCTTTCAGCTCTGCGGGAGTTGCCAAAGCATGATCATCAAGAACTCTGCAGGTCTGGCTGAGGCATTCAGGGTCGGTTGCCCGCGAGACAGTTGCACTCGTAAGAGCACTGGGGGCTTGGACTTGTTTTTCGGCGTGGGCCTGCATGCTATCTAGCGCTTACGGAGAAATTTCAAACGTCCATGGTGAAGGCCACTTTTGGCCTTTTTCTCAAAGGCCCCCTCAAGATCCGCCTTGAGCTCGTCAGCCGTTGGACGGTGATCCCTTTGGCCGGGCCGGAGGTCCTCTACTGCCCTCTGCCAGTTAGGCTCATGTGCAGGGCCCGGAAGGGCGGGTTCTATCCAGTCATGATCGGGCTTGAGACTCACATTATCCCGAATCGCCCTGCTGGTAACACCATTCTCGATAGTGCTTCCCGGGTTGTAGGAGGTAGGTGTTACCACAAAGACAAGACTGGATGTTTCCTTTGCTGCCTCCTTGCTCTTGAAGAAAAAATTGATTCCCGGGATGTCTCCAAGGATCGGGACCTTGTTCCTGTCCTTGGTTTTCACTTGCCCGTAAAACCCTCCGACAACGAGAGAGTGCCCATCAGGAATACGCGCAATACTCTCAATCATCGATTCTGAGACACGGGGATATCTGTTTCCGCTTTGACCGACGATTTCATCGACAACCTGGGCAGAGCGAGGGCGCATCTGCATACGAATTGTACCATCCGGGAGCAGTGTCGGGGTCACTGCAACCGTAACTCCAATTTCCCTTGTGGTAGAGGGGTCGCCTGTCGGGTCCTTCGAGTCGATTGAATACCTGACCTCCTCGGTTACCTGATTGCTGACTTCTGTTTCACTGATTGTGGTCGTTATGATCGGAACACGGTCAATAAGTGAGATCGTCGCCTTTTCATTATCTTCGGTGATAAGCGTGGGATTGGAAGTTTGGGTAACGAGCCCTCCTCGCTGCAGGGCACGGAGAACACCACCCATCTGAACCGGGGACAGAACAATTGTATTACTGCTGGGTGTATCAGTACCTCGAAGAACAGACCCTGACCCCAGAGTGCCTGTCGCAGAGAGCGCATTGTCGATACCGAAGAGTGAATTCAGGCTGGTAATAGTCTCTAGCGGAATTCCGTTAGCCCCGAGACTGGACGCCCAGTTTACGCCCTGCTTCTCGCCCGCACTGCTGTTGACACTGAGGATTTTAACCTCAATCACGACCTGCCCCTTTGCCTTATCCACTGATGTGAGAAGATTCCTTGCACGCTCCACCTGATGAGCCGTGTCCACGACGATGATCGTGTTGGTCTTGGGTTCGTAGTTCGCGATACCAGTAGGAGAAAGCATCGGCTGGATCAGCCCCTTGATCTGCTCGATATCAGTCGGACGCAAGTAGCGGAGCTGGTAGTGCCACTCCTCCGCTGGCAACCGATTCAGCTGCTCATTGTTTAACGCGTAGACTGTGTTGCCCTTGGTGTAGAGGGTGAGCCCATATTGGAAGGCCAGCTCCTCCATCTGCTCAAGTGGATTCCCGCTGTTGAGGTGACCACTTACATTGAAATCCGGTCCCGCAATACTGACGTTGTGAAAGTATTGCTTATTGGCACGCTTGGCCAGCATCTGGAAGATGTCGTTGATTGCAGCATCTCGAATCAGATATTCCCCATTACTTTCATCGATCTGCCCGGCGGTATCGCCCGGAACACCAAGCTCGTCGAGGCTCTCCTCAGGTGGAGGTGGAGGGGGAAGTTCAGAGAGGTCCCGCCCGACAGAAGGAAGGGGAGACGGCAAGGCAGGAACTGCAATCGGCACCACCTCAGAAACCGGCTCTACCGGCTCGACAGGAGGGTCAGGCAGTTCTGGAGCGGGAGGTTCAACCGCAGGTGGTCCAACGACCGGAAGGGGTTCATCTGGATCATCAGGAAACACTTGCTCGGGCACCTGCTGCCCGAAAGCAACAGCCGCGCTGAGCAGCAAGAGGGAAAACAAAAAGTCGTGATTTTTCATGGAGTTTTCTGGATAGATCTTGAGCTCCCTACGGCAATGGGGGAGGAGAATTGGATTCAATCTGCAGAGGCTCAACCTCGCTCTTCTTGCGGAGTGTGATTCCCTGCAACCGAAGGGGTTGTCCGGCTGCGGAAACTCCGTCAGGAAGCGTATCGAGACGACTGACTGCTACCTCACCGCTTTGCAGGTTCTTAAATGTCACCCTCGAAGGGTCGACCGCTTCCACCCTGACGGATATTTTCTCTCCACCTCGCACAATAGGAAAGACCTGCCCCAGACGAAACAGGCGAGCACCGACAAGGAACTCCCTTTCCCGCGAGTTTATGAGAGAGATTCGTATGTCTTTGATAAAATCCCGAAACGATGTTTTCGGAATTTCGCGCGACGAACGGCTTATCACCGGTGCTTTTCCCGGGTTTTGATACAATCCAAAGGGACCTCGCTCCCGGCCTGCAATAGAAAGCCGTCTTTTCAACTCGGCAATCCGGTCATCCGCTGTATCCGCCAGAAATCTGGCTGGCGTTACNATTTCNGGACGGGAGTTGGANCCAGAGGANGGNTCNCCNGCTNCCGCCGCANCAGCGCACAAAAGAATCATNAGGAGGGTCGTCTTCATTATTTTTGCCANGTGGTGTAAACAACGGCNGCNTTGAGAACATTCTGNTTNGCCGCTCTNGANAGCTNGATACTGTCCAACTGCAGCTGAGGCATTTTTGTTTCGAGCTCCAGAAAAGCCGTTTGGAGTGCCCGGTAGGTACCACGGAAAGCGAAGTGGAGTTGAATCGATGGCTGCTGGCTAGCACCTCCAATTCCACCCGCTATGGTGGTAGGACGAAAAGCCGTCTGCTGGAAGTGGGTAGCGTCGTAGTTTTTCTGAAAGTCACGAAAAAACGTGTTCACAGAGGTAGCTGCTGGCTGTTCAAACAAGGACATCCATCGATGCATATGTGGTGCCTGTGAATGCACCTTGCGCTCGAGCATTCGCCGCTCCTTCTCCACACTCTTAAAGGCCTGATAGTGCTTCTTTCTGGCCTCATAGGTAGTTTCAAGTTTGCCACGGAAATGAAATCCAAGACCCAGGGTGGCAACCACAAGAAAGACCGGAACTACTAGTCCGAAAACGATCACGGGGTCCTTGTAATGAGGATTCATGGCGCAGCAGTTATGGGGATGGCAATGGGATCTTCGGCGGTAATACGCTGGGTGATCGTCAATCGGAAATTATGAGCAAACCGCTCCTCCGGTTTCTTTCCGATGAGGGGCTTGAAGCGTTTGTTTTCAGAGGTCAGCAGATTCACCAAAAGCGTTCGGGAGCCCAGATCAGTACGAAAGGATTCGTTGCCTGTTTGCATATGAATACTGTCGAAAACCTTACCCATGCCCTCTGTAGTGCTTATCACTGTGAGGTGATTAAGAGCGTCCGTGTCAGAGAATCCGCTGATCGTCCAATCTTTGACCACCCCTGCGCTGGTATCCTTGTTCTGAGCCACTTCAGGTCTGACCCGGTGACTCGCTTCTGACAGGATCACACTCTCCGGATCCGGAAAAAGTTTATTCACCAGCTCCATCGAAACCCACGCCTTTGATCGGTCGGCAAGCAGAGAGCTCCATTGTTCATACCTACGAATTTCTGAGGAAAGAACCTTGTTTCCTTCCCGCGAAACCTCACCGGTTTGATGCCAGGATTCGTCGTTAATAATCTTAAGACCGCGAACCCCGGTCCACCCAAGAAATAAAAGAACTGCTGCAATCCCTAGGCGCAAAGCGGCAGAACCGAGTCTCAGGATTCTCATTTCTGTGCGGGACGGAAAAAGCTCCACCTCGTCTCTTGATTCCGGAAGAAAATCCTGAGTCGCCCACCCGGATTCAGTCATGCCCTGAAAGGTCCGGACATCTCTGATAGCTCCTTCCTCATTGCGAAAGGCCAAGCTGGATGGCCCCTGAAACTCAAGCGGAACCGCGGAGTCAAACCATCCATTTTTCCGCCAGTCGACCACCACCGCCCCGGGAAGCTCAGGTGCAACTGAATCATGCTCGGAGCGGGAGAGCGGGAGAGTGAAAATGGGCGGGTCGGGCAATTCGAGTGCTGCCGCCATTGTCTGCACTATTCTCCCTACATGGGAAGGAGTGGTGCCCTCGTGGTGTCTAACCGACCTGAGCATGACGAGTTCTCTTCCCGCTGTAAAAAATGCAATAACGGAAAAAGACGAATAAGAAAAAAAGAAAGCGAAGGGTTGCGAAGGCAGTTCCTGAGCGAGTCGAGGCAGAGCAGCAAGAGTGACTAAAGGCGCACTCAGCGCACAGGTTCGAATAGGAAAGTTGAGAGCCTGCCCAACACTCCTGATCTGGCGCAGATAGGATTGACATCTTCTTGAGATGGTTATCGCTGATCCAAATTGCTGTCCGGGCTTAGCCCCTGGGTAGGGAAACAGTCGGAAGGAGAGGTCCTCGACGGAATCACTGTGATCTTCAAGGACGGTCTTGGGTTCATTTACAAGCTTCTCCCTCAGATCGCCAAGATCCTCAGGATGCTCACTGGTGCGTGCGAGCTCAGATATGGCAAACTCATCGGCCACATGAAGAACCACTCCCAGTGATTTCATTCCGCTGTCAAAATGAGAGCGAATTCCTGCGAGATATTCCATCACCTCCTGCTCTCCAGCTCGTAACGAGGGCACAGCTACACGAGCCCAGGTCTTCCTCGCCTCCCTGCCGAAACAGATGTGCGCCTCCGAAATATCTTCCCCGTCCAAGAAAAGGTGTAATTGGCACTCGAGGTCGAGAGCGTCACGATACCAGTCAAGACTCCGCGAGCGAGTAGTCTCACGGTGAAGACGACGCGCCTGCANAAACCGTTGCCAGGTCGTTAACTGGGNTGGATGCACCAATGNCTCCATTGGGAAAACGAGGGGAAAATGTCGCTANACTATNAACCGCAGAGAGGAATGCTTCCCTGCNGNATATNGCGANGNGNNAAACCNCCCCGGAGTCGGCGCCAGAAAATTCTGGNNCCGANCTCCAGAGCGAAAAGTGTTTACCANTCTGCGAAATCACTNGGNNCNTGCTTCTCANCAGNNGCNAGTGAACAGGTCATNTAAAGCNCNCCTNNTNGNGGNAGNNNGTCGNCNNTGT
>PBAI01000003.1:0-42264 GCA_002715825.1 Roseibacillus sp. | reverse complement strand
TANGTTCCNGTNCNGGGNCATGTCNGGNCTNCTTTCNACGAATTTNCCGGGNCCNANAATCTCTCTGANAAGCACCGGNAACNNNTTCTCCNGCANTATGNCCATTCATGTTNTGGTANGAGCGCATACCTTGCTGAACGTTACGAATGTTCATGATGCATCCTGCNCGATCCGAGCCCCTTTTCCAGGCGCGGGCGCCAACGAAAAGAATGCTGATCAATGATAGAAGAACGAGAATTACGACCGTCAACTCAATGAGGGTCATCCCGGACTTCACTGTCTTCTGGGTGTTTGTCAGTGTCATGGTTCTGTCTTTTTGGTTGATGACGCGCACAGGGCACGTGCTTTTGGCACTTGGCTTTACCGGTCAGATTTCATCTTCATCGTTTCGGTTCATCCGGGCGCTCTCAAAAGTTTGTCGGTCGATGGAGCCGTGCTGCAGAAGTTTACGCAGACTATCGTCCCATGAAATATTGCCAGCTCGGCGAATGACGTCCTCAAGTGCATTGGATCCTGACGAGTAATTCGCGATCGCGCTGGAGACNGCNTCGTTGCTATTCTGGAGAAACTCGTAGGTCAGCACCCTCTTTCCATTCAGTCCCTTTAATAGGCCCTGGGAATGAATAAAGATCAGCATTTCACTGAGCCGACTAAGCACAGACCCGAACTTCTCGTGGGGATACATCTCGAGTATCCGACCCATCGTCTTGACCGCCCCGGTAGTGTGAAGCGTCGAGAGCACGAGATGCCCCGTCTGAGCCGCCTCCAGGCAGGTATCCATCGCGTCACGATCACGTATCTCTCCGAGAAGTATGATATGCGGCGCTTTTCTTAAAACATCCTTGAGCCCNTGCCGGTAGCTGGTCACATCACGACCAACCTCCTGCTGGGTGATAATACTGGGCGACATGGCCCGGTGATCGGGATAGTTGGGGTGCTCCATGTCTGCCTGATAACGATATTCAACAGGATCCTCGATCGTAACGATGTGTTTGGAGGACGACTTCCTCAACCAGTCCATGAGCGAAGCCAGAGTCGTGGACTTCCCCGACCCGGTAGGGCCTGTCACCAGACAGAGCCCTGCTCTTCGCCGCACTGCGTCCTGAAGTGAAGCTGAGGTATCAGGATCAATTCCCAGGGCATCGAGAGCCGGTATTGTATCGCTAAGGATCCGACATGTGATTCCAAGCCCGGAAACCGAAAGATGAGCTTGAATACGGAGACGTCCGGACGTTTTTGTTCCTCCGGAATAGGCGACACCATCAGCTGAAAAATCATCGACATGGGTCTCATGAAAGCGCTGAAGGGACTTCGCTACTTTCTCNTCAGCGGTAGCAGGGACACCACTCCCCCCAAAACCGTGACTCGACTCTTCCTGGCGCAGAACGAGAGCCTTGTAGATTTCCAGAAGATCTTTATCTGAGAGAAATCCCAGAAAGTCCAGACACTCCATCCCGTGGTTGGTTTCAACGTATATTGGCCGNTTGGCACGGAATTGAATGTCCGACACACCTCGTCCTTCACAGGCCTCAAGCGAGACCGCGAGCAGCTCTTCCCCGGACATGCCCGATTGAAAGACCCGTAGCTGCGGGGCCTCGAGATGGGCAGAAGCTTGCTCAATCGCACTCATCTTTGTCAGGGCGCGAGCGGTAACGCGCGGAAACGAGGACTCTGATAAATCGTCAGGGCCTGCGCTCCGCCGTCTGGGTAAGGGTGAAACCAGAGGGGCTGCATCAGCTAGTTGTCAGTTCTGTTGAGTATCGCTATGTCACGTGTTCGAGGGCGCCACGGTTTCAGGAAAATGAGACCCATTTTCTGGGCAGGGCGCGCCTCATCTTCCGCTTTTGTAAATNTCTTCTGATCCTTCTGGGATCTTGTGGTAGTGCGAACCCGGTTGATCCAACCTGTATTCCCCGAAATCACAGGGCTGAAGCAAAGGCATCTCCTGGGAGAAACCAAACAGGCAACAGCACGATGGTTCGGGGTGACAAGAACTCATCCGTCCTTTTCTTCTAATAGAGCTTAACTAAACTTTCAATCTTTTTTACATTTTACGTGTAAATAAATCCTGAATGATAAATTTTTGCCAAAAGATTAGCATAATCAATTCAGCACGAGAGTATTATGACGGCTATTTTTCAATCCCCTCAGCCAATCCATACACGTTTCTAAACCCTCAGAGAGGACGTCTTCTACCTCAATTACGGCACTTGAGGTCCGCAAAACACAAAAATCCGGTAAATAGTTCAGCAAGTCTTCACTAGAGGAGATTTCGCCCCGAACCCCTTTGCCAATCTGGGACACAAAATCAGGATCTTCACCGTAGGAGCCGCTAATACCAACTCTGGGGTTACCCATGGTCGGGCATCTAACTTCAACAGCCACCGCTACCATTTTTTCAACATCCTCCAAGTCAGGACCAGAGTATGGGGTGTTGTTGAAACCCGTCTCATCCCTTTTATTCGCCAAGAATTAATTCCGGGATCATGCAAGACCACTTTGGTTAAGGGCGTCAGTTCCAAAAGAGAAGATCTCCGTGTGCTGAGATAGAATTGCCAGGCCTCGACATTTCTAACCGCTCCGCTACTC
This sequence comes from Roseibacillus sp., assembly GCA_002715825.1. Taxonomy (GTDB): domain Bacteria; phylum Verrucomicrobiota; class Verrucomicrobiia; order Verrucomicrobiales; family Akkermansiaceae; genus Roseibacillus_B. The sequence goes on along the minus strand of PBAI01000003.1, from coordinate 39,675 downwards.
CTCCAACCACAGTCTATGACTCTTTTCTCTGCAAACGACCTCCGCCTTGCTTACGGCTATCAAACCCTCCTCGATGGCATCACGGTTGCAATCTCCAGCGGTGAAAAGGTCGGCCTTGTTGGGCGGAACGGATGCGGGAAAACTTCTCTCCTGAAGATTCTATCGAATGAGAATCAAGCGGACTCTGGAGACATCTCTGCCCGCCGTGGCCTTCGTATTGGCTATCTCCCTCAGGAATTCGAACTCGATCCTGGCCTCTCCGTTTACGATAACATCGCTATCGGTGCGGCCGACGTTGCCTCTGCCGTAACTCGCTATGAGAATGGTGACGGCAGCGAGTCTGAACTGTCCGAACTTCTTGCCCTCATCGATCACACCGATGGCTGGAACCTCGATACTCGTATCAAATCCCTCTCAAACGCCCTCTTTACTCCACCTCTCGAGTTTGAAACAGGACCGCTTTCCGGTGGTGAGAAACGCCGTGTTGCCCTGTGCCGCGCTCTCGCTTCACAACCTGACCTACTTCTCCTTGACGAACCTACAAATCACCTTGATTCCGAATCCATTCGTTGGCTGGAAGACTTTCTCAAAACCTACGACGGGGCTGTCATTTTCGTCACCCACGATCGATATTTCCTGAACGTCATCGCCACGCGCATTATCGAGATTTCGAATGGTAAAGCCTACTCCCATCCGGGAAACTACACCGCCTTTCTCGAATCCAAGGCAGCGCGACAGGAAATCGCTGAAAACACTGAAAAAAAGCGCCAAAAATTTCTCAAGGACGAACTCAGATGGGTTAAGGCAGGCGTCAAGGCCCGGACTACCAAGTCCCGCGCCCGCCTTGATGCATTCTACCAAATAAAAGATCAGGACGCTCCTGTTCTCGAGGGTGAAATTGATCTCCTCATCCCCCCTCCACCACAACTCGGTAACACTATCGTAGACCTCGAGGATGTCTCGATAACCTTGGGCAGCCGTACTCTCTTCCGGCATATGAACCTTTCTCTCAAAGAAGGTCAGTGCACCGGTATTGTTGGTAAAAACGGAGTCGGGAAATCAACTCTCCTAAAGATTTGCCTTCAAGAACTTCAACCCACATCCGGCAAGGCCACTCTCGGCAAAAAGGTCAAAATTAACTATATCGACCAGTCCCGTATGCAGCTCGATGGCACCGGTTCCCTTCTCGATGAAATCTCCGATGGAAATGAGAAGATCGAATTCGGCGAAGAAAGCCTCGGAGCCCGTGCCTACCTGCGCCGCTTTCTTTTCTCGGACGAACGTATCAACGAACGCGTCGACCTCCTCTCAGGAGGTGAACGAGCCCGCCTGATGCTCGCCAAGGTTCTCAAAAACGGAGGCAACCTCATCGTTCTTGATGAGCCCACTAACGATCTGGACTTACAATCGCTCCGTATGCTCGAAGAGGCCCTTGCTTCCTTCCCGGGCACTATTCTGGTCGTCTCTCATGACCGCTACTTTCTCGATCGTATTTGCGATCAGATTATCGCCTTCGAAGACGATGGCGTAAAAGTCACCCCCGGAAATTTCTCTTACTATCTTGAGAAACGACAAGCACGCGAAAATGCCGCTCGAGCTCAGGCTACAGCCGCCAACCGGGCCGCTAAAAAGCGAGCATCTGCCAAAAAAGAAAAGCCGAGAAAACTCACCATGGCCGAAGCCAAGGAACTCGAGACCCTCGAGAACAAGGCCATGGAAGCCGACAAAGTAGTCTCCACTTTGGAAGAAAGACTTTCATCGCCTGAGGTTCAAACCGACTTCGAACAAATTCCTATCATCGTGGCCGAGCTTGAGGTCGCTAAAAAAGTGGCTGATGAACTCGTTGACCGCTGGGAATTTCTCGAACAAGTGAAGGCGAATTCACCTCCCAAGTAAAAAGCCCCGCTCGCTTTCACGAACGGGGCTTGAAAGCTTCTGGTTTTTCTCGCGTCTAGCTCACTTCACTGCGAACCATTCCCCTCTCCTCGAGTGCTGCCTGCGCAAGTGCAAGACGGGCAACGGGAATCCGGAATGGCGAACAGGACACGTAGTTGAGCCCGGTCCGGTGGAAGAACTTTACAGAATCAGGATCTCCACCGTGCTCGCCGCAGATACCGATCTTCAGTTTCTTCACGGTCTTGCGACCACCTTTGACACCCATTTCAACAAGTTTGCCCACGCCTTCCTGATCAAGGCCTGCGAATGGGTTGTTGTTGAGCACCTCTGCATCCTGATAGGTGGGAAGGAAGCTGGAGGAGTCGTCACGGGAGAGACCAAGTCCAGTCTGCGTGAGATCATTGGTGCCGAAGGAGAAAAATTCTGCGTGTTTGGCCACTTCTTCAGCGGTGATTGCAGCGCGAGGAATCTCAATCATGGTTCCAACTGTGTATTTCAGCTCACTCTTCTTGACCCCGAGTTTCTTACGAACCTCGGCAGCAGTAGTGTCGATGACGTCTTTCTGAAGCTCAAGCTCACGCGCATAGGCAACGAGTGGGACCATGATCTCAGGGAGAACCTTCGTGCCCTTCTTCTGAACCTCATGAGCAGCCTCGAGGATGGCCTCAACCTGCATTGCCGTGACCGCCGGATAACTGATGCCAAGACGACAGCCACGGTGCCCAAGCATTGGGTTCTCTTCGTGAAGAGCATGGATACGCTTGGTGATGGCAGGAGCGCTCATCCCTATCTTCTTGGAGAGATCCTTCTTCTGGGCGGCATCCATAGTCCCGATGAATTCATGGAGGGGTGGATCCAGAAGGCGAATAGTGGCTGGACGACCTTCAAGTGACTTAAAGATCCCAATAAAGTCTTTTTTCATGAAGACCTTGATCTTCTTAAGTGCCTTGGCGCGGCCGGCGTCGTCATCAGCGAGAATCATCTCACGGACAGCATCGATACGGTTACCCTCGAAGAACATGTGCTCGGCGCGGGTCAGGCCAATACCTTCCGCACCAAACTTGATGGCCTGCTGCACCTGCTCTGGCGTATCCGAGTTGGTGCGGACCCCAAGCTTACGAAGCTTGTCGGTCCAGCTCATAAGCTCCATGAACTTTTTATAGGTATCCGAACGCTTGGCGGCAGCCTTGTTCTCGATGAGACCCTGAATGACCTGAGAAGGAGAGGACTTGATGCCGCCTTTGTAGACATTGCCGACGAATCCATTCAGCGAAAGCTCGTCACCCTCCTTGAGAGTCACCCCGTTTCCAGAGAGGGTCTTTTTGGAATAATCGATCGTCATGCCGTGAGCACCACACACACACACCTTACCCATTTGACGAGCTACCAGAGCGGCATGTGAGGAAGCACCACCTTCAGTGGTAAGAATCCCGTCGGCCGCGATCATACCACGAAGGTCTTCCGGAGATGTGGCCTGACGAACAAGGATGACTTGCTGACCCTTGGCTGCAGCTTTCACGGAGTCCTCAGCGGAAAAATAAATCTTCCCAGAGGCCGCACCAGGACCAGCAGGGAGTCCGCTGCCAACTTTCTTGGCAGCCTTCTCCGCCTTGGCGTCAAAGATCGGAGCGAGGAGATGGCCCAGATCATCCGCAGGAATACGAAGGATCGCCTCTTCCTTCTTAATGAGACGCTCTTTCACCATGTCTAGAGCGATATTCACAGCGGCAAAACCCGTACGCTTTCCGTTGCGGGTCTGCAGCATCCAGAGTTTTCCTTCCTCGATGGTGAATTCAACATCCTGGACGTCGCGGAAGTGCTTCTCAAGCTTCTTACGAGTCACCAGAAGCTCCTTATGGGACTTGGGAAGGTCTTTTGCCATCTTGGCAATAGGCTTCGGCGTGCGGACACCGGCCACGACATCCTCACCCTGTGCGTCGATGAGGTATTCCCCGTAGAAAACATTTTCTCCAGTTGCCGGATCGCGGGTGAACGCCACTCCGGTTCCAGAGGTCTTACCTGTATTACCAAAGACCATTGCCTGCACGTTAACAGCAGTTCCCCATGCAGCGGGGATACCATACTTCTGCCGATAGACGATCGCACGGTCATTCTGCCATGAATTGAAGACCGCATTGACTGCTCCCCTGAGCTGTTCCCGTGGGTCCTCTGGGAAATTCTTGCCAGAGCGCTTCTTGATGAGCGCTTTGAACGCCGCAACCACTTCGCGGAGATCTTTCTCCTTGAGTCCGGAATCGTCCTTCACCTTCGCCTTCGCCTTGGCTTTATCTAGAATGACTTCGTAAGGGTCGTGATGCTCACCAGCTTCCGCTTCCACTTCCATTACGACACTACCGTACATCTGAAGAAAACGACGGTAGGAATCCCAGGCGAATTTTGCATTACCAGTCTTCTTGGCGAGCGCTTCGACCACTTCATCATTGATTCCCAGATTGAGGATGGTGTCCATCATGCCAGGCATAGACTCACGAGCGCCGGAGCGGACGGAAAGAAGGAGAGGATTCTCAAGATCACCAAACTTTTTCCCCATGGCTCTTTCGACCTTGGTGATATTCGCTTCGATCTCGGCATCAAGAGTCTTGGGATACTTCTTACCGTTGTCGTAATAGTAAGTGCAAACTTCGGTCGTGATGGTGAACCCTGCGGGAACGGGAACTCCGATACTGCTCATTTCGGCGAGATTTGCGCCCTTGCCCCCAAGAAGAGCCTTCATTGATCCGTCTCCGTCGCACTTTCCTGCGCCGAAGTAGTAGACATTCTGGTTCTTCTTACGGGTGCTAGCTTTGCGACGGGCAGGAGCCTTTTTGCGGGCTGTCTTACGTTTGGTTGCCATCTTGGGAAGGGGTTTAATATCGTTACAGGGGCGATCGCCGGTGGGACAGAATTGCGCAGGCCGGCGCTCGCGGGCGCGAACCTTAGCAATCGTTTCTGAGCTGTCAATCAGCCAGTTCGGCCCGAAAACGGTCTTCAAAGCCAGCCTGAAGGAGTCCACTGATCAACCGGTGGAATGGTCCAGCGAGGAGGGTGACGCGTGAGATCGTTGCGAGGACATCAAGACCTTTAGTCGAAACCGTAATCTTCCGGTAAGCTATCTCTGGCCGTTTCCCTCGAATTTTCTCTGCTCTGGTTCGATTGCTATTGCCAAGAAAGCGTAGTGGGCGCTATCCGTGGGATCGTCCAACGTACAAAAACTATGAGCATTATCCCAACTATCAGTTCAGGCACCGCAGGACCTCTCGGTGTCCAACATCTTCCGCGCCTCTGGCAGAAAGCTTCACTCGATGCCGCAGGCAAGCTTCATTCCGATTATCCGGCAGCGGGTGCCGGCTTCGACCAGATGACCCTCGATGCCCTTGGAATCGATCGTCAGGCCTTCCTCGACTACGTGTCAGCCGAAAAGCCAAACTATGTTGCATGTGAGGCATGGTGTCAGGCCAACGGAAGCTTTGACGCAGAGAAAGTCGCTGCTCACAACGCGGCAGTCAACGGCTACAATCATGATGACGACACTCGCAACGGCATTCTCAGCGCTGTGGGCCTCGCGGCCGACGCGGGAATTCTCGATGCTGTAAATCTCAACAACCTCGAGGACTGGAATGACTTTCACGGCGCAGAAATCGCCGGTTAAGTCCCTCAGGATCTTTTTACACTAATTACGAAGAGCCCCGCCTGCCGCGGGGCTCTTTTCTTGGAGAGGAAACACTGACTTGGGAGTTCAGCCTCCGTGGCGCCCGGGAAACGTTAGTTCAGCAATACCGGATTTATCGAGGTCCCCCAGCCCCTCGGCTGTCATTTTATCATACTGTTGCTTGGTCGCATCATTGACTGGCAGGCTTAGCCCGGCATCCGCAGCAAGCGACTGGGCGATACCCGAATCCTTGGCGGCATGCTCTGCTGAAAACCAGCACTCATGATCCCGGTCAATCATGTCCTCGGAATCTGTCTCCAGAACCCGTGAGTTAGCACCTGTCTGAGAAAATATTTCGCACATCATGGGTAAATCCAATCCGAGTGCCGAAGCAAGACCGAGTCCCTCCGCCAGGCCAGCCGTATTAATATTCATCACCATGTTCACGAGGGCCTTAACCTTCGCTGCCTGCCCTGCCGCGCCACAATATCGGAGATTGAGAGACAGATCATCCAGCAGTGCCCTGTTGGAATTAAAAACCTCCTCATCCCCACCAATCATAAGGTAGAGATTTCCTTCCCGGGCGTGACTGATACTCGACGCCATGGCTCCCTCAAGAACAGAAGCACCTGCTTGTTTCCCGGCTTCGTAAGCCTCCTGATGTGCCGCAGGAGACAACGTCGCACAATTGATAAAGGTCTTACCGCCCGCTTCCTGAAGAAGATTGTCTCCTTCAGAAAAGTAAATTGCTCGCATCGCGTCATCATTCGTTATCACTGTGATGATGATGTCGGCGGCAGCGGTAACTTCTGCCAGCGTTCCGCAGTTCACTGCCGATAATTCCTCCGCCAGTGCGGCGGAGATTTCCCTGTTGATGTCGTAGACCGCGGTCACATCGTGACCACAGTCAAGTTGCAGGTGGCGAGCCATATTGGCTCCCATGCGTCCCACTCCGACAAATGCTACTTTTTGGCTCATTGGATATGTTCTTTGATACGTTACTTGAATTCTGGATAAAAAGGATTGTGGGCTTTTTCTTCTCCCACGCTTGTCATTGGTCCGTGCCCGGGGCAGACGACCGTATGGTCCGCCAAGGTAAACAACTCAGACCTGTTGGTGGCCAATGCATCCTGATGGGAAATCATTCCTCCACCCATGGATTGCGCAAAAAGAGCGTCACCGGCTATCGCGACCGGACGCTCAAGCCCCTCAATTACGTAAGTTATTCCGCCTGGTGAGTGCCCCTTGGTCAGTCGCGTGCTTATCTGCAATGCTCCAACCGTGAAACAATCTCCGGGCTGGAACCGCACCGCTCCTGCCGCTGGCTCCAGTGCGCTGACGTAAGTTCGTAAATCGTCGTTATGGGCTTCCACCGCAGCCCGGTCGATGATGTGGTCCAGATGCGTGTGAGTAAGAAAAAGTTGCCCCAGCTCAAGACCAAGTTCCACTGCCGCTGCAATGGCCTTACTCGCGTCAGTCCCTGTATCAAAAAGCGCAGCTGCTTTTGAGGCGGGATCCCAGACCAGGTAATTGTTGACGGTCATGTCATCAAAAACCGTGTTGAACTGACGCAGCCCATCAATCTGAACCGGTGCAGGATACCATGAATTCATGGCGCGCTCGACGAGAGCGTCTGCATCAAGACCCAGAGGGGAAGCGACCCGTCGGAGGGCCTCCTCTTCAAAATGTCCCTCCTTAAGTTTCCCAATTGTCGCCTCCGGAACCCCGGTTAGAAACTCAAGAACGCCGTCAGGGATACCAGTCCCCCGCAGCGCCTTACAGAGCACGTCATCAAAATTATCTTCCAAGGGTATACTACTCATTGCTCCGATGTGTTCACTTTTACCAGCTTTGTGATCCGTCCAAACCGGTTCCAGTCCTGAACGTACAGGTTGCCTGAGGAGTCGAAGGCCAGTCCGTGAGGGGCAGTGAAATGACCCGGCAGAGCTTGATTTAGAGCAACGCCGTTTTTTCCCCGCTGACCAGAATTGGGATTCTCCCCAAGCAGCGCAATAACCTTTCCCTTCTTGTCGAGAATCTTCACCCCCCCCGCTAGTTCGGTTACGGCTACGACATCTCCTCGAAAAGCGAGGTCCGTCGGCCTTCTCAACCCGGTTGCGGCTACTCCGATCCACTCCCCATTCAAATCCCAGTGAGTCAGGCGACCATTCTCCCGATCTGCTACCAGAATCCGTGGAGGGTCGAAGCGGTGGTCGACAGCCATACCGTGCGCCGTATTACACTGCCCGACACCCTTCCCACGACCGGCGAAGGTCTTGATCCATTGTCCTTGTTCATCAAACTTATGGATGAAATTCGAACCATATCCAAGAGCCACAAAGATTGATCCGTCGGGAGCGATATCCGCTGCGGTCACGCCCCCCCAGCCTCCTTTCACTTCAGCAGTCTTTTCGTTGGGAATCTGGAAAACCTCTTTGCCCTCAAGGGTCATTTTCACCAACCGCTTTCCAGCCGTGTGAGAGGCCCAGATGTATTCTTGGCCTGCTTCTTCCCTGATGAACAGATCATGAATATTTCCAGGACCCATCTGCCCTGTCTGCTTTCCCTTCTCATCGTAAATCAAAATCCCCTTCACCGTATCCGTGCTGAAGTAGATTTTTCCGGCCTTGTCGATGGCTACTCCTCCATTGGTGCTCCCAACCCCCCGATTTTCTGCCATGCCCCACCATGGAACGTTCTTGTAAGTGTGCTTACCGGATCCGGTGGCAACCGCCACAGTGAGCACCTCCCGCTGCGAAGCACTCCCCTTGTGGGGGTGAGCCAATAACGTGAGCGGAAATACGAGAGCTGCTCCAAGCAGTATTGTCTGTTTCATGACGAAAGAGATATGGCGTCTTCGCTCAGACAGGAAAAGAACTTTTGGGCCCGGTGACTGGTTCATTCGAAATATCAACCGAAGAGGACAGAAATTCCTCAAAACATAAGGATCAAAATTCCCAAAAGGATTCCTACTCCGTATGCCTCTCCGACGCTCATACCCTGGTTAGCAGCTGCTGCCTTCCCATGGCCTAAACGCACCTTCCAGATCGGGAAGACTCGCAATCATTCAGCAGCAATTGCGGGATGTATCACACCTTTGCCCTGTTACTCCTCTACAAGAATAAAATCAACCTGCTGCCGTTCAATATTGACATGCGCTACTTGAACCTGGACGAGCTGACCCAGAAGGAGCTCCCCTCCCATTGCGGTAACGTATCGCATTCGGTGGCGTTCAAGGCGCCAGCTCCCTCGCGGGAAATGATCCCTTCTGACGAGTCCTTTCTGTAGAATATCAAGCGCTTCAACCATCAATCCGATCTGGCGGACATCAGTGATGACAGCCTCAAAGACAGGAGGGTTCGAGGAGTGCATGCCGAGTGTCAACCACTCGAGCATCTTGAGCCGGTGGGACTCTGCTTCCGCGCTCGCGCTCGTTCGCTCACAGGTCGAAATATGACCAGCGATTTCCGCACATTGTGACTGAGTCATCCTGCGCCCAGATCCTTCTCCCGGGTTAGTCAGAAGAGGGTCAACTGCCCGGTGAACCACCAAGTCGGCATAACGGCGGATGGGACTCGTAAAATGGCAGTAGTCACTCTTGGAGAGACCGTAATGACCCAGAGGATCCTCCCGGTAGCTCGCTCGCTTCAGGCTCTTAAGCAGCCCAAGCTTGATAGCGTGTTCCCCGGGGTGCCCCCGGCAATCGTCAAGCAGCCCCTGAATGTGTTTCTTATTCAGAAGATCTCCCGGCTCATAGCCATGCATCCTCGCCAGCTCCGCAAACTCATGAATCTTGTCATGGTCTGGATCATCATGCACCCGGTAGATAGCAGGGCGCATCGAATTTTTCACTGCGAGTGCAACCGCCTCGTTGGCTGCCAGCATGAATTCCTCGATGAGCTGGTGGCTCTCATTGTAATCATCACGACGGTAGCCCGCCGCCCGTCCATGCGCATCCAGCTCCATGCGCACTTCCGGAAAATCGAGATCGAGGGCACCCTCAGCAAATCTTCGCTGACGGAGGATTCTGGCGAGTTCCCAGCTCTGATTGATGAGAACTTCTACCTCGTCCGGTATTGCCCCGTCCTCTTCTCCTCTCTTTTCAAGGATNGCTTGCGCCTCGTCATAGGTGAGCCGGCTGCGTGATCGAATTACAGCTCGTTCAAGACGCGAAAGGACCATTTTCCCCTCCCGGTCAAATCGCATCACGGCACAACGCGTAAANCGGTCNTCCCCGGGAACCAATGAGCAGATTCCATTACTCAACTGCTCTGGCAGCATCGGAAGTACGCGGTCGACCANGTAGGTCGAGTTACCCCGCTTCCTGGCCTCGAGGTCGATTGCGGTGTCCGGCCTTACGTAATGAGCTACATCAGCAATATGAACGGCCAGCTCCCATCCATCGTNCATTTTTCTCACCCGTATTGCATCATCAAAGTCCNGCGCATCCGCTGGNTCAATCGTAACNACGACAGCTTCTCTCCAATCAACGCGTCCTTGTAATGACTCACTATCGACATTCGAGGAAACACGCTCTGCTTCCTCGAGAACCTCGCTGGAAAATTCTTCCCTTAATCCGTGCCTGAGAATAATCCCTCGAATATCGACTCCCGGATCGTCAGGCCAGCCAAGCACTTCAACAACTTCTCCCTTTGGCGCTACCTGCCGGCTGTTCCACTCCAGCAGACGTACGGCGACCTTCTGTCCTGATTCGCCTCCCGCGCAACCATCCAACTCAATTGTTGAGGGCAAGGANTGGTCTTCAGGCTGAACGTAGATGAACCCTCTCCGCTCAATCAACGTTCCAACGACTACACCACTTCGACGCTCCAGAATCCGCTCAACCCTTCCACTGGCATGATCCTCTGCTCCCGGAGCATCGAGGTCCCTTTTCTTATGCCGGGCATGCTTCCACCAGATCGGGGGGCCGAGACGCTCTACACTCAGGATCACCCGGTCACCATCNAGCGCCACCGAGGTCTTCTGCGCACTGACATGGATACGTTTGAAACGTTCCAGATCAATGTCACTTGCTGCATTAGCCGGATCCTGCGGGTCTGGATAAAACCACGCTGCTCCCCGGGGCTTGAAACGGAGAGTTCCAGCAAGGTGATTCCCCTCCTGCTCACGCAGACGATAGCGGGCCTTTTTCCCTCTCANCACCGTTCCCTCTCTTTCGAGAGACGCAAGTTCAGCCCGCAGGTCTGGCCGTTGTTCAGCCGATAGGCCAAGCTCTTGAGCAATTTCACCTTTATTTTTCGGGCGGTAGGCAGCCAGATGCATCAAGGCGAGAATCCTCTCCCGTAATGTCCCTTTCTCCGGCACACGGGCACTCTGGATCCCTGTGCGACAAGCAGCAATGATGAACAGAAGTATTTAAACAGTGTTTTCTGCTACGTGCCCTATGCGGAACTACACTTCCATGGTTTGCTCCATGAAGGTTTTATTTGGNACATTACATCCTCATCTNGTTCGACAACTGCTTCCCTTCCTGAGCAGTAGGGACTCGCACGGCCTCCTCCCAAAGGAAATAACGAGCCATCTCTCAGAGAGCATTTCAGTCTGCGCCGCCCGGAGTGCAGGAGTTCTGAATCCCACGGGCAAAGCCATAATCTTTCAGAACCTCCATGCTGCCGATTCGAAGCCACCGACCAGTCACCATTCAGGCCACCAGCCTCCTCTCAAACAGAAAGTGCATGATTGATGCCTCGGCCAGAATGCAAAAGAACGCTCCTCCCTTTTATGAGCGTCTTCCGGGCACATCGCCGCGACGCACGGGCCATTTTGGGCATCAATCGCCCAAGGTCCAACTACGAATCAACATTACTATCGCAGCACGAACCGGGGTGCCTCGGCCGAATGACCAAAGCGCTGCCAAAATTTGAGTTGCATGGCTGCTTGAGCTCCTTCAGCTTGGTATTGACATTGTAATTTCTTGAATCAGGAGATTGCCAAAGTCCGTAGATCCCCCCACCTTTCCGCGGGAGGCAGACTCCCCAAATCCCAACAGCCATGAAGATCATCTCCAAGCCCTCCCGAAAAGACGGATTTACCCTTATCGAGCTCCTCGTCGTGATCGCTATCATTGCGATCCTCGCCGCCCTCGGCTTTAGCGCCGGCGGAGCCGTAATGAACACCGCCAAAAAAACAGTTGCTGCCAACGATTGCACGGGCCTCGTAACGGCAGTGCAGACCTTCTATGACGACTACAACTACCTGCCGGATGCGCCCGAAGCCGGGGCCGCTCCAGGGGCACCGACAACTGCTGAGCTGATGGATCAGCTCGTTGGGTTCGATGTTGAAAATAATCCCAAGGAGGTCCGCTACTTTCAGGGAAAACAAGCCAAGGGTAAAACTCTGAACGGTGCATACGGCGGCCTCTTCTACACCGAGCGATCCGTGCAGCTGTTCGACGCGTGGAAGAAGACAGGAAACGCCGCGACCAATCGCCACTACTTCGTTGTCATGGACACCGATCTCGATGACGAGATGGTAGATCCGTTCGATGGTGCCAAACCACTCTTTGGGCGCCGGGTAATCGCATGGAGCACCGGAANAGATGGGCAATACACAGTCGGTCAGGCAAGAGCTACCAAGAACAGGGATAACGTTTACTCCTGGCGTGGTAAGAATTAAGAAAGGCNGATNNCGGCCCNTTATGGAAAAGCTGGCCTNCGGCCAGCTTTTTTGTGTCTCCGGGGAGCTGTATCCCGCGCCAATCACCCGGGANTGNGCTGGTCGTCAGCGATNAGGGAACATNCCGGACCAACCCGGTCTCAGCCTCTTCTCCAAGGAAAAAGCCGGNCGGTTTCCCGCCCGGCTTTGTTTGGCCTTACGACCTTGATTNTCTACTTNGAGGTTGGGCNTAGAATCCCATTCCACCGCCNCCACCATGATCGTGACCGTGCGGCTCAGGAGCCTCGTCCTCAGGGATATCGGTAATAACGCACTCAGTGGTAAGAAGCAGTCCGGCGATTGATGCCGCGTTCTGAAGTGCACTTCGTGTTACCTTGGTAGGATCGACAACACCCTGACCGATAAGGTCAACGTATTCATCCTTGGCGACATCGTAACCGGTGCTGCCGTCGGAGTTCTTGACGTGTTCAACGATNAGAGCTCCTTCCCGGCCGGCGTTAGCAGCCAGTTGCCGGAGAGGTGCCTCTACCGCACTGCGAACGAGGTCTACTCCAGTAGCTTCGTCACCTTCCAGGTTCACCCCGTCAAGGGCATCCTGCGCACGAATAAGAGCAGTTCCGCCCCCNGGAACGATTCCTTCCTCCACCGCTGCGCGGGTGGCATGAAGAGCGTCCTCCACNCGAGCCTTCTTTTCCTTCATTTCGGTCTCNGTAGCTGCACCGACNTTGATAACAGCAACCCCGCCAGCGAGCTTGGCNAGACGCTCCTGAAGNTTTTCACGATCGTAATCGGAGGTAGTCTCATCGATCTGCCTGCGGATTTGGCCAACTCGTCCGTGGACGGCTTCGCTGCCACCTCCACCTTCGACGATTGTGGTATCTTCCTTCCCGATCTTGATGGTCTTTGCTTCCCCGAGTTGGTCGAGCTCAATACTCTCNAGCTTGATACCGAGATCCTCGGTGATGCACTGGCCACCGGTCANGATAGCGATGTCCTCCATCATGGCCTTGCGGCGGTCACCGAATCCGGGGGCCTTCACAGCCGCGATATTCAGTGTTCCACGAANCTTATTGACCACGAGGGTTGCAAGGGCTTCGCCCTCTACATCCTCCGCAATGATCAGAAGAGGGCGACTGGTCTTCGCTACCTTCTCAAGAAGCGGAAGCATATCTTTCAAACTCGAGATCTTCTTCTCATGGATCAGGATATACGCATTATCCAGATTGACCTCCATGCTCTCGGAGTCGGTCACGAAGTAAGGAGAGAGATATCCCTTATCGAATTGCATCCCCTCGACCACGTCCAGAGTTGTCTCGATGCCTTTCGCCTCCTCCACCGTGATGGTCCCATCCTTACCGACCTTGTCCATGGCCTCAGCGATGATATTACCGATTTCACGGTCCCAGTTGGCAGACACGGTGGCGACCTGGGCGATCTGGTCGCTGTCGGAAACCTCTTGCGAAATTTCGGCCAGACGACTCACGATAGCCTCAGAAGCCTTCATGATCCCCCGCTGCAGGCTGATGGGNTTAGCTCCGGCAGTCACGTTGCGCAGACCTTCCTTNTAGACGGCCTCGGCAAGCACGGTTGCGGTAGTGGTTCCGTCTCCGGCCACATCGGAGGTCTTACTNGAGACCTCACGGATGAGCTGGGCTCCCATGTTTTCGTAAGGATCTTCGAGATCGATCTCCTTGGCCACCGAAACACCGTCTTTGGTGATAGTTGGGGACCCGAATTTCTTGTCGAGGATCACGTTCCGTCCAGCTGGTCCGAGAGTGGCTTTCACCGCAGCGGCCAGTTTCTCTACCCCGCGCAGGAGCGCGTGGCGGGCAGATTCGTCAAACTTTAGTTGCTTGGCAGACATTGTTTTTTTTCAGTTTTCTATTGAGTGTGTTGACCTCGGAAGGCTCCTTCCTGAGCACCGATTCCGAGAGCGGGAGTTAGTCCGCGATCACCCCGAGGATATCTCCCTCGTTGATGATGAGGAGATCTGCTCCATCGACTTTGACATCCGTTCCCCCGTATTTCGAGATAAGGACCTTATTGCCCTCCTCGACCGAGAATTGGATTTCGTTTCCGTTTTCATCTTTTCCGCCGGTGCCGAGTGCGACGACTTCAGCTTCCTGCGGCTTCTCCTGGGCACTGTCGGGAAGCACAATGCCACCGGCACTGACTTCCTCAGCGTCGAGCCGTTTTACGAGCACGCGCTGACCGAGTGGTTTAATACTAGCCATGATTCCGTTGTGGTTTTGGTTTGTTTTGTTTTGGTTTGGTTGAGTAGCCGCTCCGCCTTCCGGAGAAGAGCGGGGCGGGAAACTGACAGATTACTTCTCGGCGTCAACGACTTCCGCATCGACGACCTTGCCTTTTGCTTCTCTGGGCTCGTCGGGACCGTCTTCCGAACTTCCCTGACCGCCTGCTGCTGCAGCAGCTGCGGCCGCGGCCGCCGGATCCATTTCCCCAGCACCAGCAGCCTGCTGGGCGGCAGCCATGAGCTCACCCATGGTCTTTTCAAGATCGCCTGTTGCTGCACGCACCGCTTCGATATCATCAGCTTTGAGTGCGGAACTTACTGCCTCGGTCTTACTCTCGAGGCTGGCCTTTAACTCTGCGGGGACCTTGTCACCGAGCTCTTCGAGCTGCTTGCCGACCTGATAAACCAGATTCTCCGCCTTGTTTTTCTCATCAACCTCTTCCGCTCTTTTCTTATCTTCCTCCGAGTGAGCCTCAGCTTCCTGCTTCGCTTTCTCAATCTCCTCCTCACTCAGACCACTAGAACCTTCAATGGAGATCTTTTTCTCATTGTTGTTTTTCTTGTCGGTGGCGGTGACATGCAGAATTCCATTCGAATCTATATCAAAAGTGACCTCAATCTGTGGCATGCCGCGGGGAGCCGACTCGATTCCCTCGAGATTGAAGGTTCCTAGTATCTTGTTATCAGCAAAAAGAGGGCGCTCTCCCTGGCAGACCCGGATCGTCACTTCCGGCTGGTTGTCAGCAGCGGTTGAAAACACTTGCGACTTTTTCACCGGGATTGTCGTGTTGCGTTCTATCATCGGAGTTGCCCGACTTCCCTCGGTCTCGATCGCGAGAGTAAGGGGTGTAACATCGAGAAGGACTACGTCTTTCACGTCACCCTGCAGAACTCCTCCTTGGATACCTGCTCCAATGGCGACAACCTCATCAGGATTTACTCCCTTGTGCGGCTCCTTCCCTGCCAGCTCGTGGGCAACCTCCTGAACCTTGGGCATGCGGGTCATCCCCCCGACGAGAACCAACTCATCGATTTCACTGGCACTTACTCCTGCTTCCTTGAGGCAATCGCGGACAGGTTGTTTCGTCCGATCAAGAAGCGGCTCGGTGAGTTGTTCCATTTTTGAGCGGGAAAGCTCCATCTGGATATGCTTGGGTCCCGTCTGGTCGGCCGTGACGAAAGGGAGATTGATCTCGTAAGTGCTGGAAGAACTCAGGGCTATTTTTGCCTTTTCGGCTTCTTCCTTAATCCGTTGGAGAGCATCTGGCTGGCCACTGAGATCAACTCCCTCCTTCGATTGAAAATCTGCGACAACCCAGTCGATGATAGCACTGTCCCAGTCGTCGCCACCCAGCTGGGTGTCGCCATCGGTTGCCATGACCTCAAACACTCCATCTCCGATATCGAGAACCGATATGTCGAACGTTCCACCACCCAGATCATACACGGCGATCTTTTCATCGCTCTTCTTGTCTAGACCATAGGCCAGAGACGCTGCCGTTGGTTCATTGATGATGCGACGCACTTTAAGCCCAGCGATTTCTCCCGACGCCTTGGTCGCATTCCGTTGAGAATCGTTAAAGTATGCTGGAACTGTAATCACAGCCTCCTCGATACTCTCTCCCAGCTTTGCTTCAGCATCGGCCTTCATCTTAGCGAGAACCATCGCGGAGATCTCCTGGGGGGAATACGCTTTTTTCTCCCCATCGATCTCGACTTCGATGTGAGCATCTCCGTTCTCCGCCTCGACGATCGTATACGGAAGCTTCTTATCTTCCGCGGTGAGTTCCGCAAACTTCCGCCCGATCAGTCGTTTCGCTGAGAAGATGGTGTTTCGTGGGTTGGTGACCGCCTGACGCTTTGCCGCCTGACCGACTAACCGCTCTCCTCCCTTGGCAAAGGCCACAACGGAGGGCGTCGTCCTCGCGCCTTCAGAGTTCTCCAGCACCACAGGCTCTCCAGCCTCCATTACGGACATACATGAATTTGTCGTCCCAAGATCGATTCCTAGTATTTTTCCCATTTGCTCTTGTTGTCTCTCCCCCAGCTTTGGTCACTACCTGTAGCGTCGGGGTTCGTTGAAAAGTGTCTCTTACGAGTTATGTCCCCAAACTCTTGGCAGGTTCCGTGCCAATCAAAGCATGTATTTACCTAAACAACTAACAGTCAGTTATTAAGGATTCTTATCAGCCTTTCCATCTGTTCGCCAAAAGTGCCATTATGACTCACTTTGTCTCTCTTCTGGTAGCCTAATTGTCACACCGCTACAATCTGGCACACACTCGAACGGATCATCTGACCCGATCGGGACCCGATTGAACGGAGATGAGGTAAACACCCGGGACTACTCTCGTTCAATTACCTCACCAGTCCCTCGCAACCTCTTTCCTTCGGCTGCCCGTTTAACGGAGCATCGACAAGACCCCATCCAACTGACAACAATCTTTCAGAAAATCTCTCATGACCGATACACCAGATTCCGATACCGGGGACGATAAAGCGCCAGAGAAAACGGCCTCCGAAAAGGCCGCTCCAAAAAGTGCTCCCAAGTTTATTTTTCCGGGGGCGGAGGAAGATTCGTCATCTTCATCCGGTCCCTCCCTGAACTTTCCTTCCGATCAAGACCCCTTGTCTCAGACAAGCACTCCCGCCCCGGAACCGGAGACCCCGCTCCAGCCCGCACCGGAATCGCCAATAAGTGCCCCCGCAGAACCTGCGACGGTAGCTTCCTCAGCAGTACCAGAAGCTCCTGTCACCGTAGAGCCTGTCACTCCTCCCGCTCCTCCGGCAGAACCACCTGCTCCTCCGGCAGCACCACCCGCTCCTCCGGCAGAGCCTCCTGTTCCTCCGGCAGAACCTCCTGGTCCTCCGGCGGAGCCTCCCGCTCCTCCGACAGAACCTCCTGCTCCTCCGGCAGAGCCTCCCGCTCCTCCGACAGAACCTCCTGCTCCTCCGGCAGAGCCTCCCGCTCCTCCGGCAGAGCCTCCCGCTCCTCCGGCAGAACCACCTGCTCCTCCGGCAGAACCTCCTGCTCCTCCGGCAGAACCTCCTGCTCCTCCGGCAGCTCCGCTCAGCACCCCGGAACTTTCTACTTCAGAGCTGTCGACTCCCGAACTTTCAACCCCAGAGCTCACGACACCTGCTGCACCAGCGACACCAGCGACACCAGCGACACCAGCTGCACCTGCAGCGGCGACTCCCGCAATTGCTTCCGCTCAGCCGGCCACACCAGCGGCCGCATTGAGTCCCGGGCAAGTCAATTTAAGTAGCACACCAGCCCAGGTTACACAGACGAGTGCCGCAGCCGGAGCTGCGCCCGCCACTCCCGGTCACGTTCCTAGCGCTGCACCCGCCACAGATGCACCCTCTACATTCATTTCCGGAAGCACTGAAACCTCGGGAAGTGGTGGTGGCAGCAATGCGGCCAAGATCACAATCGCCGCCGTGCTCATTGTCGCCATTGTGTTCGCCGGTATTTTTGTGCTGGGCAAATCAATGAGCAACAAGCGGACAAAAATCCTCAATAGCCTGCTCTCCCAAGTCGCTG
Source organism: Roseibacillus sp. (assembly GCA_002715825.1). GTDB lineage: Bacteria > Verrucomicrobiota > Verrucomicrobiia > Verrucomicrobiales > Akkermansiaceae > Roseibacillus_B. Next base: position 21,693 of record PBAI01000003.1, on the reverse strand, counting down.
ACAAGACTGCAACTCAACTTCCAACCACCCAGGAAGAAGCGGAGATTCTCCTCAGCGAGGCAAAATCCCTCAAAAACAGGAGTGATCGTGAGGCGATCTATCAACGCTTACTCGTAGCCAAGGGTGACAACCTCGATGAAATCATCGCCCAATTTGCGGCAAATGAAAACAACCAGATGACTCCGGACATCCGGGAAAAATTCTTTCAGGTCGTTCAAGGGCGGAATTCCCCCAAGGCTCTCCCTGCCCTGATCGATCATGCCCGGAATGCAACGAAGCCTGAGACTGCGGTTGCCGCATTAAAAGCTGCCCGGAAAATGGCGACCGAAAACGACCTCGCGGACCTTCTCAGTATCATCCAGTTCAACGAGAACAGTCAGGTGCAGCAAGACGCGAAGAGAGTCATCATGTCGCTGGCGGAGCGTAGCACTAAAAGAAACGAAATCGCTACCGCCATAGAAAACGCTTACAAGAATGCCACTAATGACAAATCCACCGTCGTCTTTCTTGAGCTTCTCGGCTCTACCGGAGGAGAGACCGCTGCAGGTATTGTCGCGAAGGCCTTGAAAAGCGACGATAAGAAAGAAAGGATCGCAGCACTCGCTGCTTTAGGTTCATGGGCAGACGACACCCAGTTCGAGGCTCTGCTTGACTACATGGCTTCCGAGGAAGATGACACACTCCGAAGACAGGCTTTCGCTCAGGCCTTCCAGTTTCTCCAGAAGGACCGTGACCGTGACGATCTTGCTCTCGAGGACATGTGGAAAGCTCTTGCTCAGGAAGCGGCAACCGAGAGCGAAAAGATCCAGATCGTCAATGGACTTGCCAGAATTGTGGAAGACTGGGCTTTTGCGGTAGTGGAGTTCTTCCTTGAGGATGAAAACGATAAAGTATCATTCCGGGCAGAGAAGGCTCTGGATTTCATGGAAACCAAGAGAAACCGTCTCAACCCGGATGGCGAGGATGATGACGCGGAGTGACTTTGACGTAGCGCTGTTCGGCGTTAGGGCTTGATGGTTATCCNCAGCCCGGCTCCGGGGCAGCCGCTTCGAATAAACCGTAGCCTCTTCAGATCCTCTATCAGATTTTCTACCTTTGCCTGAGGAAGAGCCTCATCTCGCGATAGGTGATCACGGCGTCGAGCTCCCGCATGAAATCGCCCCCGTAGATTCCAACAGAGTTTCTTGAACTGAAATCCGCAGAGAGAATTCTCCGGTTCTCGATCAGGGTCTTCCCGACTGCAATGGATTTGAACTTGGTCACAGCGGCAGGGGCTCGACCCCCGATCCCGTAGACCCATTGGTCCATGGGACCTACCTCACATCGGTATTGGTTGGCGGAACCGATGTTGAAGAGACTTCCATCAGCTCCAGTGTCCACGAGGAACTTTGCCTTTTGACCGTTGAGAGCACCTTCCACATATATGTGGTTCCCCTTCCTCTCGGTCTCAAAAGACTGATAACTGCGAATATTGAGGAGATCCTTTACCGTGAGGTCCCGGCAGTTCCTTTCAAACGCTACTGCATCCTCACTCCAGCGCCTGATCAGAAGTTCGTCATCCGGCTTGAATCGATCAACCGTGAATCCTCTCTTGTCTCCGTTCACCAATTCAATGGTGATTCCAGTTCCGGACTCATTCTTCGCTACAAGTTTGCCACGAATCGTCGTTCCGTCCTTCAGCTTGAAGATCCGAAAGTCAAACTGGCTGTCCTTTGGCCCGGCCTGATCATCTCCCACNTCGGGCTTATCTCCAAGATCCGGACGCAGGAATATGAGACGTTCTCGATAGGAAATTACCGCGTCAAGACGCGCCAGTAGTCCACCACCGATGATGGCGTCCTCCTTGGGCTTCGATCCTGCTGGCAGGCCGTTTGTCAAATCCGTACACAAAAGCTTTTTATCGAGGAGCAGGGTTTCCCCGAGCTGAATCCGGTCCACTTTGGTGTAGGCGGCTGGAGCCGTTCCTCCGACTCCAGCGACAACTTCATCATAGGGTCCCATTCGGCATCCAGCCTCCTTNGCAAACGCATCATGGAGGATCGTATTGTGGGCCCCGGTATCGACCAGAAAGCGCGCCTTCTTCCCGTTAAGCAGGCCGGGGATAATCAGGGAATTGTTGGCGAAGGTAAACTTGAACGATTCATAACCTCGAAGTTCGAGGAGCTCTCTGACCGTGAGAGTCCGGCACTTTTGCAGAAAGAGCTTCTTAAGTTCCGTCGAGGGAACCTCAGGAGGCACCCAGCTCCTCAAGAACTCCTGATCCTTACGGCTCAATACCTTGAGGGCAACCTCGGTGGGATTCTCCCTTCCCTTTATCAGCAAATTGACTGCCGTGTCGGTCTTGGACACCACGATCGCCTCAAGAGTTCTCCCCTTTATATCCGTAAAAGTACGGTAGCCTTCGTCCTCAGCCGGGACAATACCAACTGCGACTGCGAAGCTCGCAAAAAAGAGAACGAGTATTCTGTGGGAAAGTATCTTCATTTGAAATCCTGGCTTTTGATGAATTCCGTCCAGTCTGTCTCGAACTCCTTGCTGGTCTTGAACCCGTAGAGCTTTGCCAACTCTAGAGGGACGGGCATCGCTCCATCGTATTGGACGCGACGGATCATATTTGCGAACGAGTTCAATCGCTCGGGGCTACTCTGAAGATAGTACGCAAACGAGTAGCATAGAACGATACTCTCCGGAGTGAGATCCTTGACCTCCTTCCAGCCCAGCAGCTTTTCAAGGCTGGGCTCTACCTTCCCCTTCCGCACCAGTTCGCGCAGAGTCTTGGCCCATTTCGTTCCGTCATCGAAGCCCTTGGCCTTCACGATNTCGTCCTGATCNTAAACCTCNGCATCCAGAAGACTGGTTTCCGTGTGCCCNGCCAATTTGATTTCCTTGTAGTAGGCGTGTCCAATCCTCAGNGCCATCGCCCCATCCTCCGCATAGTCCGCGATCCCTCCGATAAATTCTGAGAGCAGAGTTCCGGANAGGGAATGAGTTGGAAACGCTCCAAAGACTTCAGTGTAGCTATCCTTGATGTCCCCGATCTGAAAGGCTTTGGCAGTACCGAATATATTTAATTTGGCGACGATCGGATCAGGCATGTAGATCGTCTGGGAGCTCGATTCCTCCCACAGCATGCGAGCGCGGATTGCCACGTCACGCATATGCTCACCCTCGAGGGTCAGAAGATGNGCCTTATACCAGTCTCCCAGCTTGGCGTAGGCCTTCTTGTCTTCGACAAGGAAGATGAGCTTACGCCTCCCTCCCCAGTCCTCCCGGAAGTTTACGTGCTGGAAGGCCATCCCCCGCCATAACCTCTCAGCCACCTCGGCGACGTCCATGGGCCGAATCTTNCCCTGCGTGATGACATAGAAATGCTCTGTCTTGAGCATGTCATACTGAAGGTCATCATCCGTCCCCAGTATGAACTTTTCCTTCACCCTTTCAAANGTCTTGGACATGTCCCGGGCATCCTTCTCGGGCACTCCCACTTCCGACTTGGTAACTGCGCCGGGGTCTACCCCGCCATATTCAACCAAGTAAAGCCTATCCACCAGGCTGAGATCCTCGATCTTGAGTTTGACGGTCTTCAGNTGAGGAGTGATCAAAATAGCATCTCCCCCCTCTACCCGCAGGAGTTGGGCCGTGACATCCGCCCCCTTGCGGGAAGTCCAGACCCGTTCCTCGGCTCCGATGGACAGAGAACAGCTCCACACGCTTATCAGCGCCGTGATTGCCAGAAGTCGTAATTGCATTACCTCCGACGCTAGCGGGACGAAACCGTCTGTGTCGATGTTCTTTTTGGATGCTCTTCTGCCTCAGGAAACGGAGTCTCTTGTTCCTTAAGGATTGAAGACCTTCACTTCCTGATCACCTCGTATTCTGACTACGAGTGACGTCTCTGAGCGTAAGTACCATCGGTAGAGGCCGGATCTTCACCCTGCCGAGAAAGCGGTCCGAGGGGCTGTTAACGACCTTCATGCTGCCATCCTGGTTAAGCAGGCCCATGACGCTGCTTCCTCCACCATCCATATTGGTGGCTGTCCAACATCCCAGTCCTTTCATCACGCTCGCCAGCTCATGCATGTTCATGCCCTCGCTGTAGCCTCGTTGCCGGCCATCTACTACTACCAGCCATAGGGTTTTACCTCTTTTGTCTGAGCCAATAGCAGTACGAGGATGCCGGGCTCCCCCCTCGCCAACAGTGAGAGCTCCTTTTGACAGAATCATTTGAAATCCGTTGGTCGCCACTATGGGCTCATCGTCGGGCTGGTGCCCGAAACGCACGCATCCCTCCTTATCAAACCAAACGGAGGTATTGGATGGAGCCGCGCTACTCCGCATCTTGCCGCCGGTTCCCGCGAGGCCATGGATGTCAACCGGCTGCCCGGAGTACCATTTACGGTTCTTCCGGCCTGCACCGTCTGGAAAACTGTCCCACGGGTTAGTATTGATGAAGGCAAGGACTGAGGAATGAGAAGCCATCTTCCGGGGATCGGCAAGGGATGCCTCTGCCGGCCCATCGCCATCAGGATCCGGCCCGAAAACAACCACGGGTTCCACTTTACCAAGATCAAGGTTGATACGAAGAACATGAATTCTGTTGGGAACCGGACCGGTAGATTTCTTCAGAGTATAGCTGACCCCGAGTTTCTTGAAGTCTGGGACGACCTCCAGCCTTGCTTCGGGAGTTGCCTCAACAAAATCCCCGAAGAGCAGGACATGCATGATCAGAACGATCAGCATTGTCGGCCTGAAAAGAGAATGTCGCTTCCTCATTTTCTCGTGACGCCTTGCCTCATTGGAACCTGATTCTCAGCCCACGCCCTCTCCACCCGGCAGAGATTTGATCCTCCAGTTCATCCCAGCTCCGGCCCTGTCGCAATGCGGAGAGGGCCTCTTCTCCTTCCTTCCCTTCCCGCAGCGCCTGCAGGAAGGCGGTAATCGCCACCCGGTCCCCGGCCCGATCAAAATGGAAGAAGTAAGTCGTAATCAACAACCCCATCCCATAGTTGAAATTTCCGTTGGCCACGAAACTCCCGTAGCTCTGGAGCATGTAGGATTTGAGGTTGGGAGCTGAGATCTCATCCCCGAGCGCCCGCCCCCCTTTTCCATTTCTCCCGAACCCGGTAACATAGTCCCGGATAGCGGTGAGGGCTTTCTTCACGTTGAAGGATCCGGACCGATAGGGGGTAACTCCCACATATTCAGCGAGACCCTCGCTGAACCATCCACGGGCGCCGGAACGGAAATAATAATGATCCGTCAACTGGTGGGTGAGTTCGTGGGGAAGAGTCCTGTTTTCCTTGTCGTAATCAATCGAATAAGACGAACCCACCTTCCTGACGCCCAGAGAGGTCAACGGAACCATAATAACGTCCTTACCGCCGATGTAAACTCCAGCCGATCCTGGTGGACCTCCAGCCTTTGCGTAGCCCTCCTTAGTCTCAAAGAGAAGGATCCTGTTACGGTGCCGGACTCCTGCCACGTGGGCTTTCTTGCTAGTAATAGGCAGCTGCCGGCAATACTCACGTGACGCTTCAAAGAGAACCGCAAGACGTTTCACGAGGCTGCGTTTGAGCTGCACGTCACAGACAAATTCGTAGTGAGGGCTGTGATAGACAAACTTCCCTTCCGCCCCCTCACTCAGATCACTGACTTCCAAGGAGCCAGGGGCAGAGACAATTCCCGGCCATTTCCCATCAAAATTTTCACCAATGGCACGGGTGGCTTTCAGGAGTTCATACTGACGCCGCTGATCAGGGTGCATGCGAGCCACCGCTTGCTTTTCGCGGACCTGATCCGCATGCCACGCCCGGACAAAGATCTGATCCGGAGTCGCAAGCTCCGAGATGGGAACCTTGAGAGGTTTCGCCAGTTTGGGAGAACTCAGCGTCACCGTTTGAACTGTCGCTTCCACCAGCTCCCCTTCAAAGGTCACTCCCTCCTTACTAGTCCACGTGCGGCCCGGACAATCCGAAACAAGAAAGAGCACAAGCAGGGAGAAGGCAGCACGCACGACGTCTGAGGGGTTCCAGAACCTACAATCGAGACACTAAGAAGGAAACCATATTGCTCAATATTACTCCTGGTCCCTCGGGTGACTTTACGCGCTGGTAAAGCGGCATCCTACGAGGAGAATACCCGAAGAGGCAGGACTATCGTCAATAAGGGAAAGCCTCCGGCGATCACAATTGTCAAACTACCCGCTCTCCCAATCGGTTTGTCCTGCCGTTGAAGGGCTTCAACTGCTATAATTCACCAAGAAGTTCCCAACTCTGGTGTCTTTACTGCTATGAAAGCCAAGATCCGCTATAGTTTAGCTCTCCTTTTGTTGTTCTTCGCCTGCTCTGGCGCCGCACCCGTCGCTCAGGACCCGCCCCACCTCAGCATCCCGCAAGGCTGGACACTTCAATCGTGGACGGCTGACCCCGAGGTCCTGACTGCCGCTCCCAAGCCTCCGGGGATATCGTTCAAGGATGGAAAATTCTCCATGAGTGGCGGAGTCAACCGAATGACCGGGAAGTATTCTGCCAAACGTGATGGCCGATTGATTCTCAAGGGTGGCGGCATGACGGAAATGGCCGGCGACCCCGCTGCCATGAAAGCCGAGGAGGTGTTTACGCAGCTCTTCAGTGGTGTTACCCACTGGCGAGTTAAGGGCAAGGCCCTGGTTCTCTCGAATGGGACCCCTGACCTGGAGCTGAGATTCCAAGTCCGTGCGCCATTGAAGGCAAAACCCCTGACCGGGACAGAATGGTCCCTGCAAGGATTCGAGAAGAGAGGGAAAAAGGCGACCTCCGATACTGCCCTTGTCGCCGGGACCACGATTACGCTTACGATCGGCGCCGACGGCCGTGCCAGCGGCTCCGCCGGGGTCAATCGATATTTTGGCAAGGCAGAGCTCGGGAAAGGTGACCAGATCACATTTGGCCCCATGGCGAGCACCCGACGGGGAGGCCCCCCGAAAGCGATGGCCCAGGAGCGCGCCTATCTGCAGCAAATCAAGGACGTTTCCAGTTGGGTCGTAACCGGTAATCGCCTCGTTCTCACTGGAAAGGACGGGTCCTTCGCGCTGCGCTTTGACGCCAAGTGAGCTAGGCCTCGCGATGCAATCCTGGGCGAATCTGCCTCCATCCGTCCTCCTTGCTGGTTTCACCCAGCCGGGTGCCTGCGGCCCTTCCGGCATGCCCTCCTCCTCTCATTACGGAGCCGTGGCTTGACGCAGCGGCCGATTCCTTCCAATCATCGCTCAAAAGGTGAATACTCGATTAATTACCCTTCCCCTCTCCGTCATGGCGGTGAGCCTCTCCGCATGGTCAGCGACTCTTCCCCCGCTGCCTGACCCCACCCCGCCCATGATCCTAGATCGCCTGGGAGACTACCGGCGCGAGGTTGCCACCGAATCCGTAGAAGCCCGGAGGTGGTTTGATCAGGGTATGGCTCTGATGCTGGGTTACAACTTCGACGGTGCCATCTCTTCCTTTCGCGAGGCAACCCGGATCGATCCCGACTTCGCCATGGCATGGTGGGGTATCGGTTATGCCGGTGGGCCCAACCAGAACAACCCTGGTATCGACAAGCCGAAGGACGAGTGGTCCTACGCCGCTTCCCGACGGGCTTTTGAACTCAAGGACCGGGAAGGAGGGGCGAACCGTGCTCTTATTGAGGCCTTGGTCGCCCGTTATAATCTGCCGTTACCAGAAGACCTCACCGCCCAGAATACGGCCTACCTCGCTGCCATGGAGAAGGTCCTCGAGCGCTTCCCACTGGACCCGGACGTGCAGGTCTGGACCGCTGAGGCCATGATCTGCATGCAGCCATGGAACTACTGGACTCTCGAGGGAGAGCCCGTGGGAAGAACTCCCGAGTTTCGAGCGATTCTCGAGCGGGTCATGCTTCATCACCCGAATCATCCTGCCGCCAATCATCTCTACATTCATACCATGGAGGCATCACCATGGCCTCAACTTGCCGAGCCAGCTGCCGACCGTCTGCTCAACCTTGTTCCAGCATCCGGACACTTGGTTCACATGCCTTCTCACATCTGGATGCAGACAGGCCGCTACGATGATGCCGCGAACTGCAACCGGCGGGCTGCCGCATTGGATGATGCATGGTTCGAAGGCGATCCCAATGCCGGAGAATATCGTGTCTATATGGCGCACAACAGGCACTTCCTCGCATGGGCGGCAACCATGCAGGGACGAAAACGGGAAGCTCTCTCCGCGGCCCGCGCGATCACAACCGAAGTTCCTGCGCCCCTGCTGGAGGCCCTCGCTTCATTCAGCGACGGTGTGGCTGCGAGTAAATGGCACGTCATGGTTCGTTTTGGAATGTGGGAGGATATCCTTGAGGAACCGACCCCTCCGGAATGGGCTCTCGTGGGAAAAGCCATGCGTCACTACGCACGCGGGGTCGCCTACGCGAACACGGGCAGGCCTGAGAAAGCCCTGCTAGAAAGCACAGCTCTGGACAGTGCCGTGGCGGAACTCAATGACGCAGAGCGTAACCTAGGTAATCAACCAGCCAGCGAGGTTATGAAAATCGCGCAGCATGTCCTTCGTGGAGAGGCCGCTTTCAAGTCCGGACAGCGAACACGGGGCTTGGAGGAACTGAAGAAGGCGGTGAAAATTGAAGAGACGCTGGTCTATGCCGAACCGGTTCCTTGGATGATGCCTGCCCGCCATGCCTATGGCGCATTGCTCGTGTTGGAAGGGAAGCACAAGGAGGCCGAGAAAGTGTTCCTCCGGGATCTCGAAATCTATCCTGCTAATGGATGGGCTTTACTGGGGCTGCGCGATGCCCTGAACGGGCAGGGACGTTCTGCTGAGGCGAGGTATGCGGACAAAGCCTTTCGTCTTGCGTGGACCAGTGCAGACGTCATCCCCCCTGCGGCGTGCTACTGCGGCGCGGCGGAAAAACCTTAGAAACACTTTTTCCCGGAACCACTAAAAAAAACCTCCTTTCTGAGCCGTCTAGTGAAACTTCTTCTGACAACTCTTTTCGTCGTGGCGCTGTCCCTCTCCCACGGGCAATCCGCATCCAGACCCAACGTCATCGTGGTCTTCATCGATGACATGGGATACTCTGACTTCTCGTGTTTCGGCGGAAGCGTGAAAACCCAGCATGTGGACCAACTAGCATCAGAGGGCATGAAGTTCACAAACTTCTATGTCAATTCACCAATCTGCTCTCCCTCAAGAGTTGCCCTCTCCACGGGGCAATACCCCCACCGCTGGCGTATCACTTCTTATCTTAATAATCGAAGGGATAACAAACGCCGGGGGATGGCCCAATGGCTGGATCTCGAGGCCCCTACACTTGCACGGCAGCTGCAGAAGTCCGGTTATGCGACGGGCCACTTTGGCAAGTGGCACATGGGCGGGCAGCGGGATGTTGCGGACGCTCCGGCTATTTCAAAGTACGGCTTCGACGAGAGCCTGACCAACTTCGAGGGTATGGGCCCCAAGCTCCTACCCCTCACCGAAAAACCTGACCCTAACGGTGGGGAGCCTATCCAGGGACGCATCTGGGCAGACGCCGAGCGACTCGGCAAGGGTTTCCAGTGGATGCAACGCTCAAAGATCACCACAGGCTTTGTTGACAGGGCTCTGGGCTTTATCGACCGGGCTCAGACCAGCAATAAACCCTTCTTCATCAACCTCTGGCCCGATGACGTCCATGGCCCATTCTGGCCGCCACTGGACAAGTGGGGCGGAAGTAAGAGGGCCCTGTATCAGGGCGTCCTCGACTCCATGGACGAGCAACTGGCGCGCTTGTTCGACCGGGTCCGGAAAGATCCCAAACTTCGTGATAATACCATCATCACGGTGTGCTCGGACAATGGACACGAACCAGGAGCCGGCAGCTCAAAGCCCTTTCGGGGTGCCAAAACCTGGATGTATGAGGGAGGCATCCGGTCTCCCCTGATCGTCTGGGCCCCCGGATTAATGCCGAAAGAATCTATAGGTACAGCCAATACCACCTCGGTCTTCTCCGCAATCGATCTCAACCGCTCTCTCTATACCCTGACTTCTACCACGCCATCTACCGCACTGGATGGGGAAGACCTCTCGCAGACACTCATCGGAAAGTCCAAGTCCTCGCGCAAAGCTCCCCTCTTCTGGCGACGTCCGCCTGATCGCCCAGGATTCAGCCATGGGTTTAAAGAAGACAATCCCGACCTGGCTGTTCGTGAGGGATCGTGGAAATACCTCGTCAATCTTGATGGGTCGGACCCCCAGCTTTTCGACCTTCCACGGGATCCCGGGGAGTCCCGGAATCTCGCCTCTGAAAACCCCGCAATCATAAAGCAGCTCGACAAGAAAGTGCGGGATTGGAATGCCAGTATGCCCAAGGACGGATCTGACCCCTCCTACAGCAAAACTGGAGCTCTCCCGAATACCCACTTCGTTAACCCAATAGGAGTCGGACAGGACCCATGGGTCATTCGCGATAGCAAGGAAGAGCGCTACCTGTGGTGCTTTTCGGAAGGAGATCGTGCAATCACAATCCACACCTCAAAGAACCTGACCAGGCTCGGAAAGAGGCATCTGGTATGGCAAGCTCCTGATGAAGGTCCTTTTTCAAGGCAGGTCTGGGCCCCTGAACTGCACCTGCTCGATGGGCGCTGGCACATCTATTTTGCTGCTTCCAATGGGGAAAACCGAAACCACCTTACCTACGTCCTCCGGTCAAAAACCGAGGATCCTCTCGGAAAATATGACCTTCACGGGCCTTTGCAGACTGGCGATCGCAATTCCGAAAATATCTGGGCCATTGATATGACCCCTCTGACATATAACGACCAGCTCTACGCCTTGTGGTCAGGATGGGATCGCCCGGATTCAGATCGTCAGTTTCTCTACATCGCTCGAATGGAGAGCCCAATCAAACTTGCTACCGAGCGCGTGCGTCTCTGCGATCACCTCGACTACCCGTGGGAACGTACAGAGCCACTCCCAAAGGGAAGAGGGCTCAATGAAGCACCGCAGGTTCTCACTCAGGGAGATCGCCTCTTTGTGACTTACTCCTGCGGAGCATCGTGGCTCCCTAGCTATAAGCTGGGTCTCCTCGAGCTGGTCGGGGACAACCTCCTTGACCCCGCGTCATGGCAAAAGCGCAAGGGATCGATCTTCCAGTCGACCCCGGAAACCTTCGGAGTGGGTCACTCCTGCTTCGTCAAATCCCCGGATGGCTCCGAATGGTGGCAGGTCTTTCACGCCAAGCGCGACCGCTCTCCAGGCTGGAGAAGAATCATTTTTGCACAGCCCTTCAAATGGTCCCGTGATGGTCGGCCCCTTCTCGGCCGGCCCATGGCACCTACTCTTCCATTTCCCCGTCCTGCGGGAGAAAAGGCCTTCCTTCTTAAGCTCCCCTACTCCTCAGACCTTTCCTCCGACCACTCCTTCTTTGGTCATCCGCAATTCTACCGCTCCGAGGGACAATCCCTGACCCTTGGCTCTCCCCCCGGGCAGCCGGTAAATGAGTTTCGAGCTGGAGAAAAAATCCTGCTTGATGGGATATTGCCGGACGACTTCACCGCGTCGGTGACCTTGAACTTCAACCAGATCAGGAAGGGTCGAGGATCAGGCATCCTGTTCCGGTCAACAGCCCCCTCGGTGGGATTTGATGCCGTGCGCGGCTACTTTGTTGGTATCAAACCCAGTCAAAACACCGTCTTACTCGGAAAAATGGATGGCTCAACATGGCAGGAGCTGAAAAGGCAGACCGTTGCCATCGACGTCTCACGGGATCACCAGCTCTCCATATCAGCAGAGGGATCCCGCTTTGCTGTCTCTCTTGATGGAGACCTGCTCTTTACCCATCAGGATGAAACCTACAAGTCTGGCACCGTTGGACTTCGAGTCACCGATATTCCTACCACCTTTTCAAATCTTCGGATTACCGCTTCTCCCTGATCCAGAACCTACACGGGAGGAAGTCGTAACGTCAGGACCACCAGATCCACCACGGAGTGTGAAATCACTCGAGTGCCTCTTTTTCATAATCGGAGGGTAGAACCCACCCCGTGGAAATTTTTTCACCCCTCTGGTATTTCTCGAAAAAGTTGTTCCATCGCTCGCTCGCGAATCCGTATTTATCGAAGACATCGCCTTTCCCAAACATTCTTGGGTCGCCCTGTTCCTTCAGCTTTTCAAAGAGTTCGGCCTTCAATGTTTTTCTGAGTTCAGCGTGTTCATCGCTACCGGCAAGGTTTTCAACACAGTCTCGACTCGACCTTACATTGAAGAATTCTTCTGTAGGCCTCTTCCGAAATTCAAATCCCAGAAATACCTGTTTCCCTGCCGGCGCTGGTTGAGAATCAGAGTCTTGATCGGACTTGCGTCGCAGTTCAGGTAGCCAGTCTCCGGGTTTCCCGCAGGCCACCGGTTAGCCTCAAAATTGTAGATGTAGAGGTAGTCTCCTTTCCTGATGCCCCGGATCGGGTAGCCTCCATTATTCGGACGACCAACATCATGACGCTCCTTACCCAGAACGACATGGTCACGGGTGGGAACCACTTGTCCGGATCGGGGTGATTGAAAAATATCAAACAGGCTCCGCCCGCTCATCGGCTGCATGATTGGAGCAGGGTCCCGGATTCCAGCAGCCTCGAGGAAGGTGGGGGCGAGATCCGTGAAATTCACAAAGTCCTCAACACTGCGATTCTTTCCCTTGATTCCCTTCGGCCAGCGAATCGCGAGTGGTATATGGTTGGAATAATCATAAGCCTGTCCCTTGCACCGGGGGAACGGCATTCCGTGATCACTGGTGGCAACGATCAGGGTATTTTCCAACTGACCCACTTTCTCGAGATGAGAAATGATCCGTCCGAGGTGCGTATCGTAGTGTTCGACCTCAATCGAATAATCGAGCATATCTCCCCGTGTGCGGGAGTTATCTGGCCAGAATGTCGGCACGTGATCGATGTCTTCCAGCCTCTTTCCCATGCGGAGACCTACGCCATCCTCGTACGATCGATGTGGTTCACTCGTGCCGTACCAGAAACACCAAGGCTTCCCGTCTGGGGTATCAGCAAGGAAGTCGGCAAAGTTACCGGCGTAGTCATTATTTGATATTGCACGGGCAGGTGGCGTGGCTTTTCGGGAGCTCCATGCCTTGCCTGTGATAGCACGACGCTTCCCCCTCTCGTCATTCGCAATTCCTGGCCCCCACCCCTTCCCGGTGTATCCTGTGATGTAGCCATTGCCAGCCAGCACCTCCATGAAACTTCCGAACTTGGGTGGAAACACATTCTGGTGGTTTGCAGCCTCTTCCAGTTGCCACGAGTAACGACCCGTCAGGATGATTGCGCGCGACGGTGCGCATTTGGCATTAGGCGTATAAGCCCGTTGAAACAGGATTCCCTCTCGTGCCAGCCGGTCAAACGCCGGGGTTTTCACCCACTTGGATCCGTAGACTCCGGCATCGCCAAAGCCCCAGTCATCCGCAATCGCAAAAAGGATATTTGGCTGCGGTGCTGCAGTGACCAACTGAAGGCAAGAGAGCGCAGGAAGCAGGGGCCGAAAGAATACAGGCATAAGGCCCTCATACCTAATAGGTGGAATTTTGCCAGTACCCAGGCCTCCATGAGGATAAATCTCCGGGCAGAGAAATCTTCTTCCAGGAAGAGGAACGAGCTGGATAGCCCCAAAAACGTTCACCCTTGACCCTCGCCCGAGGAGGCTCCTTGAAGAAAAGTGATTTCCTCTCAGTCTGGTGGCTCAAGAGACTACAAGCGAAGGTCCTCGCACTGGCCCAACCGAAAAATCTTTGCAACGCGGGATTCGTTACTCCCCTGACATGGAGAACCCCCGACACGTTGTTTTCGTGCGGGGGTTCAGTTGGCGACCCGTACGGGACTCGAACCCGTGTTGCCGCCGTGAAAGGGCGGAGTCCTAACCACTAGACGAACGGGTCATGTTCTGCTCAGGACCGGGCGAAAATGCCACCCGTCTTTCGAAAGGCAAGCCGAATCTCAGGACCCTGCGCAACGAACTGATTACAGAGAAAGCGAATTTAGGCCGACACGGCAGTCTGACCGGCAGAATCAGGGATTCTCTCTCGATCTATCGCGATTGCTCTTTTGCCCCTGAGGAGGATCTCTCATCCTCCCCGGATGCCATCTCCGTCTCTCTTATCCGTTCATGCAATTGACCATGTTGCAGTGATCGCCCGGGATCTCGAGGCCAGCCGCCACTTCTACGAGGCGATCCTTGGTATGAAGCCTGTTCCTCGCCCTGACTTCCCGTTTCCAGGCCTTTGGTTTCAGGCAGGAAATACCCAGATCCATGTGATCCTGCAAAGTGAGGAAAGCGGATCCAGTGGCCCCTCCAATCAAGGAGGGACCCTGACAGCCCGTGGACACCATATGGCCTTTGCGCTGGAGGACTGCGCGAAAGCAGTCAAGCAGTTGCACTCCGCCGGAATACCAATCGCCGCTGGGCCACAATCTCGACCCGATGGATTCCAGCAGGTATATATTCGCGACCCCGACGGTTACCTCGTTGAGCTCTTTTCAGAGCCCGCCTCTGGGCCAAGAACTTGAACAACCACGTCCGCATGCATAAGGAGTGACGTTTTCCACTCCAATCAGCGTTACAGAATTGTTACATGCAGAGTGAACTCTCAGCTTCTGACGAGTATTATCTCCAAGAGGGACCCTTTCGATGACACAGAAAACAAACCGCCAGATCTATCTCGACAAGGGTTTTGTTAGACTTCCCGGTTTTCTCGAAGAACATGAGGTCAGCACCTGTAAGGACAAGATCCGGGAATTCATCGAAGACCTCGTTCCTGATCTTCCCCGGGATCATGTCTTTTACGAAGACAAAGCGAAACACTCCTCTCTGAAGCAGATTCAGCAGATGCAGATGCATTGCTCCTGGTGTAACCATTTCATGAACGACAAACCAAGGACTCTTGCCGAGGAGCTCATGGGAAAAGGTGTTGTTGCCAGAAACATGCAATACTTCAACAAGCCGCCTCTAATGGGACGCCCCACGCCTCCTCATCAGGACGGTTACTACTTCAAGCTCCAACCCCCTGAGGCTCTCACGATGTGGCTCGCTCTTGACGAAGTAAATGAGCAGAATGGCTGCATACGCTACGTTGCTGGCTCCCATCGCGATGAGCTACGTTCCCACGGACCTACCGGCACTCTCGGCTTCTCTCAGGGCATCACGGATTTCGGACGCCCCGGGGATTTATCGAGAGAAGAAGTGATGCAGGCCTCACCCGGAGATCTTCTCGTGCACGACTCAATGACGATTCACCGCGCCGAGGGAAATACCTCAGGCACCCTGAACCGCCGCGCACTCGGGTTCATTTTTTACTCGGAGGACGCACTGGAAGATAAGAGGGCAAAAGAAGAATATCGGAGGGAGGCTCAACGACAGCAGCAGGGAAAGATATGACCTCTTGCGCATGTGCCCTTGAGGTCACTTATATCTTCGGCTCCCAGCCGGGCTCATATTCCCGTTTCCAGTGAGCCATGGCTCCCTGATCTCCTACGATCCGCCCACCTGCTCCCGGATCACATTTCATGAGCCGGTCCACCCGGTGCGAGATATTTCCGAGATGGCAGAGAAGAGAGCTTACATGGCCGGTTTCCGCATCACATGCAAGGGGAGATCCCTTCCGGATCGCATCGACGAGGTTGCCGGTATGCACGTCGTTTCCACCGGTCCCATCTTCTCTCTCAACCTCCTCGCCTGATTCATCATACAGGACGTAGCCCTGATTCCGGATCACCATGCTACCGCTCTCAGCGGTAAACGTCACGAAACTCCCGCTTTCCGCTGGCTGGAAGGGTGAACAGCTGGTGGCCCGCCAGCTGATCTGCCCCTTATCTCCAAACTCAAGGGTCACATCACTCGTATCAGGACTTTCCTGGTCGTCCTCGTAACGATAGCGCCCTCCCGCATAGTTCACCCGGGTAGGATAATCCACGCCCATTCCCCAGCGTGCCACATCAAGAAAATGCACACCGTTATTACCCAGCTCTCCGTTGCCCCAGTGCCAAAGCCAGTGCCAGTTGTAATGCAGCATGTTGTCCCGGTAGGGCCGCCGAGGGGCAGGCCCCTGCCAGAGATCATAATCAAGATGGGCTGGTGGAGCTGCCGCTTTTCCCTTCCCGATTGAACCTCGGCGATTGGCGTAAAAACAATCCGCCCGATAAACCCGGCCAATCACCTTCTCCTCCCGGAGCCTGCGAATTCCCTCCACAATCTTTGGCCAGGATCGGCGCTGAGTTCCATGCTGGACGAGACGCCCATGCTTCCGGGACGCCTGCATCAGCAGCTCCCCTTCATGGGGGTTATGGGAACAGGGCTTCTCCACGTAAATATGCTTATCTGCCGCACACCCCAGAATCGCAGCGGGAGCATGCCAGTGATTACACGTCGCGATGACAAGGATATCGATGTCAGGCCTGTCGAGGATACGCCTGAAATCGGTCACCGACTGAACCTTTGGCCCGAGGCTTTTCGCTGCAGAATCAGAACGCTTCCTGTCGACATCGCATACCATGGCAACCTCAACGTTAGGCAACCCATGAAAACTCTGCGCGAGCGCACCCCCACGACCCATGCCCATTACCGCGACCACCAGCTTGTCATTGGCGGACCCCTCGTGACCACAGGCAGTCGTATACGTTCCCAGCCCGGCGGCGGTTGCAGAGGCTCCTCCGATGAAGGTTCTGCGAGTCGGCTTGTGCAAATTCATTGGTCGTGGTGGTTGGTTGCTATTTGATGTGACTGGCAGCTTTTCCCGAGCTTCCGTAGCTTTGGTGACGCCTTTCGGGTCAACGGCAGATATTTTACCCTGACGAGATGAAAAAGCCGACCTCATCCTGCACGGGTGAGACTCTAATGGCCTTAAACATCCGATGAGGGAGCATCGGCTCTCTTACTACGAATTGAGGCCTTTCCCCGAACTCTCTGCTGGAAGTCTAAAACTTCCGCTTTCCATTGTCTCCATATTACGCCAAGGCAGATAGCCCGGGATAAGGGATTCTCTGCATGAAGAGACCCGCCTCATGGAACCTACAAAGCGAGAACTGGATTTCTGCCAGAACGGTAGTTACCGCCTGCGGTTGGGGGGGTTGAGAACGGCACGTTGCGCTTCCTCGGGAAGTCCACTGGAACCAATCCAAGCCTCAGCGGCTGCACGGTCCCGTCGGAAGAGTTGCTGTCCGGCATGGGTTAAAGCCCTCGTCCGTGAACCTTCGTCGGCAATGCTATTTGCCCATTCGATGGCAGCTCCCGGGTCATCATAGGAGATCCTCCGTGAAAAACCACCTATGGCCGCATCACGCTGAGGTGAGCGTTCCATGGAGGAAATCCGCTCCCCGGCTGCCACGGGATCACGCTGCGCCCATTCTCCAAAGGCCGAGTACAGGCCCATGCTCTGACCCCGCCCCTCCTGAATGGTTTCCAACCAGTTCACTGCTGAAGCCGGGTCCCTCTCCGCCCACTCATCACCAACCTCCTCAATTGCACGATCAGCGTAAGCCTGTCCGGCGAATTGCTCCACCCACCGAGCCGCTGCCTCTGGATCACTATTGGTAAATCGGTGCGCCACCGAATCCAGTGCCGCGCCCTTGAGATCACCATCTGGCAAGCTTTCCGACCACCGGGCCGCTTCATCTATCCCCACGTTCGAAACAACTTCTCTGGTCACAACTCCAAACAGGTGATTTGCCCGATCATCGCCCTGATTCGCAAGCTGTAACACGTAATCCGTAGCCACCGCGGTGTTATTGTCAGCCATCCCGCTAACCATCGCTTCCTGTAAATGGCGGAAGGAACCCCTATCCTCTTCTGACAGATTGTTGATGTAGTCGATTGCAGCATTGGGATAGTTGGAGGCCCATCCAGCCATCGTGTAGGACAGATCCCGCTCCTCTGACTCGAGAGAATGATCGACTGCGGCTTTTCCATCGAGAGTCCCCCAAAGGTAGTGAAAATCCCGCCACTTGTCTCCACCTACGCGGTTTTCCTTGAGATGCACAAGCATTTCCTGCGCGTTGTCCGCTGTCATATTGCTCAGGAACTGATCAAAGGCCTTACGCCGCACCAGAGGATTTCCGTTTCGAAATGCATCCCTTGCAACAGCTGCAATCTCCGCCTCACTCAATACCCTGGGGCCTCCTCCCCCTCCACCCGGTAGCTGACCAGCTGCCGCACCAGCCGACACCGGTGGTCTAGCCCCTCTCGTTCCGGAGCTTCCGGGGGCATTCCCACCCACGCTCCGCGAGCTCTTGGCACTCGGAGGAACCTTGACGGACGGCCCAGCTGATCCACCGGAATTTTTCTGGTCGAGGACGAGCCCTGCCGCAAAAGCTCCGGCAGTTACCGCAGCCCAGCAAGCATGCCCAATCACGGATTTTCCCTTCACGATGCCAAAACTTACGTTGCAAAAAGACAAGAACGAACGAAAAAATGCACAAAATAGCCAATCCGGCCGTGGGACGGGTTAATCAAGGCCTGAAGGCCTTTCCCATTGCGAGCATGGAAAATTTGCGGCACACACCTGACAAGGACACTATGAAAACAATGCAACGCGCCCTCGCCACTCTTACCTTCTCCGTCTTTCTGACGAGCAGTCTCGCCTTTGCAGATAATCCATTCAACGGAAGGGACCTCGCAGGATGGTCCTTCAAGAAGAAGGGAACTCTCGAGTCCAAGTGGGTGACGGGGACTCCTCAACTGGACACCGCGAATCCAAAAGCCCTGAAGGCCAGAGGAAGGGGCGGTGCGATGGTGAACGTGGTCACCGGGCACGGACAGAGCATTGACATTTACTCGGACCAGAAATGGGGCAGTTCCAGAATCGAACTGGAAGTTCTCGTAGCCAAGGGAGCCAACTCAGGGATTTACGTGATGGGCGAGTATGAGGTGCAGGTCCTCGACAGCTACGGCAAGGAAAAGCTCGGCGGTGGTGACATGGGCGCTATCTACGGGGCCCAACCTCCTCGGACCAATGCCTGCAAGAAACCCGGAGAGTGGCAGAAGTATGAAATCGACTTCCTCGCACCCAAGTTTGACACCTCAGGAAAGAAGACTGCCAACGCGAAGTTTCTGGTCGTGAAACTCAATGGCAAGATCCTCCACGAGAATGTCGAAATGAAGGGCCCTACTCCCTCAGGAGTCACCGGACGCGAAGCCGCTACCGGCCCCATCATGTTCCAGGGTGACCACGGTCCGGTCGCCTACCGAAACATCAAAATCACTCCGCTCAAAAAGTAGGTCTTTTCCGGGATCTTACTTCGCCACGTGGATTGTATTCCAGATCTTGGTCACGATCTCCTTTCCCTCCTCCGTTTCAAGGTCGAGATCGATCTGCATCATGTGAACGGGCTGCAGGTTCTCGACCTCCACAAACACCGATTTTCCGTCAGGAAGAAGTCGGGCGGATTTGACTGGGAACTTAGTGCGGCCCTTCGGGGGGCCTGCTGAGGCCCGATGCCCGACCTGAAACTCTCCAGTTCCATAATCCTGGGTCCAGCGCAGGTCGGATCCCGAGAGATTGAAGCTTTCCGGATCTTCCGCCAGTTCTTGGTCCAGCTTCTGGGTGAATCCAATCTCGAGCCCTCCGTCACGAACCTTGAGACTGCTCGGCATGCTCACGGGCCTGCCCGTGTAGCGCACCCGGTCAAGGCCTCCTTCCCGACCGGCATTGCTCTGCCACCCCTTGAGGCCAGCAATGTAGAGCTGTCCGTCCTTACGATTAAACTTCCCACGCATCGCACTGGAGGTTGGGCGCACCGGAATCTTGACCACTCCCCCCTGCATCAAGGCTCCTTTTTTCTCCTTAAGCACGACATAGATCGCGCTCTGCCCATAACTGAAATGCAGCATCTCTCCCTTATAGGGACCCCACCTGTCACTGGTCACCCAGACCTGCCCCCCGTTGGAGTTATCCACGTTTTTGGGTAACCAGGCAAGGGGCTTGGGAGCCTCACTGGGATCAAGGTTCTCCTTCCGGCTGCCTCGGCGCTGTCCCACCGTGGGAGTAGTCTTCATGGTGGCGTAGTCCGCCGCCGAATCGACCACTCCGAGAAACTCGTCTGGTTCGATCCAGTGAATGGGACAACGTGGCACGAAGGTCCCTTCGTTGTCTCCGCTGGTGAGCTGGCCGCTGGGACTCACCCCGATCCCGTTCGGAGCCCGCAACCCGGTGGCATAACGATCGAGCCTCGAACCATCCTTTGAGACGCGAAGGATCGAGCCATGATGTCGACTCATTCTCTGAAAGCTGCGCCCCCCACCCCGCACCGGACTACCAAAGGCGAAATAGAACTCTCCCTGCGGACCAGTCTGCAGGTCAAAACAGAAGGCATGAAATCCACTGGTAAGCTCCCAGTCGTTATTGAAGTTTTCGTAGTAATCGATCTCTCCGTCACCGTTAAAATCGTGGTAACGCGTGATCTGATCATCCGCCACCGTGTAGATCACATCGTCTACGATAGTGAGCCCGAGAGTCTCATGCCCGCCAGCGGCAATGCGCTTCCAGATGAGACTCTCGAGCTTCTCATCGATACCGCTAACGACCCAGACGTCGCCATCCCAAGTGCACACCGCTGCCTTGGAAGGGTCGCTGAAAAAGTCAAATCCCCCGATCCGCATCTTCAACCCATATGGGTTCTGATAAGGCACAGTCAGACGATCAAGGACATAGGCTGACTTACCATCGTCCTTGGCCACCTCGCCGACTGTCGTCACCTCCTCCGTCCACCGCGCAGGACCACCTTTTATCAAAAGGGTCAGATCCTCGAGGGCTTCGGGGACGCTCCCACTTCCATAAACCACCTTGAAGTGAGCCATTCCCGCCGGGACTTTCAGGACGATCCGACCGTCCATCGTCGCTGGCTTCTCCTGAGAGCCCAAGACCTGAATCTCAGGAGCGCCCTTCTCATCAGCAAGCACTACCACCGCGGGAGCACTGAACTTCCCCTGGATGGTGCGGGTGATGATCCCATTCTCGAAGGCCGGAAGCTCCAGAACCGGGTCCTTGCCTACCGCATAGCGCAAAACCGTCTTTTCCCCATGAACATACAAGCCCTTGTAATGGGCCTGCGTTTTCGGAAGAGGGCCGAGAGGCGGATACTTCCCATCCTCAGGCATCCGGGTTTCCGCAATACTCCCTTGGTTGTCAGCCCACCCTGGGGCCGCCCGGTTGGTAAACACCTTGGCTCCGCTATGAGAGGGAAAGGCCCCGTGGCCCCCGGTAAAGGGGAGGCCCTCCAACCTCAATCCTCCCTGGGTCCATCCTGCCGCCATGCGCATGGTGTCCGCATCAAAGGCCACACAAACCGCACCCTCGGGATCAAGACGGATAATGCGGGAACGAAAAGCAACATTATCTCCCTTCGCGTCCTTGCCAACACGCAGTGCTGTACTCACGAAATTTCCGTACTTCTCCGGCAGGCTCCCCGAAACTGGCTTGGCCGGAGGAACGTCAGGGCTGGCAGCCTCGGCAAAGGCCTGCTCATCCCATGAGAGTCCCTTGAGCTTCACGACATCGTGAAAGAGAACCGAAGCGGGGACCGCTTCCAATTTCCCTCCAGGAGCCATCCATTTCACAATGCAGGCAGCCCTGACGTTCCTCCGGCCAAGCCAGTTTCGGGAGGCCTGCCGGAGAAGTATGGAAATTTCGTGAGTACAGCACTGCGTGTTGGCAAGGACTCGA
>PBAI01000002.1 GCA_002715825.1 Roseibacillus sp. | reverse complement strand
CTGGAGTCTCTCACTGTGAAATCGAATCCTCCAGACGTAGGGTTCGCTCCTGCATCAAAGGAGAGCAGTTCTCCATTGATATCGACCTGAGTGAAGGTGTCACCAGCGGCAAGGGCGGCTCCGCTCAGAATGAGCGTTCCGCCTGCAGGTGCAGTGTCTACGGTGTAGGAGAGGGCGGAAGCTCCATCGCTAATGTGGATGGTTCGAAGGCTGGCTTCGGTGACAAGGGTGCCTGTTGAGTTGACTACCGCATTGAGGGGGAGGTTCACTTCCACAACGGGCGCGGTCGGAGCGGAGGAGATACTGCCGATATTGAGGGCTTGCAGGCCGATCGAATTCGCAATCAGGGAATTGTTCAGTCCGAAGCGGGCGGTGGTGGTTTCCACGGCGTCACCCGCGCTGAGGGGAAGGACTGCTCCTGCCCAGTCCCCGGAATCCCGGGAGCGGTCGCCGCCATTGCCGGCTGTGCGGTCGCGGTTATAGGCTCCACCATTGCCATAGGAAATCTTGCCTGCACTACCTCCGTTCGGAATGGTCTGGAATCCTTGGCGGGTAATGGTCCGAGCTTCGCCGGGAGGGGTATCGTAATCGTCCAAAAAGTGGGAGGCCAGNAAGAGGTAATCCCCGTCCTTGTTCACGGTAACCTGAGAAACGCTGGATCCGGCGTCGTAGCTGAAAGAGGCGTTTGAAACTGGAGAAACNTCTGAGAGGTCCAGAGGGGTCTCGGGGTTGCCCTGTGCAGCACTAATTTCCTGCGAAGGACCAGAAAGACGAATCACCTCTCCGTAGTTAGGAAGCTTAAGAATGGTCAGGCCGGTAAGGGCGGCCTCGAGTGCGACCGCAGTGTTGGTNGTGCTTGGATTGTTGTCCCNAAGAACTTCGACGTTCAGAACACTGTTGTCTGCTGTGGTCTGGATGATGGTNCCAACGGAGCTCGCCCCGGTCACCATNAGACCGCCAAGACCGTCCCCTGAGCCAGAATAGCGNATATAGACCACCGTGGAGGAGTCNTCTACGGGANTTCCATCGAGGGCGAGTCGCTGGGTGATNCTCTGGCGGTGTCGATTGCCACCNCTGATCCGGAAGCCGGTNTTGGCGAAGACGAGATAGCGTCCTGCTTCGTCGAGGGTAATATCGCCGCTTCCACTAGTNTGTGTGAATCCCGCGTCGATTTCGTCCTGCACGTCATAACTGACTGTGGAGGGNCCTGCTGAGGTATTACTCATCAGGTTAGCAGCGTTGGCGCTGGCTCTCAGGCGCAGGTAACTAAGGCTGTCGTCGAGTTTGACAAGCTGAAGNTCAGCATCCTGCTGAGCGATCCTTAATTGAGCGTTGTTATCNGTGCGCTTCGATTCAAATCCTACAGAGTCGCCTTGGGCNACCTCTACAATCGAGCCACCGCGGACGAAATTATTNTTGTTGCTGCCATCACGGGAGTAGCTCGAGGCCGCACCGTAGGAAATGGGTGATCCATTGATCAGGATGGTATTGTCGAGACCGGCCCGGGTTGCNATTCCGGGATTGGTGTTGAGGTAGCGGGTGCCGTAGATGACCAGATGGTGTCCAGCCGTNAGGTTGACTGCGCCACCGGCTTGGAGATCGAAACTATCGGCAGTATCTTCGACTGCGGTGGTGGCAAAATTATGAGCGACAGAGTTTCCNAGCCCAGGCTCAATACTGGCCCCGGTGCCAATCGTGTAGACGGCGCGATCACCGGGAGTGCCGGAGGCGGCCAGTTGGGCGTCGGCGGNTNGANTTAAGATCAGGAGAGCNGCNGCGANNTGNGTAGCNATTACCCGNGAATACAAGGTNTTCATNTGTTGGACNGANTCGGTGTTGCGGGCTNNNTCCACNGCTTTTCGATGGANCANGCGCCTTCCAAGTGTCTGNANGGAAGTCTCGCCATTTCATCCGAGGGGTCAAGGGTTCTCGAGGTCACAGGAAGGGATTTTGTCGCCTGCCTGCGGGCCGGACTGCCTGCGGACGATCGAGGGCGGAAGTCAGGCCTTTCAGACGGGCCGAATTTATGGAGAAAACCTGTTTTTGTAGTGTTTTTCGAAGGTGGCGGGTGCTCAGGATATCGGTCCTCGAGATCGGGTCCAGAAGGGGGTCGGATCGGAGAGGCCTACAATAGAAGTCCCTGCAGAGGAACAGGAGGGAGCGTGGGGGCCCGGCAAGGGGCCTTTCGGCGGTGGCACCGGGGCTATTTTGAGCCGGCCTTCAGCTCGCGAACCTTGAGATTGCGGAAGCTGCACTCACTGCCGTGATCGGTGAGCATGAGGCGGGCAGTCAGCTTCTCTCCAAACCGCGCCACTTTTTTGAATTTACTGGAGGCCACGTTTGAGAGGACGTCTTCGCTGCCGCAGATATACTCCAATATTTTCCGGCCATTGAGCCAATGGGTGACCTTATTGGCCTCTACCCGGATTCGGGAAGAGTTGATCTTCGGGTAGAATCGCACCGGCGGAGGATCAGAAGGCGCAAGGACAGCGTAGAATCCACCGGTGGAGCCTTTGGTGGGCTTTTGCTCTACCTTGGCCAGCATCTGATACTCGTGTCCTAGATTGCCCCGGGTTTCATCAACGAAGTATTTGACGCCATTGTTTCCCCCGGATTCCATCCGCCATTCCCACGAAAACTCAAAGTTGGAAAATTCTTCCCGGGAGACGATGTTGCCCGGCTTGACTCCGGCTCGTTTAATCAACCACCCCTGCGAGACCTCCCATCCTCTGGCGGGAGGAGAATCCTTCCCGAAGCCACGCCAGGAGCCCGCAGATTTTCCGTCGAAAAGNAGACGCCAGCCATCGGCCCGTTCTTGCTTGGTCAGGGTATTGGGGCTCGATTCCCCGCCCTGAGCTTCCGGCATGNCGGTGAACAAAAGAGAGAGAGAGAAGATNGTGATCTTGAGTGTCAGGAAATGTCTATTCACGGGATTTTGGAGGNGGGAGGAATATGGTGTTCTCACGTCAGCGCCGGTCCAAGAATATATTCTGTGCTCAGCGCAGTTCGACACGCAAGCGGGCGAATCTCATCGAGTCTCGCTGGGGAGCTGGCATGGTGAAGCGGAAGAGGGTCGTTCCATCGGGTCTAGCGTCCCGGGAAACCAGAGACTCGGTCGGGGCATCTGTCCAAGTGCGAAGATCAGGGGAAAATTCTACCCAGATGGTGGCATCATCCGCTGCGCTACGGGTAAGAAAGGAAAGGGCAGAGAGGTTCTCCACTACTGAGAAATGGAGATCCGTATTATCTGTAAGTGCATAATCAAGAAGGGATTGAGAATCTCCTGCGGGGAAAGAGATGGAGTCGGAGGAACCTGGGTTTCCCCCTGGAAGAATGCTGGCGCGCCANCNGAGCGGGTTGGAAGGGGAGGAATCCCCGGGGGCGACAAGNATGAGGCTTTGCCCGGTCTGGTCCGGGGCTTGTGGCCAGGGNTGGGAATCGCGGTAACGGAAGTCGGAGATGGTGGAGCCGTCGCGGGCCAGCAAGGTAATGCGCTCGCCCCCGTTGGAGAGGCGCGTTCCGTTCCTAAAGGATCCGGCAATGGGCAAACCGAGACCATAGGCAATTTCGAAAGCGGTGATGTTCTCGACGACGAGCGTGCGTTCACCTGGGGAGAGGAGAGTGGCTTCGGGGAAGTTGAATACAATGCCATTGGTGAAGGAGAGTCCAGTGAGGTCCACCACTTCATCGGAGATATTGATCAGCTCGAGAAACTCGGTGGGAGAATCCCCGAGAGGGTGATAATGCACTTCGCTGATCGCGATGTGCTCAGAGGTGGCCGGGGTTCCTACCGTAAAGATAGTGCTGGTCAGTGCGGACCATGTTCCGTTCCTCAGTGCCCGGGCCTGCAGACGGGAGCTTTCTCGAAGTGCAAGGGGGAGACCATCGTAAACTTGGGCGGAGGGAGAGACGCCAGCAGGAATGGTTCCGGTGGCTGCTACCAGTTCGGGAATGAAGAGAAGATCATTGCTGTCGGATTGCTGGTTCATGCAGTGAACGGCGAGCACGTTGGTGCCACGTCGCAGGCGATTGATGGAATTGCTGAGATTGAAGGTGCTGAATTCGACGGCTGATCCGTCCGGGTGGACCGCAGAGGCGTGGGAATTCCAAGCGGGATTGGCGGGTCGATTTGCGGAGGCCGCCTCTTCTCCATTCAGGTAGGCGATGAACCCGTCATCATAGCGTGCGTGTAGTGTCAGGGAGGTGATTGCAGCCAGCTGCGCTCGATCCTGAATTTCGAACTCCCACCGGGCGTAAGCCGACGAGTTCAGAGAATGCATTTCACTCAGATCGACCCCGAAAAGGCCTTCAAAGCCTGTATCCAGCTCGAATCCGACCCCGCTTGCCCCGCTTATCCAGCCGGTGGCATCAAATTCTGGCTCCGTCCACGTCATTGCGAGGGAGTCATCGGTAGGGACGAACGCCACGGCTGAAGATCCCTCAGGAAGCAGAAGGGATTCGGATCCTGCNGTGGTCGGACGGCGGGGATCACTTCCATCGGTGGTGTAATAGATTGTGCCCCCGGTGCTCGCACTGATCGTGACCTCNGATTGATCGGTGAAGAGGCCTCCATGAGGAGTAAAGTCCGGAGCTTCCACGGAGGGATAGAGTCCGCGAGCCCTGAGTTGAGAGATCAGGGTTTCGGTGCGCTGGGGGAAGAACTCACTCTGCATGGTATTATACATCTGCCGCCAGAAGGTCTCCCGCCGGGCGGGAGGGAACCTATGGCGGTCCCCCCAGCGTATCGCCTCCACGATGAGCGGTTCATAAATCTCATCAGCCCGGGCGTCCCATAGTTGAGCGGCTCCCTCCGGGGTGAAGGTTCCCCCGTTAAAACAGTGCAGCCGGACCCGGTCAGCGAAGCGCAGGCGATACTCTTCGTTGGCGGTCAATCGCTGATGCACGCTCGACGGAAAATTCGGCGTGTTCTCAGCGGTGGCATCGTTGGTGCTGGAGTTTGTGCCCTGAGTTGCATTCAGGTCCGTCCGTTCGGAGTCCCATGCAAAGAGCATCCATTTGGCGTCCCGATCCCTGCGCCGGGCTGCTCTCCAGTTGGACTGATCCCAGTCGGTATTTCCGGAATAGAAATTGGTGATAAAATAGTCAATCCAAGTGTCGGGATCGATAAAGATCAGCGCGTTCGCGTAGTTTCTCGGGTTGCTCATATCCCGCCGTGTTACCGCTAAAGTGCGATTCCAGGCGCTCAGGTCACCATCGACTATCTCAAGAACGCTCGCCCTCCCAGCATCCTTGATCGCGTCCCAGTCTTCTTCCTCTCCTCCGAAGTGCTCTGCCAGCATGTCGTCCTCAAAACGTTCGAAAATATGATACATGCCCCAGTAGAGCCCGTTGAGGTAGAGATGAGCATATATCTGGTGTTGGAAGGGCTGCCCGGTAGCGCGCTGTGCGTCCCGGTGCCATTGATCACGAATATACTGTGCCCGTTCCACCACACCCGGATTCAGCCATGAGTCTCCATTCCCCCCTCGAAGGATCAGGGAGTTAAACTCGGTAACCTTGGAATCAGCAAAAAGGGGAAACCGCAGCTTGGTGGGGCCATACTCTGAGCGGAAGACTGCCCGAAGATTGTGTTTGCCACGATTGGCGGAACGGCTCGCACGGCCCACCGCCCGGATTCCTCCGTTCAGTTGAGTTTGGGCGCCATTCGGAAAATCAAAGAACTCGTAGGAGCACCGCTTTTCCCATTCGTCACCCCTTTCGTTCGAATTGGCGTAAAATCCGCTCTCCCCATCAAAGAGGTCGTCGACGTTCATGACGACTGAGATCGAGGGGAGAGAACGCAGCGAATCGATGATCTCCTCCCTGGAGTAGGCAGTGCCAATCAGATCCGGGTCCATTTCGTAATCGGTTGCACGCTCTCCCCAGGCCGTGGGAAAGCCCAGCGGTGTGGTGCTTTGAGTGAGCACGCTGGATGGAAAGATGTAGGTATGGGTGTCAATGTTTGTGGAAACGAGTCCGAGTTTCAGCNCCACTGCCCTGACCGTGGCGGTCCTGTCGATTGTAAGAGGGCCGTCGTAGAGTATGCCGTTGCTCGACGACGGCTCGCTCCCGTCCAGTGTGTAATAGATGGAAGCGCCCTCNGTTTTGCTGCTGATCGTAAGATCGAAGGGTTCCTCATAGAATCCACGATTAGGTGCGAATTTTGTATCAGCTACGAAAGCCCCGGTATCGGGCTCCCCGGTGTTTTCGGCTCCCGGCGTAGGGGTCAGGAAGTAGCCGGCAGAGCGTTGTCCGAGGTCGATNCCCTCAAGCTGGGCGTCGATGAGAAAGTCGCGATCGGCCGCGTTGAGGTTGGCTCCGTGCAGGGCGAGAATGTTGTCAGTTGGGCGGAGGGCAGGCAGGACTTGCGAGGCGTTGAATTCAACCGTGCTTACGGCCGCCACGTNCGTCCGCTCCGTTTGTGCCGTTATGTTCCATGAACGTTCCTCCGGNAGGTTCGCGCTCGCGACCTCCTCGCCGTTGATGAAGGCACGNATGCCATCATCGTAGCGCAGCAAGAGGCGAAGGCTCTCCAGCGAGTAATCGGAGGGAAGGTCAAAGCGGGTTCGGACGAAGAGTGAAGAGCCTCTGTTCAGCATATCACTCTCGACACTGGTGGTTATGTAGCTGCTGAACCCAATAGGGCTGGAGGGGCGGAAGGAGCCTTCGGCCAGTCTTGTGACAGCATCCGCAGTCAGGGCGATGTCGTAAAGGGCGACATCTGCGAGGTTGCCGGAGAAATAGAGGGGAGTCCTCTCGACGCGTCGGCCGATAGCGACNTCGAGAGAATCAATACTGGAAATATCGGTATCTACAGGGACATTCGCCGGNCCGGTGGCGAGGTCTTCCACGCCGTCGATATAGAATCGAAGGTCCGAAAGCGCAGGTGTGGTATCCTCTTCGAACACGACGGCCACGTGATGCCATTGGTTATCGGCGAGGCTCGTGGAGCCTACAGCGCTTCCTCCTCCAAGGTCGCATCGTAGTGCCCCTAGGGTTCCGCTATCCGGATTACTGTTGAGCCGGATGTGAAATTTTCCGGAGGGAGTATTCCGATTCCCCCACGAAATGATCCCATGGTTCGAGGTGTCGTCCGAGCGGATCCAGAACACGATGGAGCGGGATGCGGAGCCTCCAATACCGGGGAGTGTGGTCTGGAGAAAAGTCGCGGTGCCGTCAAAACTCAGGGAGGATTCTGGTCCGCCAGCAATGGGCGGAGCGTCGAGATCCCAGGGTGATAATTCATCCTGTATTTTAATCAGAGAGCCCGGAAAATTCCCGCTGGTGTCCCGGGCGATGCTGCCAAATCCATCATCGAGAGGCCAATGGTTTCGTGGAGCGACGGCGCTTCCGTCGTTCCCATCGAGGTCAAATCCGAGGGCGAGGCTTCCATGGGTCCAGCTGACGTCGTCAAAAGGGCGGGTTGTCCACTCGGGATCGAGGGCATCCTCGGTCGTGGGAACGAGGTAGCGAGCTGCCGGGCTCTCACCGAGAAGATTGATTTTGAGCGAGGCTTCTCCAGTGCCGTAAGAAATGTCAGGCCGTTGTCGAGGAAAAGGAACGACCTCTGAGCCAAACTCGGTGAGTATACTGTCGCCATCAGGAGCAACAAGGGAAAGGTAATCGCCATCTGCATTGAGCTGGAAGTTTGTATGCAGTTCAGCTCTGGAAGAAGTGCGATTCTTGCCGGAAGCGAATACCACAATATATCCACCTCCGCTGATGGTGGATCCGGCCGGGAAAATCCACTTTCTTGGCTCCGAAGGGTCATCAGTCAATGCGTGTCCGGCGAGGTCGATGGAGGCGAGGTCGGGATTGTGGATTTCAATCCAGTCCGGATAGTCGCCATCTTCGTCGGCGATGGTCCCCTCGTTGCTGGCCATAAACTCAGTGATTCGCGGAGGCGCGGCTATGAGCGCTGCAGTTTGCAGCAGAATTAGAGAGAGAAGCGCCCGGGGCAATAAGGGGGGAAGGAACATGATGATCGGGTCTTCGGCGATTCTGGATCCCACGGCTGGTGGGTAGCGAGCCTATTTTCGAGTGCTGCAGCGCATACGCTGAGGTAAACGTAGGCGCGGGTTTGAAACGGGTTGGCCCCTGTGAGTCTTAACGGCTTGTCCGTCTCGATCGGTGGAGCAGGTGCTCTGCTAATGGTCAGGACTACCCCGGACGGGTTCTCGGGATGATCATTGCCGTGGGAGAATATCGCTGTCAGGGAAAGTTTTGCCAGGCAATCCAAGGGTGAGTGCTCCAGCTATACGGGGGTCGCTGGCTCCTAGAAAAATCCCATTTCTCTTCATCACTGTCTGAGTAGAACCAATGGGACTGGTCGTGCGGATGCCGTGCCCCCGTTTAACCAGCAAGTTCTCAGTTTTTGCTTCCAGGCCGGTCTCGACCAGCAGTTCATCGGGGAGCCATTGGTGGTGAAAACGAGTCGTCTGGGTCGCTTCCGCGACATTCATGCCATGATCGATGATATTACTGACGATCTGGAGGACGATGTTGATGATTCGGCTTCCGCCGGGACTTCCAGTGGCAACAACGGTGTCGTCTTCACCCAGGAGAATGGTGGGAGTCATTGAGCTGAGCATTCGCTTTCCCGGTTCGATGGCATTACGCCGACCCCCGATGAGGCCATAGGCGTTTGGGGTTCCGGGTTTTGCGGAGAAGTCGTCCATTTCGTTGTTGAGAAGAATCCCCGTGCCTGGAATGACGATCCGTGATCCGTAACTGAAGTTCAGGGTGTAGGTGTTGGAGACCGCGTTGCCCTCCTTATCGATCACGCTGAAGTGAGTGGTTTCACTGCTCTCGGGTGGGGGGAGAGGTCCAAGTCCGGGGTCAATCTGGCTGCTGGGCGTAATGCGTTCAGGGTTGATGCCCTCCGCTAGTTTTTTCCCGTAGTTCTTCGAGGTCAGCTGCGCGATGGGTAGTTCGGAGAAGTCGGGGTCTCCGAGATAGCGTGACCGGTCGGCATAAGCTCTTCTCATCGACTCCGCCATGACATGAATGGTCTGGTCCGAGTTTGAGCCATACTCACCCACTGGAAAATGACTCATGATATTGAGCATCTGAATGAGATGAATACCGCCCGAGCTCGGGGGCGGCATGGACACAATCTTCCATCCACGATAGAATCCTTTGATCGGAGCCCGTTCGACAACGCGATAGTCAGCAAGATCCCTGCGGGTAATCAGTCCGCCATGAGCGCGCATATCTCGATCGATAGCGGTTGCGATGTCTCCGAGGTAAAATGCGGCAGGTCCTTTTTCCGCCAACAGGCAGAGGCTTTGAGCGAGGTCTTTCTGGATGAGGGTGCTCCCCACCGGCCAGACCTTCCCGCTGGCGTCGAGGAAGATTTCGCGAGCTCCCCTGTCTGCCCGTAAATCATCTGCACAGGACTTCAGCGAATCGTGAAGATCCTGACCCACCACGAATCCATCTGCAGCTAGTTTGATCGCGGGAGCAAGGGCCCTGCGGATTGAGATTGAGCCGTAGTGTCGCAGGGCGTGTGCGAGGCCGCGAACAGTGCCAGGGACTCCAGAGGCCAGCCGGGTATAGCGAGATCGTCTCGGGTCAGGAGCGCCTCTCTCCGTCAGAAACATATCACGGTGAGCCGCCGAAGGTGCTTTCTCGCGGTAGTCGAGAGCGATCTGCCGGTTCTCGTCGGCAAGATGAATCAGCATAAAACCTCCTCCGCCCAGATTGCCTGCCCGCGGGAGGGTCACGGCAAGCGTAAAGCCGGCTGTGACCGCGGCGTCGACGGCATTGCCGCCCTCGGCAAGTACTTTCAGTGCAGCCCGTGTGGCGTGGGCTTCCTGGGTGGCTACCATGCCTCCCCTGGCTGTAACAGGTCCGTCCGGAAGAGTTACCGAAGGTGCCGGACTGTTGGAGCTCTGAGCGAATAGAGGAGCGAATAACAGAGAAATGAGTCCATGAGAAAAAGCGAGTATCCGAATTCTGGGGAAGGCGAGCAGGCAGCGCATGTCACGTTCAGTATTGTCTCAAGAGATCCCGGCTGAACATCCGGAAATATGATTCTTCCGGCTCAGAGGGCAATTTGCAGTGCGTCTTACTCTGTTCGAGCTGAAAACTCTTTTTTCTTTCTGTGAATTTGAATGGACCTCCGGTGCGAGAGGTGGAGCATGGCGTCCCTATGAAACTTAACATCAGATTCCGTAGACGGGCTTATACCTTTCTGACGATCCTGATTGCCTCGGGCGGTGTTGCCTGTGCCAATCCCGCCAAGGATCAACTCGCTCAGTTGCTGAAGCGTTTCCCGCAGGCTGATGCAAACAAGGATGGAGTGCTGACTGTAGCGGAGGCCCTCGCTTTCCGAGATAAGGCAAGAGGTGGAGGTGGTGCGCAACGTGGAGCAGCGCGTTCTTTCAAGGTGCACCCCGGGTGGGACAAGGAGAAATTTCCTGAGCATGCGGTGTGCTACCAGTCACCGGAACGCATTCGGGAGACCTACGCAAAGGTTGTTGGTTCTGGCAGGGATCCAGTTACTTCCTTCGCCAAACCAAAAGACGGAGGCCTTCGGCTTGTCGGAACGGGACATAGTTTTATGGGCCCCGGATATAAGACTCTCCCTAAAATCTGTCAGGCTGCTGGATTTCAGCAGCCTATGCATCTGCATACCGGGGGAGGAATGACAGGTAGCACTCGCTATAAGTGGGAGCAGGAAAATGGCATCTTTCAGTTTAAAGGAAAGGCGAAGCCAAAGCTTCTNGCCTCCATTGCAAATGCGGAATGGGAGGCCATGATGTGGGGCCCTTATTTTAACGATCGCCCGGAATACTACTCATGCTGGATCGAATTTTGCCTCAAGTACAATCCCGACATGAAGTTNTTCCTCTCGGACGGCTGGCCTCAGATTGAGCACTTGGACAAAATAGANGGAGGGACGAAAAGGGGGTTTGTTCCAGCAACAATCAAGGAGCTCGGTCAGTTGCAGGGAGAGGCATACGGAGAGCTGATAGCCCCCCTCAATAAGAAGTATCCGGGAAGGGTAGTGATCATGCCTACCTGCGAGGCAATGGTTCTGGCATCTCAATATTTCCAGCGGGGTGAGCTACCCGGAGTGGAGGGTCTCCACCGTGTGCTGGGGGGCAAAGAGAAGTCTCTCTGGCGGGATAGACTGGGACACCTCGGACCTGGATTTGAATGGTTGGAGGGTTATGTCTTTTATGCGTCCCTCTACCGGAAATCCCCCGAGCTGATTGAAGAAAAAGTTGAGACGGGGGGATTCCCGGGGGAACAGCTCGACAAGGTGTTTCGCAAAATCGCGTGGGAGGCAGTTCTTGCTAATCCCTACTCAGGAATCAGGGACGAGAACAAGGACGGCAAGGCGGACTGAATCGCGAACTTGGGATCGGGGGGAGCATGCCCCTCCATCATCTATTTTACCGAGATATCATAACAGAGGAGAAGATCCTGATCGCGGAGGTATAATTTTCCATTGGCCACCACGGGATGGGCCCAGGATTTCTTCTCGCTTCGCTCCGGTTGGTCGAAGCTGCTGATCTCCTTCAATTCTTTTGCAGAAGCTTTAATCAGGGCCACGGGTCCGTTTTCGCTTCGGAGATAGAAATGTCCGTCTGCAAAGGTTGTGGCCCCCTTTCCAGCACTTCGCTCGCGGTAGATGAGTTCTCCGGTCCTGATGTTCATACAGGCGAAGCTTCCTCCCGTTGAACCGAAAACGTGCCCGTCCAATTCGATTACACCACCATGGTGGTTAGCGAATTTTCGACTCGAATGAATTTCCGCGGCAGACCATTTGCCACCGTTCTTAGTGATCTCGAAGGCGTGGCAGCCAACTCCATAGGAAGACGTGACCCAGACAATATTCTCNTGTACGACCGGGGTTGTNATCACAGCGGTCTTGCCNACGCGTTCGGCCTTCCAGAGGATTTTTCCNGACTGAGGATCAATTCCAGCCAAGCTCTTNCCCGTGAGTTGGACGTATTGACGAGTCCCGTGTATGCTTGCGATGATGATNGAGGAGTAGCCGGTTGGGTCCGTCCATTCACTGGTCTGCCACAGTTTTNTGCCGGTCTTGCGATTGAGAGCCACCACAGTGCCGTTANCTCCACCAGGAGTGCATACTNCGGANTCGCCGTCTACCAGAGGGGATTCGCTCCAGCGCCAACCCGACATCATCTTGCCATCAAAGTCATCCTGAAGGTTAACCGTCCACGCCTTTTTCCCGTTGGCTGCATTGAGACAGGTAAGATTGGAATGCTGGTCCAGCGCAAACACCTCGCCGCCGTCCACGGTAGGCGTGCTACGAGGTCCAGGATAGCCACGATGTCCGCCAGCTTCTCCNGTNCGGGTTTTCCAAACCAGCGATCCGTCCGCTTCCTTCAGTGCGATCACATGACACCCATCCGGCAGGTCGCCCAGCGTGTAGATGAGATTCTTTGCAANGGAGATGCTNGAAAACCCCGCACCCGCGGTTCGGGCTTTCCACGCCAGAGGAGGACCGCCTTCCGGCCATTTCTCAAGAAGGTCCGTCTCCAGAGAGCGTCCATCNCGACCGGGGCCACGCCATTGCGGCCAGTCTTCAGCAGTTGCTGGAAGCGAGAGGCCCCCGACNGTGAGGCTCATGGTAGAGAGGCGGACCAGAAAGTTAGAGAAGAAAGGACTCATTGGTATCTTTGTTAATGTGGTGGAGACACAGATTGAGAGATTTTGGAGGACACGACTTTAGGATTTCATCCGGGAGGCGAGGATCACAGCTTCGATCAAACTCTCCGCTCCGGCCTTTCCCTGCCATGCGATGTCAAGAGCTGTGCCGTGGTCAACGGAGGTGCGAATAATAGGCAGCCCCAGAGTGCAGTTCACCCCCCGGTCGAAGGCGAGGGCCTTAACAGGAATATGGCCCTGGTCGTGGTACATGCAAATAAAGGCGTCCGTCACTGCGCGACGATCCGGGAGGAAGGCAGTATCCGGAGGAAGGGGTCCTTCAATTTGCATTCCAAGGGACCGAGCGCGCTCGATAGCAGGAGTAATGATGAGTTCTTCCTCGCGATTCCCGAAGAGCCCCCCTTCCCCGGCGTGGGGGTTGAGTCCGCAGACTGCCAATTGTGGTTCTCTGCCCCTGAGATGCTTGATCGATCGACGGGTTAGTTCAATGACTTCGAGAATTCGCTCGGAAGTGAGCATTCCTGCTACTTCGTGATATCCGACATGCACTGTGGCGAAGCTGCAGGTGAGAACATCGGATGTCAGCATCATGCAGAAATTTTTCGTCTCAGTATGCTCGGCGAAGATTTCGGTTTGGCCGGGCTGTGTAATTCCGGCCTGACGGAGTGCCGTTTTGTTCGCAGGGGCGGTTGTGACGGCATCCACCTCACTCCGGCGGCACGCAGTAATGGCGCTGTCGAGATATCGATAGGTAGCGTGGCCAGTTGCTTCAGAAATTTCACCCGGGGTAAGCTGATCCACATCAATGCCTTCAAGGCTCAGGACGGAGGGAGCGTCCACTGTGCTGAGGTCCGCCCAGGTAATCACATCAGAAGGTTTCTGCTTCCCAGTTTTCTCCGCACAGCGGGAAAGAACCTCAGCGTCACCAAAGATGATGGGTATGCAATGCTCCGACACTCTCTCGTTCCCCAAGAGCTCAAGACATATTTCCGGGCCGACCCCGGCGGGATCACCCATCGTCACGGCGATTTTCGGATGGCTCATGCGCTCGGGCGAACTCTAGACTGTCGAGAGCGCTGAGGCTATGCTGGAATTTATTTCATGATTCTGGAGGACTAACTGATCTACGCAGGTCTTCCCAAAGCCCTCACGACATGAGGATTTTCTGAGCCAACTCAGGAGAGAGACGAGGATAGTCTGTCTTGATTCGGGAGAAGTGGAAGTGATGAACGGGCTACCGTGAACAGAGGCGCCTCATTGGTCTCACAATTTCTGGGCTTACCGATTTCCCCGCAAATTTACTTGTTATCAATCTCGACCGGGTGATGAATTAGTTACCTTCGGAATTGGGCTAATTTCAAGGGGATGATTACCCAGTTACGACATCTTTCACTTCTACCATGAGACTGTTTCAATCCTGCATCTTGTTTCTCCTCCTTGTGATCCTGTCTCCGCACGTCATGGCGCAGCACAACCCCGAAATGCTGCTCTACCGTCGGACAGACAACTTACCCGGAGCAGACTTCACAGGAGATCTTCCTACCAACGTCGATCGGGAAGCCCCGTTCGGAGAACTGGACGATCCCTCCTCAAGTTTGATCTCGGCCCTCGATGTGGACCGGGAGCCCGGCACGGAAATCAACCTGTTGGGCGATAATTACGACCTGGCATTTATCTTCCAGTTTTACGACGAAGATGGCGTGTTTACCTTCACGGAGAATTTTGACGACCGCGTCAAGGTGGTTGCCACTCCGATTACCGGATCGGCAAATCTAACCAGCACGGGTGCCCCATTTGAGCACACGGACGTGAGCTGGAATACCCGGACCTTCGGCAACTTCGACTTCTCTGCTGAGGGCGGCGGAGGCTGGTTCAATGTCGACATCTGGCTGGTGGAAGACGGTGGTGGTGCTCAGTCGGCGGCAGACATCGGGTTTGGCTATTACAACGATTTCTCCACCAATACTGCGGATTTCGGTGGTATCGGCTACGTCGGCGCCTTTGGCCTCAGCAGCGGAGTGCCTGCGGCATTCGACATCGACGCCAACGGCCAGAGCTGGGGGGCCTACGTCGATAGCTTTGATCCAGACATTGATACTGA
Source organism: Roseibacillus sp. (assembly GCA_002715825.1). Lineage (GTDB taxonomy): Bacteria > Verrucomicrobiota > Verrucomicrobiia > Verrucomicrobiales > Akkermansiaceae > Roseibacillus_B. Next base: position 4,903 of record PBAI01000002.1, on the reverse strand, counting down.
CGGCGACAGCATCCCGGACGGCTACGAGGAGCAGTTCTTTCCCGGAGACCTGACGCAACTTGGACCAGGGGACTTTGACGAGGACGGCGTGAACGACGCCGACGAGTATACTGATGGCACGGACCCCACGGTTGCAGATGGGGATGATGACGGCCTTCTTGATGGTGCTGAAAAAGCTCTCGGCACCGATCCTTTCAATCCGGATAGCGACGGTGACGGTCTACTTGACGGCGTGGAAACCGGCACCGGGACTTTTGTCAACGCCAGCGATACCGGCACCGATCCGCTCAGCATTGATACCGATGGAGACGGAGCTACCGACAGTCTTGAAATCAATGAAAACACCGACCCAAATGATCCTGACAGCACTCCGGGCATCGTCACGATGCAACCATCCTTTGTTCCGATCAATGAGGTCGCCAGTGGAATCTACAGTCCGGACCTGACTCAGACCGGCCTGAACTACCAGGAAAACAAATACAACGGCGGCACCATTTTGAACGGGCAAAGTCAGAACAACTATAACATCCACGTATCCGGAAACCCTGCTCCGAATTCATCGGTCGACGCGATTGTTCCCTGGGCGAGCCACGGCGGAGGCGGCAACTTCTCTACCCGGAACAGTCCTTTTGTTGATGGTGGCGGAGACAACTTCACGGTCCGCTATAACGGCTATCTCGACATGAGTGGATATTCGCCCGGGCAGTATACCATCCATATCGTCTCGGATGACACGAACTATTTCGTCATGGACACCGCAGATGGAATCGTCATTGCGGACGATCCAAACTGTTGCGCTGAACGCCAGCAACCCTTCAACATTTCGATTCCTGGCATCTTCCCGTTCGATAACGTGTTTGGTGAACAGGGCGGCGGTGAGTGGACCGACATAGCCATCAGCGGCCCTGGCATTCCCGGGATCGTAGCTCTTGGTGATACCGAGAATGGAAGCCCCCCTGTGTATCCAATCGTGGGAGACACTACGGACTCTGACGGAGACGAATTGCCCGACGGATGGGAAACCTCGTGGGCGGGTATTGACAACCTCGATCAACTCACCGCTGACGGGGATTTTGACCAGGACGGATCCAGTGACGTAGCGGAATTTACTGCGGGCACGAACCCCACTAATAATGACACTGACTCCGATGGATTGCTTGATGGCACTGAGGCCACCGCCGGAACTGACCCCACAGACAGCGACAGCGACAACGACGGCCTGCTTGATGGTGTGGAAACCGGCACCGGCATTTTCGTGAGCGCGGATGATACCGGTTCAGACCCCCTGAATGCTGATACCGATGGCGACAATATTCCAGACGGCTTCGAGGTCTCTGAGAACACTGATCCTAACGATCCCGATAGCGGTCCGGATATTCCGGTCATCCAGCCCACCTTCATTCCGATCAATGAACTGGCACCTGGATCCTACGGACCAGACTTTGCGAATCCTGGCGTTGACTATCAGGAACGGCACTACCCGGGTGGCGTGATTTTCAATAATCAGGCTGAGAGCAACTACAATGTGCACACCTCCGGAGACCCGGTTCCCGACCGCTCGCTTGAGGCGGTGGAACCCCTTACCAGTCACGGTAACGGCGGTAACGCTATCTCCGGAATCAATCGCCCCTGGCTCGACGGTGGTGGGGAGAACTTTACCGTTCGCTATAACGGCTACCTCGATATGTCAGGCTATGAAGCCGGCACTTATAACATTCATATTGGTGCCGATGACACGAACTTCTTCATCATGGACACCCTCGACGGACAAGTTACTGCGCAGCACAACTGCTGCCCGCAGAACCAAGCCACTCCGTTTACGATCACAACGCCCGGAATCTTCCCGTTTGACAATGTCTTCGGGGAGCAAGGCGGTGGCGATTGGACGGATGTCGGCATCAGCGGCCCTGGAATCAACGGCATCGTGGCCATTGGCGATATTGCTGGGGGAAGCCCTCCTGTCTACTCCATCGGAGCTGACGCCACGGACGACGATGGCGACGATCTTCCCGACACTTGGGAACTTTCGTGGGATGGCATCGACAGCCTTGACCAACTCTCCAGCGCGGGAGACTTCGATAACGACGGCCTCACGGATCTCCAGGAACTGAATGCCGGGTTGAACCCTACCAGTGACGATACTGATGATGACGGCGCGAGCGATGGTGACGAAATCGCCAACGAAACTAACCCTCGGAATCCTGACAGCGACCGTGATGGGCTAAGTGACGGCGCAGAGACTAATACAGGAGTCTTCGTGGACGCCAATGACACCGGAACGGATCCCCTCAACAACGACTCAGACGGAGACCTCATCAGCGATTTTGTCGAAGTTAACGACCCGGGTCGGGACCCAAATGTGGCGGAAGCGCCAACCGCTGGCGACCTTGTTGCTGACCTCACGGTATATTATAACTTCGACGAAAACCTGCTCGACCAGGCTCATATTATTCCTGGTACGGCGAGCAGCACTGCCGACGACCTTGAGTTCATAGCCCCTCACCCCGGCACCTATGACGCAGGCCTCTTTGGAGGAGCCGGCTATCTGGGTAATGGGCAGGGAGGCGGCCATGCGGAGACCGCCTACAGTCCGGATATTGATGGAAACATCACTGAACCGAGTCAGGAAATCACGGTCCAGTGGTGGGGTCGCGTTGACCAATTTACCACAAACTGGCAAATCGGAGTAGGTCGTGGTGAGGGTGCTAACTGGCGCTTCCACCGCTGGGGCGGAAATCCCACCGTAGCTTGGCAGGGTGGCTCCAACGATATCCACGGTGATGCAACCGAGTTCAATATTGACGACGGTGAATGGCATCACTTTGTTGGCACATCGAACGGTGTTGCCAACGTCCGCGCCCTTTATATCGACGGAAGGGAAGCTGTTTCCACAACGCTTTCCGGCCCTCTCAACTCTGATCCGAATCTTCCTCTGATGATCGGAGAGAACCCCGGAGCGAGGAATCGTCAATGGGATGGGGGAATCGACGATGTCGCCATCTGGAGACGAGCCCTGACTGCCGAGCAGATCCAGGCAATTTATCTTGCTGGCACAAACGGGCAAAGCCTTGGAGATCTTATTGGGGGATCAGGCATTGATCCTCTGGGACTTGCGGTAAGCCTTGCGGGAGATGATCCGCTTACCATCAGAGCTGAATTCAACACCCAGCCCGCACGGCAATACGACATCCTTGTAAGCCCGGACCTCGACTCACCGCGTGACACATGGACTGAGCTTGAGGGATATCAGGATATTCCTGCTGATGAATCCGGTCGGGCCAGTGTGGAATTCGCTGCTCCCTTTGACGGAGTCGGTTTCGTTGCAGTGCGCGAGGAAGGCCTACCGGCTTTCTTCGAGGAAGACTTTGAAACTGGTGACGGAGGGTGGACCACCGTCGTGAATGACGCCAGCGCCAATACCCAGTGGGAGCTCGGAGCTCCATCGGGAACAACAGGTCCTCTCACTGGAGCCGGGCAATCCCTGAATGCATGGTCTACGAACCTCGGTGACTATGGCACTGACTCAGATGTCTCACTCTTCTCGCCGCCACTGGACTTCAGTGGAATCCCGGGAGCCGAGCTAACGTTTGACGCTTTCCGTGATGCTGACGGATTCGGAGACACTGCTACAATTCGGTTCGTCCGGGTTGGGGATGACTCCCTTCTGGGAGCCGAAATTCCAATCGATATGACGATCTTCGATACCGACTACACGAACCTTTCCATTCCGGTCCCTGCTGAAGCCATTGGCGAGAGTGCCCGGATCGAATTCAACTTCGTAAGTGATGGCACCCTTGATGCATTCAGCGGACTTTCCATCGACAACGTAATAATCGAAGTAGCCGCCCCTTAGAAAAACACTCTCTTGTTTCAAGGCGGTGAGACCCCCGGGTTTCACCGCCTTTTTCTTGCCCCGGGCCCACGAACTTTCGATGCCTTGCTCTCCTATTCCAATTTTCCTGCCATCAGTTCTCCCAGCAAATCCGGAGGGAGGTCTCATCTTCGAAATCCTGGAGATGATGCTGCTCGCGGACCGCAAGAGCCCTTTTATCTTTAACTGAGGTCCTTTGGATCTCAAAATGACCGCCGTTCCCTCATCAGACCCATTCCACGATGCGCTTCGCTTGCCTTTTCTTTCTCAGCCATGCAGTGGCTGAGTTTGTCCTGCCGGCGTCCGCCGGGACCGGCAACCGGCTCACGCACCTTGATGAACCAAATAATCCGTGGCAGTTTGACCAGAAATCTCCGAAGCTCACCACCCCACAGTGGATCGGAGAGGAAGGTGTTGAGGCTGTAATCGTTCTTGCCATCGATGACATGTCCGGCGACGGCCAGCGTTTTCGCGATTACCTGACACCCATCATTGAGAGGCTCAAGGTCATCGATGGCCGCGGAGCAGTCAGCATTACCTGCAATCGCCCTGATCCAGCACACCCTAACATGCAGTGGCTTCTCGGAGAGGGTGTTTCTCTCGAAACCCACACCCTGAGCCATCCCTGCCCTCTTCTCCAGCACCTTGATTTCAATCGCGCGAGTCGAGACTACCATGGGTGCGTCGATCTCCTTGCCCGAATCCCAAACAACGATTCCGTAGGATTTCGTTTCGGATGCATGGACGGACAGAATACTCCGAGCCCCCGTGCGTATTCAGAAATACTTGGATCCACCAGTCCGGAAGGGAATTTCATATCCATGTCAACTAGTGTCGGCGTGGTATTTTCTCCCGGCGACCCTGAGATCCCAGCTACTGTCTTCAAGCAGAGTTCTGGAGGTTCTGATCGCTTCGCACGGTATCTTACCAAGGGCTTTGTCAATTATATCGAGAACTACCCGTATCCCTTTATGGTAGGAGGGAAAATCTGGGAGCTCCCATTCGTCTATCCAAACGACTACACTGGTCAGG
>PBAI01000001.1 GCA_002715825.1 Roseibacillus sp. | reverse complement strand
AAGNNCCAGCAGAAGCACCAGCAGAAGCACCAGCAGAAGCACCAGCAGAAGCACCAGCAGAAGCACCAGCAGAAGCACCAGCAGAAGCACCAGCAGAAGCACCAGCAGAAGCACCAGCTGAAAACACAGATAATGGATGCGACGACACCCCCAAGGAGCAAGACACCGTGACCGAGGAAATCGTCGCCGAGGAACCCGAGCCTGTCACCCCTGGCGGTGACGACAGCAAGCCCAAGGCCCCCGAAGCAGAAAGTGACTCGCTTCCGGCCGAAGAACCTGCCGCTGAGGAGCTGCCGCTGAGGAGCCTGCCGCTGAGGAGCCTGCCGCTGAGGAACAAGACGAACCCGCCGAAGAAGACCACCATATGACTGAGGGGACGCAAGAAGGTGCCATTGCGATTATTTCGGATGTCGACATGCTCTTTGACTACTTCATGGGTGACGCCGAGCGCGGGGCATCGCGTAATAACAACAACGTGGATTTCATCATGAATCTGGTTGAAAACCTCGCCGGGGATGAAGACCTCATGACTATCAGGGGTAAAGACTCCATCGGGAGGCCTTTTACAGCTATCAATGACATCAGAGAGAGGGCAGCTGCTGCTGCCGCTCCGAAACGCGCTGCCAACCAAGCGCTAATGGAGAAGGCTCGGCAGACCCTCCAGGAAGGACAGGAAGGCAAGGATATCGGCGGCGGCCTGATGATTATCGGCCAAAGCGAGGAGAGCATTGAAAAGGCTCAGGAAATCGAGATAGAGATCCGCAAGTTGCAGAGAGAAGAAAACAAGATCAGCAGGAACCAGCGTGCGGAGATCCAAGCTGCGATCAACAGCTACGAGTGGAGGAACATGCTGATCACACCAGCCCTCGTTCTCATCATCGGACTTCTTGTAGGAATCACCCGTAAAATCAAAACGGCAGCAAAATGAACAACAAACGCCTTCTATTTCTGGTGGGAGTTACCGCCATCAGTGCAATCATCGCTACGAGCATCCTTCTCAACACCCCTGAGCGGTTCAGCGCGAACAACGAAAATATTGGGGAACACCTTGTTATCCCCTTCAAGGAGAATGCTGTTGCCGAGATCCGGATTAAAGATTCGGAGGATGAAACCGTTCTAAAACAAACCGACAACGGATGGGTAGTTGCGAACCGGCAGGACTACCCGATCGACAATCCCGNCGAGGTGGCGCAACTCCTGAGGTCCCTCATGCTCTTCAAAATCGGACTCGAGCTAAGGGCTGACAAGGAGCACTACGCCCANATTGGACTCCTTGCGCCTGAAGATGCAGATGAGGCAAAAGCTTATCAGGCCGAACTGGAAAAAGAAGGTGTCTCTAATCCGTCGGATCCAAGGGGAATCCACGTCTCAGTGAAGGGGACAGACGGTTCTCTCCTTGTTGATCTTATTCTTGGAGAGCAATTTGGAGAGATTGCTTCCCGGGCGCCACGAGGATTTGTAGTGCGGAGCCAAGGCAGCTACCCGGGAATCTGGAAAGCCCTTGGAACCCTTAACCAGGCAACAGGCGATGCGGAGTCAAAGAACACCGATAAGCGCAGGGGGCCAATAGCAACTCCTACCTCTTGGCTTTCCTATAAGTTCATCGAGGTCGCAAAACTCAAGAGCATCACCCTTAGCGCCCCCAATGATAAGGATTTTCAAGGTTGGACCGTTTCTCGCGAGGACGAAAACGGCGACTTCTCCACCGGAGATTTGAANGAAGACGAGGAAATGGACACCGCAGCCACGGGTCCATTCAAATCGCTCTTCAATTCACTTCGTTTCGAGGATGTGCTCGAAAAGGATTCCTTCGCTAAGGTCAAAGACTCAAAAAGCGCCAGAAGGGCCGTTTTAACCACCTTTGACGGGTTTACCTACACGGTGGATCTCAGCCCGAAAGCCCCAGAGCAAGAATCTGAGGGTGATGATGCTCCGCCTCCGCCCTCCCCTAACTACGTCGGAACCGTGAAAGTTGCCGCTAACCTCGTGGAGGAGAGAGTCAAAAAAGAAGGCGAGACCGCCGAGGAGGCAGAAAATGCAGACAAGCTCTTCAANGCCACTCTGGACAACCTCAAATACAAGCTCGAGCTTGAAAAGGTCTTCTCCGGGCAGGTATACGAATTCGCCAACTTCTCCTTGAGTGGCGTGGATAAAGCTCGTGACGGCATCGTCAAAAAGAAAGAGGAGGAAGATGCCGGGAATGGCCCTGCCGCGGGAAATCCTGCTCCGGGGCCGGGGGCGACAGCGGTTTCGCCTCCTATCGCAATTCCGTCGCGTCCCAGCGTCACGACTCCACCGGTCGAGGTTTCCCCTGCAGACGGGAACGAGTGAGACCTCGGGCAGGGTCCCATCAGACGCTCAATAAACCAGCGGCAAAAGTTAGCAGGAAGAACCGATCACCGCTTGCTAATCATGGTGACCATTATATTATAGGTCGGCTACTCCCGTTGGGGATTGCCGGCCTATGAACGCCCTGACCCGTGCGGTTCTATCCTTCTGGGATTCCTCAATAGGGAAAAAAATCCTGGTTGCTGGCACCGGTATTGCTCTCCTGCTTTTCCTGCCAGGGCATCTTATCGGAAACTTGCTTCTTTTTGCAGGCAAGGATGCGATTAACGAATATGCTCTCTGGCTCCACAATCTGGGCCATGGCGGAGCGGTCTGGATCGCCCGGCTAGGCCTTCTCGCCGCTCTGGGAGTCCACATTCTGCTTACCATCCAGTTGACCGTTCGCAACAGGGCGGTCCGGCAGAAATACAGTTACCCCGCCACCGCAAAGGCAAGCCGCTCATCCCGTATGATGATCTGGAGCGGCCTTACGATTCTTGCGTTCATCATTTATCACATCAGCCACTTCACCGTCCGGATCGGGAATGATTACAACGGAACCGCGTATCTGACGTCCTTGCCAGGTCATGAGGGTGATGTCCACAACGTCCACCAGATGATGATCGATGGGTTTTCTCATNNTGGAAACACGGTCTTCTACATGATCGCGATTACCCTCCTGTGCTCCCACCTCTCACACGGTTTTGCCTCAGTCTTCCAGACCCTCGGCCTGCGATCCCGCAAGAACGAAACCCTCATCATGCGAGCAGGATGGGCGTATGCGCTTTTACTCTGGGTCGGATTCCTATCAATCCCCACCGCAATTCTTTTCTTTGGATATGGCCGATCCTAGAAATTTGCATAATTTTCCAACCGTTGTTTATTTAGAAAAGCGATGTCCCTGAGCCTCCAGAGCGCCATTCCTTCCGGTCCGATCGACCAGAAGTGGACCAAGCACAAGATGGAGTCCCGCTTGATCAACCCAACGAACAAGCGGAAGTATTCTATCATCGTCGTGGGNAGTGGACTTGCTGGAGGAGCAGCGGCAGCAACCCTCTCCGAGCTGGGATATGGGGTGAAGTGCTTCTGCTATCAGGACAGCCCTCGCCGGGCACATTCGATTGCAGCTCAGGGAGGTATCAATGCGGCAAAAAACTACCAGAACGACGGCGACTCTGTTTCGAGACTGTTCTACGACACGATCAAAGGCGGAGATTTCCGCTCTCGGGAGGCGAACGTCCACCGNCTGGCCGAAGTGTCCGTCAGTATNATAGATCAATGCGTCTCNCAGGGGGTCCCCTTCGCGAGGGAGTATGGAGGACTTCTGGACAACCGGTCATTCGGCGGAACGCANGTCAAGAGGACCTTCTACGCACGGGGCCAGACGGGCCAACAGCTCCTACTCGGATGCTACCAAGCCCTTTCAAAAGAGATCTCCAATGGAGGGGTAAAGATGTTTCCACGCACCGAGATGCTCGATCTGGTAGTAGTCGACGGCCACGCCAAGGGGATCATCGTGCGAGACATGGTAACCGGAGAAATTTCCGCCCACGCTGCAGATACTGTAGTGCTCGCCACTGGGGGTTACGGAAACGTCTTTTACCTGTCGACCAACGCCAAGGGTTGCAACGTGATGGCAACCTACCGTGCACATAAGCGCGGGGCAGCATTTGCTAATCCTTGCTACACCCAAATTCACCCCACCTGCATTCCCGTAAGTGGAGACTATCAGTCAAAGCTCACCCTCATGTCAGAGTCTCTCCGTAACGACGGAAGGATCTGGGTTCCCCGCAGTGTCGAGATCGCTGAGAAAATAAGAAGTGGGCAGGTGAGCGCCGGGGATATCGGGGAAGATGATCGGGACTACTATCTGGAAAGAAAATACCCGTCATTTGGAAATCTATCGCCGCGAGACATTGCCTCCAGATCTGCAAAAGAAGTATGCGACGAGGGGCGCGGCATCGCCCCCACTGGCCTCGGCGTTTTCCTGGACTTCAGGGACGCCATTATCCGGGATGGCCACGACTCGATTTCCGCGCGGTATGGGAACCTTTTTGAAATGTATGAGAAAATCAAGGGAGAGGACCCCTACAGCACCCCGATGCAGATTTTCCCTGCAGTCCACTATACCATGGGAGGGCTGTGGGTAGATTACAACTTGATGTCCAATCTCCCGGGCCTTCACGTCGCAGGTGAGGCGAACTTCTCGGACCATGGAGCCAACCGGTTGGGAGCCTCCGCCCTGATGCAGGGCCTTGCCGATGGATATTTCGTCCTTCCTTCGACCATAGCTAATTATCTCGCCGCTCAGGAACCGGGTTCAGTGAAGGAGACTCATCCCGAGTTTACCCGCTGTCTGGAGGAGACCAGGGAGCGGATTACTAAGCTGATGAACGCCAAGGGAAAGCGTAGCGTCGACAGCTTTCACCGGGAACTCGGCCTTCTCATTTGGGATAAGTGCGGTATGGCTCGGTCAGGGGAAGGCTTGGAACACGCGCTAAAACGAATTCCGGAGATTCGGGATGAATTCTGGGACAATGTCCGGGTGCCCGGCAGCGGAGCACAGCTGAATCAGGAGTTGGAAAAAGCAGGGCGCGTGGCCGACTTTCTGGATTTTTCTGAAGTGCTGTGCCATGACGCGCTCGACCGCAAGGAATCCTGCGGAGGCCATTTCCGGCTCGAGAGTCAATTCGAGGCTGATGACCCTGAGGTGCTGGATGGAAGCACNCAGGCCGGGGAGGCCAAGCGCAATGACAAGGACTTCTGCCACGTCAGCGCGTGGGAGTTTACCGGAGTTGGCAGAAAGCCTAAACTTAACCGAGAACCACTTGAGTTTGAAAATGTAAAGCTTAGTATACGGAGCTATAAGTAGTTTCGGAGAGGATAAANCCCGGTTNCCCGAGGTTTTCGCGATTTTCAAATCCTCACCCCGTTCACGATGAATCTCACCCTTAAAGTCTGGCGACAGCAAGACAGCGACTCAAAAGGCCGCATCGAGGAGTATCCTGCGGAGAATATTCCCATTGAGGCGTCTTTTCTCGAGATGCTCGACATCGTGAATGAGCGAATTATCGACGATGGTGGAGACCCCATTCATTTTGACCATGATTGCCGGGAAGGCATCTGCGGGATGTGCTCTCTCACTATCAATGGCATACCGCACGGCAGAGAGAACGGGACTACTACCTGTCAGCTGCACATGCGGCACTTTGAGGATGGAGATACCATTTGGATCGAGCCATTTCGAGCAGGCGCCTTCCCTGTTATAAGAGACCTCGTTGTCGACCGAAGTGCGTTTGACACGATCATCGCTGCGGGTGGCTATGTCTCCGTTCGGACCGGAGCAGCTCCCGACGCCAACGCTATTCCTATCACCAAGGCAGATGCTGATCATGCCTTCGATTCTGCTACATGCATCGGTTGTGGTGCCTGCGTCGCAGCGTGCAAGAACTCCAGTGCCATGCTTTTCGTTAGCGCCAAAATTTCTCACTTGAATCACCTGCCCCAAGGGTTACCCGAAAAGGATCGCAGGGCTCTAAATATGGTGGAAGCCATGGACGAAGCCGGCTTCGGGAACTGCAGCAATCACTATGAGTGCGAGGCAGTCTGTCCGAAATCAATTCAGGCCGATAATGTGGCAAAACTGAATCGCGACTATGCGACCGCCGCAGTGCGTAAAGCCCTCGCCTAGGGTTATCATCACCATCTCTTCGCGGGGTATTTTATTCGGACATCGCCTTGCCAAAATTGGGTGCCGCAGGGACGAGGTGAACCAAGGCTTGCGAGGAGGGCCAAGAGGCCTGAAGCTGCCCATGTGCGTCTCTCATCGATCCTTGCGATCCCTGCCGTCCTGCTTCTTGGAGCCTGTGGGCTCCCTCGGGGAAAAGACGCTCCACCTTCAGGTCTGATTTCAGGAGTGATCCCTGCTTTTTGGCAAGAAGCCTCTAAAGAGCAGCATAATAGAATCTCGACTGGATGGCTCCCTGAGTTTCAGGATCCTCAACTCTCTGCTCTTGTGCGTGAAGCAATCGCTAAGAACAACGATCTTCGAGCTGCTGCCTACCGGCTCAAGGCCACGAGGGAAAACAATATCACGGCCCGGGCGAGAAGACTTCCCCTGCTCACGACAAATACTACCGCCAACAGAAGATTGAATGGATCAGGCTCTTCCGGAGACAATCCGGCGTCCTCTTATGGGATGTCCTTTGCGACCAGCTGGGAGATCGACGTCTGGGGTCGCCTCCGCGACTCCGAGGACGCTGACCTGGCGGATTACAGAGCCGCTATCGCTGACTACCGGGGCGCGAGACTTTCCCTAGCTGTGAACACTGCCAAGGCATGGATCAACCTGACCGAAGCCCAGCAGCAAGTCGACTTGGCGAAGCAAACTTTACAGGATTTCAAGAAAAGTCTCTCGTTGATTAGTCGACGACATCGCGAAGCTCTCCTTCGAGCAGTTGACGTTCAGTTTGGCAGAAACAATGTAGCCAGCGCTGAACGCAACCTCAGGAGCCAGGTTCTTCGCAGGGATGAGGCTGCAAGAACTCTCGAACTTCTGCTTGGGCGCTACCCAGCAGGAGAATTGAAAGCTACACCCAATTTGCCCACTCTGCGGCGCCAGATTCCTGCCGGCCTTCCTTCGGAACTGCTTAATCGCAGACCCGATCTGGCGGCCGGACGCGAGCGAATCTATGCCTCGGCCCGCCGGGCCGATACTGCCAGAAAATCCCTTCTTCCTTCGCTCCGACTCACAGGGTCGGCTGGCAATGGATCTTCTGATCTTCGCAGGGCTCTCGACCCTTCCTTTCTTACCTGGTCAATAGCCTCATCTGTCGCCCAGACAATCTATCAGGGCGGAGCTCCCAGTGCTGCGGCCCGTGCCGCTCTTGAGCTCAATAAGGCAGCTATCTACGGATACGTTCAAAATACCCTTCAAGCGCTTAGGGAGGTCGAATCTGCACTTCAGGTAGACTTGTCCCTTCGCGAACAGGAAGGCTTCCTACTGATTGAGGTCGACCAAGCCAGCAAGGCTCAGGAAGCTGCAGAAAGAGACCTTGGACTGGGAATTGAAGGGTCGAGCGTCCTCGAAATCCTCGAATCCCAGCGACGAGCTGTAAATGCGAGAGGCAGCCTGATTCGACTGCGCAACCAACGTTTACAGAATCGCTTGAACCTCCACCTTGCGTTGGGAGGCGACTACGATTCGTCGGTAGAAAATTGACCCAGGCGGGAGTCCTTTCACAGAATATGTCACTGGCGCAAACGAGACCTTCGGGTCTTAACAAGGACGCAGTCTGTTCTCGGCAGGATCCTTTTTTCGACCTCAACGACCACCTCTGCAGCGGCAAACTCCTCGAGGACCATTTCGGCGACTTCCACGGAAAGGGTTTCAATCAGTTTTCTTGGGCGCTCACCTGCAAGTCCTTCAATCCGCTTTGCCACAGCGTCATAATCAACAGTATTCTCCACCTGGTCCTCAAGCCTGCTGAATTTCATGTCCGGCCTTATCTCAACCGTGAGATGAAGAGTCTGGCGGAGAGCTCTTTCCTCATCGGGCACTCCGATGAAGCAATCTACCGCAAGCCGTCTGATTGTAATCCAATCGTCCGCTAAATCCGGGAGAATGATTCGGCCCTTTCTCAGCATGGCGTGTAAGGATCTGATTGAAGATACAATAAAGGTGGGATCACCCGTCTCGAGCTTCTCCAGTTGATCATAGCCACTTAACACAGCCACCGAAGTGACACCTCCAAAGTGCGCGGTTTCTATATCGTGCAGCATGTCACCTACATAGGCTGTCTCCTCTTTCACTAATCCTTTATCGTGGATCAGTTCAGCAATCACCTTCCTCTTATCAAGGACGCCTGAGTAAATATCCTCAAAATGGCGCTGGAATCCAAATTTCCTTAACTGCTCACTAAAAATTTCCGAATTCATGCTGGTAAGCACAAACAGCCGAATTCCATTCTCGTTACACCATTCGAGGAACTCGCTGGTCCCATGCAAAGGTGTCACCAGATTCTCATTCGCATCAAAAGAGTTTCGGAAATGCTCTTCCAATTCGACGAGCGATATTCCGGGAACATGTTCATCATACCACTCCGAATAGGGCAAACGGAAGCTCGCTCGAAATTTCTCCCAGGTCATAGGCTGCTTCCCATAATTAGTAAGCACCGCATTGGTCGCGGTAAGGGTCGGACCAGAATCGTCCACCAAAGTACCTGACCAGTCCAAGATGAGGGATTTAAACATGATTGCGAAAATTCGGATGACAGCTAAGACGCTCCTCTTCTTCAGGAGAACAAAATTATTCCGAGGTTACCCAAGGATCAAATGAACCTCACGAACTGTATCCCTGCCTAACTTCTGCTGCAAACGCTGCAGGAGATCTTTCTTCGCCTGCTCGAGATGAAATCTCATCGAGGGCTGGATTACCTTGAGAATCAACTTGCCCTTCTTCAGCGAAACAGGCTCAGTTTGCCTCCCTACAAACTCACCTGCAACTTCGCTCCATGCACCGCGCAGGCGACTTTCCTCGATTCCCTCGGTGAGACGCAGATCCTTGAGTATATCGGTGAGGACATCAGCAGGGGTCGAGACATTGGCTTCCAGATCCAGAGGCTCGCCAATCCCACGAAAGTCCCTGAGGACCTGCGCCCGGATCATCTTCCTTCGCGCAACTCCCTTCCTTCGGACGACCTTGCTCAGTCGTCCGTTCCGTCGCCGATGGCTTCCACCGGACAACCCTCCATGGCCTCTCGGCACAGTTCCTCCTCCTGCTGGTTTTCTGGCTGCTTGTATACATACGAGTAGCCCTCGTCTTCTTCTCTCGTAAAGTTGTCCGGGGCCGTTTCGCGGCACAGGTCACAATCGATACACATACTGTCCACGTAGAATTTTCCTTCTACATTTTCAGGATTTTTATCTTCGCGATCTGCCATACTTCCTTTGGTCCGGCTACAATTTCGATCTTCAATCCTTGGCCCAGCTCAAGGTGAGATGCAAATCTTTTATGCTCCCGAGGGCAGCCCTTACCGATTCAGCACTGGCCAAGAGTGGACCAAACGGTTAGAGATTTCCTCAGCCCGGATGGACCCTCTCTCAGACATGGAATCCAACTCACCCGCTGGAGGGAAAACAGACATCTCATATCCCCGGGCGGGAAAGGATGCAATCGGTTCCGGCAGGGACGAATTGCCAGCGCGAGAGCGACAAGATCAGCCGCCACCCTCCCGACTTCTGGGATTCTCAAACCGCGAGATTCTCTGGCTGATTAGTCTTGCGACCGCGATTATCCTCATTGGGGTATTTGCCCTCAGACTTTTCTTCGTCAATATTACCACCAGCACCTCAGAGAATGTGAACTTCCCGGTGAAAGGAGAACATCTGACGATCGAAAAAATCGAGACCTACTGGCGAAAAGTAAATCCTGAGTTGGACAAAGGTGTCCAACTTGGCACCAAGTTCATCCCCGCAGCCCGGGTTTTCCTGAAATCCTCTGGCTCCGGCTCTCTACGGTTTCTTTTCGAGAATCCCAAAGGTGACCTTGTCGGGGATTCCGTCACTCTCACTGCCTCAAGCGGGACGTTTCTCGAGAGTAAGGAGCCCTCCGCAGACATCAGAGCGACTGGAGGTTTTAAGGATCTCGGAGACTACAATGAATACCTGACAGAACAGGTTCGTTTCTGGAAGTTAGTGGTATTGGAGGGAGGACCAGACTCTGAGAGTGAAGTATTTACTCCGTTCATCCGGATGCCCATTTCCCCCAAACGTCGCTAAGAACAAGATTCCACCATGTCCGAACCTGCTCCTCCACTCGTCCCACGCGAAGGCTGGCACGTCATGCATCTCTTTTACCACATTGACCACGGACAGTGGCAGATGCTTGAAGAAAATGAAAAAAGAGAGGCTAAGACTGGATTCACNGAGCTCATTCAGGAAATTAGAACCACTCCGGACACACAGCTGTTGACCTTTACCATTGCGACACCCAAGGCAGACCTCGGATTCATGCTTCTCACTCCCGACCTTCAGGTTGCCAACACCTTCGAGAAGCGGCTCACACTCTCTCTTGGGGTTGACGTGCTTACTCCCGTGTATTCCTACCTTTCACAGACTGAACGTTCTGAATACACCACGAGTAGCGAGCAATACGCGGAAGAAACTCTCAAACAGGAGGAAGGCCTGTCCGAGGACTCCCCGGAGTTTAGTTCAAAGTTGAGGGAATTTGACGAGCGGATGGAGCACTATCTGCAACATAGGCTCTACCCATCACTACCAGACTGGCCAGCAATCTGCTTCTATCCCATGTCAAAACGTCGCCACGGAAACGACAATTGGTATGCTCTCGATTACGAGGATCGTCGCACCTTGATGAAGGGCCATGCGACAACTGGCCGTAAGTATTCGGGTCGCATCCTTCAGCTGATCACCGGATCGACAGGGCTCGACGACGCCGAATGGGGGGTAACTTTGCTGGCGAAGGACACGATTGACATCAAGTCCATTGTCTACGAAATGCGATTTGACACCGTCTCCGTCAGGTATGGAGAGTTCGGCGACTTCTATATCGGCATGCAAATGCCGCTAGACGAAATCTTCAAAAGACTGTGCCTTTAAGAGCACAGAGCACCTGATCCCCTGCTCTTCTTCATCTGCCCATGGGCCCGAGGTGGATCAAGGATCCGAAGTACCACTCCCACAGAGACCACCCTCCGAAAATCCAAGCGGCGCCCCCGAGAGCCAAAAAGGGCCCGAACGGCAGCTGTCTCCCGAATCCAACCCGGGCCGGCAGGGCCCACAAAATGGCGAAAATACATGCTCCGAATAACGAGAACGCTACTCCCTGCCACCCAATAAAAGCCCCAATCAGCCCCAAGAGTGGAGGATCCCCATCTCCCATCGCCTCACGGGGAACCGCGACTCTGGTAGCTTTACCGCTAAGAGATTTTAGCTCTTCAATCGAGTAGGTCTTCTCTCCTGCCTCAACGGTCTCCCGGCTGATCAACACAGTTTTTGCCTTCACCGGTTTTCCATCAATCCGTACACCATGTCCCTCAATCTCGAGCCGGTCATAATCTCTGAAGAACAAATCTCCCCACGGATAGATATCCTCCACAAGGCTCCCTCCCCTCGAATCTCCTTCAGAACCCTTGATCACAAAACTCAATTGCTCTGCCTCTGATTCCGGCTCGCGCAGATACCATTCGGCTNCGTCCGGGAATTGCAGCCGTTTTATCCCCATGAGNTTTTTCCCTAGGTAAACCACCAGACTTAACCCGCCCCAGCCTGCAGCGATACCTGCCACCGCCCGAACTCCACCCTCCCACCACCTTATCGAATCTGGCATTGCGGAAAGAGTCACAAGCGTTGGATCTATACACGCACCGGCTACACCAATACCCATCCCCCACCAGCAGAAATCGACAGGAACGACCATGAGATCTGCATCAATCCATGCGATTGAAACGAGCAACACGCTGAGAGCTGCCACAAGCAACGCGGCGACTGGAGATGCAGAGGTTCGATCCGCATCCACAACAAAGACAAGCCACCCACCGAGGAAAAGGACCGCTGTCACCAGCTCGACAAAGGGATAGCGAATACTGATTCGCGCCTTACAGCTTGCACATTTCCCTCGCTGCACCAGCCAGGTAAGCAGTGGGATATTCCGGTACCAGGGAATTTCCACCCGGCATCCGGGACAGAATGACCGGCTTGGCGAGGTTACCGACATCCCCTCCCGGGGCCAGCGGTAGATGACAACGTTCAGATACGACCCGATACAGGCACCGACGGCAAACATGCCCCAAGCCCATACCGGAAGCCGGAAAATCTCCTCCATCTGCCAGATAGTATGCCCTTTCCAAAGGATTTCGAAAATAACATTTGTCCACGGACGAGGTTATGTTTTGGAAGTACCGTGCATCCGGTCCGCAAAGCAGCTCAGCATATCGCACACCGTCTCAAGACGGCGGGCCATGAGGCACTCTTTGCTGGTGGCTGCGTCCGTGACGCCTTACTCAATGTAACACCGTGTGACTACGATATCGCAACCTCTGCGACACCGGAGGAGATTCTTAAGCTCTTTCCGGGAAGCGACGAAGTGGGCGCTCATTTTGGAGTAATCCTTGTCAGAGAAAGTGGTCATAATTTCGAAATTGCAACCTTTCGTTCCGATGGAGCTTATCTCGATGGACGCCGCCCAGAAACGGTCAACTTTACCGATGCAGAGAATGATGCGCGGCGACGAGATTTCACTATTAACGGGCTCTTTGAAAATCCATTCACCGGCGAAATTGTAGACTATGTTGACGGAGTTAATGATCTCAAGGCTGGCATCCTCCGCGCTATTGGAACTCCCCATCAACGATTTGCGGAGGACGCTCTTCGCCTNATCCGGGCCGTAAGGTTTGCCTCCAGAACGGGATTTGAAATTGATCCCTCTACATGGAGCGCTGTCTGCCGCAATTCCGCTCTTCTTGCAAAAGTGAGCCCAGAAAGGATCCGAGATGAGTTCGATAAAATCATAACGCATCGATCCAGACGAAGAGGCCTTGAGCTACTCGTTACAGGCGGTCTGATGCAATTCATCATACCTGAGTTCCTGAAGCTGCAGGGCTGCGAGCAATCCCCTCAATTTCACCCAGAGGGAGACGTCTATATCCACACCTTGCTGATGACGGAACTCCTCGATGACTGCGCCTCGCTGGAGCTCGTCCTATCGGTCCTTCTCCATGATATAGCAAAACCTCCTACCTTCACGATCGATGAGACTGGACGCATAAGAAATAACGGACACGACCGCATTGGTGCAGAAATGTCCGCTGTCATTCTCCGCCGCCTGCGCTACTCTAATCAGGTAATCGAAGATGTCTGCTCCATGGTTGGCAACCANATGAATTTCATGAANGTGCAGAAGATGCGACCAGCCAAACTCAAGCGCTTCATGGCACGCACTACCTATCAGGAAGAGCTCGAATTACACCGTGTCGACTGCACCAGCAGTCACGGAATGCTCGATAACATTGAATTCCTGCACTCAAAGAGCGAGGAATTTGCGAGCGAGCCATTGATTCCACCTCCACTGCTTACAGGCCGCGACCTTATTTCCATGGGATTGAATCCGGGGCCCCGTTTTGGGGAAATCCTGCACCATCTCCAGACTGAACAGCTGGAGGGACGTATTACAGACCGCTCCTCCGCTCTGGCGGAAGTAAAACGAAAATTCATATCGAAGTGAGGTTCTTATTTACTCATCCTTCTCCCCCACGAAATTCATAACCAGGAAATTCAACCTGACCTCATGAGCGTTCCTATCGAACACGACGACCCCGTAAACGCCCAGATCCTTTCCGTCTCGGAGGATCTGGTGGCAGGCTTTCAGGAGAAACCCTTCCATATCATTGCCCAGCAATCCGACGTTCCACTGGAAACCGTCCTGACAAGAATCCGGGCTATGCTTGAAGCAGGAGTGATACGCCGCGTCCGTCAGACCCTGCTGGCAACCAAGCTTGCTCATGGCGCACTGGTGGCATGGCGTGTGAGCCCAAAAAAACTCAATGACGCGTTTGAATTCATGGCCAAGCATGATCCCTTTTCTGGGCACGTCGTCCTCCGGACCACCGATACCGAAGTCTCCGGCTCTGGTTACCGTCTTTGGACAACTCTCAAGGTGCCGCAGGGAGAGTCCCTTGAAGAGCATGGCAACGTGCTCAAGCGGATCGTCGGCGCTGAGGAATTTCTCCTGATGCCCGCTAAGGGCCTTTTCGCACTAGGGGTGGGCCATGTTCGGCGGAAAGGACTGGAGCCTGGTGCCAAGATCAGCGAACCCGCAGAAATGATGACCACGGCCACTGTTTCACTGGATGAAGAAGAGTGGAAGGTCTTGATCGCAATGAAAGACGAGCTCCAGCCATCAGAAATCATAGAAAACCCGTGGCGGGGAAGGGCCGAGATTGCCGGGGTGTCTCTCGCACGTTTTTTCGAGGTGGCGCGTCTTCTCAATCAGAAAAAAGTAATCGGCCGGTTTTCAACGTTCCTCGAGCACGTCAAACCTTCACAAGCAGGAAAGCGTGTGACTCGGTTTAATGGACTTTTTCACTGGGCTGTTCCCGAAGGTCGGGAAATCGAAGCGGGTGGCGAAGTAGGGCGGCATCACTGCATGACTCATGCCTACTGGAGAGAAGGTGGTCCTGAATTTGGCAACGTCAACATCATGGGCGTCGTGCATGGATCCGAAAAAGAGACCGTCCTCTCCCATAAAGCTGCCATCGATCAGCATCTGGAAGAAACCGGCATACCGGTTTCTTATACCAACGTCTTCTGGGGTGGACGAAGCGAGATCAAGCCGTCTGAAATTTCACCCCAAATATATCATGAGTGGCACCGGTCGCATGCCAGCAGTTAGCTTTAAGGGGTTCCAGCGTGTTTGTGACAACTTCCTTGCCTTTTAAAGAGCGCCGAATCGAGTGGACGAGAATATTCCGGAACGGATTATGCAAAAAATACTGATCGTCGAGGACGAACCAGATGTTGCCGAGCTGGTATCCTTCAATCTCCAGCGTGCTGGTTTTTCTACTATCACCGCTCACGATGGGATCGCCGGTCTGGATCGGGCATGGTCCGAGGAACCAGACCTTATCATTCTTGATCTTATGCTTCCCGGAAAAGATGGCTTCGCCGTTTTTAAGGAACTCCGCAGGGACTCGAGGACAAGCAGGACTCCTGTGATCATGCTGACCGCTCGGGCCCAGACCGAAGACCGGATCAAGGGGCTGGAGGCAGGCGCAGACGATTACCTCACAAAACCATTCAGCCCTAAAGAGTTNCTCCTCAGGANACAGTCGGTCCTACGNCGCTCGGCCGACACCCCNAGNCCNACTCGTTATGCGTGTGGTAAACTTACCTTCGATAAGAACAGNCTGAAATGTTTCCTCGGTAAGGAGCGTGTCGATCTCACCTCGATCGANTTTAAGTTACTCCTCTATCTCGCCGAGCGCTCTGGAACTCCACAATCCCGTGGAGACCTCCTCCGCCACGTCTGGGGATATAGTGAAGATCTATACAGTCGCACTCTGGATACTCACATGAAGAGAGTGCGCAAAAAACTCGGTGATCATGCGGGAATAGTGGAAACAGTACGCGGAGTCGGATACTGTCTTCGACCTCCGTCTTGAAGCTCACTCTCCTCCTAATTGTTCTCTCTCTTGTTCTGGCTACCCTGCTCATTACCACGACGAGACAACTTCAAAGAGAAAAAGACCGGACTATGTTGGAAAAGGCAAACATCAAAAAAGACCCATCCCAAGCTCTTGCTCAAGACGCACTCACCGAGAAAGCGATCCTTGATACTCTTAGCGATGCCTGCTTTTTGCTCAATTCGGAAGGGGTGATCACCTATGCCAACTCCGCTACAGCACGGTTCTTTTCCGGCCAGGGTGGAATCGGACAAAAAATCGACGCATGCGGAATGGCCCCCCAATTGAGCCAAGCTGTTCTTAAAGCTCTGATAGAAAATGAAGCTGTCGTAAGGCCGGTGATTCTTAGCGATCGGGAAACGTCTGCAACAACGCTCGAACAAACTGGAGAAAGCGCGTGGCTCGTCGACGCAGCTCCTGTGCAATCTGGTCATTCACAAAGCTCCATGCGTGTTCTCTTGAGGGATATCACAACAGAGCACCATGCTGAACAGGTTCGTAAGGATTTTGTGGCCAATGCATCCCATGAGTTACGGACGCCCCTCGCCATCATCAATGGTTATTTGGAAAACCTGACCGAGGGTGATCTTCTGAACGACCATGAGACAGCCCTGAGATTCCTGAAAATCATGGGTAAACATGGACGCCGAATTGCTCGAATNGTTGAGGACATGCTCATTATCTCTCGTCTTGAGTCGGGCGAAGCCAATACCCTCAAGATCAAGCCCTTCAGGCTAAAGAGCTGCGCTCTGGATGTAGTGGAACGTCTTGAATCTGTCATAACCACGCAAGGCGCCTCGGTGAATCTACAAATGGAGGCTCCAGAAGTTCGTCTGGCTGGAGACCGGTTCTATTGGACCCAGATCCTGTTCAATCTCGTTGAGAACGCCCTGAAGCAGAACCCGCAAATTCCTCTCGCCGTTACGGTCGGATGGCGGGAAGAGAATTCCGGGCTCATCATATGGGTTGAAGATAATGGAGTCGGCATTCCATCTTCGGACCTGCCCTTCATTTTCCGAAGATTTTATCGCGTCGAAAAACACCATTCTCAGGAAGAAATCAAGGGAACGGGACTTGGCCTTTCGATCGTCCGGCGCGCTGTCGAGGCTCATGACGGCCACATAGAGGTAGAGTCAATCCCTGGGGAGGCCACCAGATTTGAGATCATTCTCCCTCCACAAAGAGTGCACGACGAGCCCGAAGGAATGGCATCCTGACCCAAAAATTTTCCGGCCAACCTAGTCACCAGTCGGTGCCTCACCCTGCCGTCTCACCCCGCTACCTCCGCCTCGTCCGGCGAAGCCTGCGATGGCCGCACTTCGAAGGAAAGCTCCTTAGCACCTTCCTCGTGGCTGACTTCTACCAGATCCCCGGCCTTGAACTCAGACCGTAGAAGCGCCTCAGCGAGAGGGTCTTCCAAGTGCCTTTCAACAGCTCTTCTCATGGGACGCGCTCCGAAATTAGGATCATACCCCTCCACGATGAGGAAGTCTCTGGCAGAGGCATTGAGCTCAAGGCCAATTTCCTTTTCCTTTAGGCGAAGGAGAAGCTTGTCGATTTCAAGATCTACAATCGAAGAGAGGCTCTCCTTTTCCAGCATCTTGAATACAACGAGGTCATCGAGCCGATTGAGNAATTCCGGCTTATACTCCTTCTTCGCCTCTTCCATGATCTTTTCCTTCATCCCCTCAAAATCGGCATTATCTTCGCTCATCGCTCCAAAGCCGAGCGACGTCTGCCGTTTGATGGTCTGGGCTCCGACGTTCGAGGTCATGATGATTATCGTATTCCGAAAATCAATTTTCCTACCAAAGCTATCCGTGATCATTCCCTCTTCGAGAATCTGGAGGAGCAGGTTCATGACATCTGGATGAGCTTTCTCAATCTCGTCAAAAAGCACTACTGAGTAGGGCCTGCGTCTCACGGATTCTGAGAGCTGCCCNCCTTCTTCATAACCAACATACCCGGGAGGAGAACCAATCAATCGGCTGGAGGTGAACTTCTCCATATACTCGGACATGTCGATCTGGATCAGGGCTTCCGGATCCCCAAACATGAACTCAGCCAGATTGCGGGCGAGGTAGGTTTTCCCGACCCCGGTAGGTCCTAGAAAGAGAAAGCTCCCGATGGGGCGACGCGGGTCTTTCAGATCTGCTCTGGAACGTCGCAGCGCCTTTGAGATCGCAACTACTGCGGTGTCCTGGCCAATTACGTGCTCCTTCAGCTTGTTTTCCATCTGGAGCAACTTCTCGGTCTCCTTTTCCTCCATCCTTTGGAGCGGGACGCCAGTCCACTTCGACACTACCGCCATGATGTCGTCTTCCTCGACGTCGACAACGGTCTCTTCACTCTCAGACCTCCAAGAGCTGATGAGATCTTCAAGCTCCTGTTTTTTCTGCTTTTCCGTGTCCCGAAGAGCGGCCGCCTTTTCGAAATCCTGAGAGTTAATTGCAGCCACCTTTTCCTTGTTGATTTCCTCTATCTCCCCTTCGAGACCCTTGATTTCCGGCGGACGCGTTAAAGTTCCAATCCGGGCGCGGGCACCTGACTCATCAAGAACGTCAATAGCCTTGTCGGGAAGAAAGCGACCGGTGAGATACCTTGAAGTCAGCCGAACTGAAGACTCGATGGCCTCGGGCGAGTAGGACACCTTGTGATGCTGCTCATACTTGTCCTTAAGCCCCCGAAGTATGGCAATTGCGTCTTCCACTGATGGCTCTTCGACCTTGACCTGCTGAAACCTTCGCTCAAGCGCCGCATCTTTTTCAATATACTTACGATACTCATTCAGAGTGGTAGCACCCACACACTGAAGTTCGCCACGGCTGAGAGACGGCTTGATGATGTTCGATGCGTCCATCGCGCCCTCTGCAGATCCAGCCCCAACGATGGTGTGCAACTCGTCGATAAAGAGAATCACATTCTTCACCTTACGGATTTCATCCATAACAGCCTTGATACGCTCCTCAAACTGGCCCCTGTATTTCGTCCCTGCAACCATCAGCGCCAGATCGAGTGTCACTACTCTTTTTTCTCTTAGAATTTCAGGCACGTTCCCCATCCCGATCTCTTGAGCNAGTCCTTCAACGATGGCNGTTTTTCCAACGCCAGCTTCACCCACCAGCACGGGATTGTTTTTCGTTCTTCGGCAAAGAATCTGAATGACCCTCTCAATCTCGGCTTCCCGCCCTATAACAGGATCCAGTTCGCCATCACGAGCTAGCTTGGTAAGATCCCGGCCGAAAGCACGAAGAGCAGGAGTCTTTGCCTTGCCCTCACCGCTCCCTTCCAAGGATTCTTCCTCGTCCTCGAAGCCCTCAAATTCTTCGTCCGATTCCTCCGGGGAAAAATTCGGGTCGATCTCTGACAAGATCTCATTGCGTGTTCGCTGAATATCAACATCGAGGGTTTGAAGAACCCTTGCCGCAACTCCTTCACCCTCACGGAGCAAGCCCAGTAGGATATGCTCAGTTCCCACATAAGAATGGTTGAGGGCCTTTGCTTCCTTGTTTGCGAGGGCTAAGACTTTTTTCACCCTGGGAGTATAAGGAATATTTCCAGATACCTTCTGGTCCGGACCGGTCCCGACCTGCTTTTCCACCTCCATCCGGACCGACTCAAGGTCGAGCCCCATCCTTTCCAGCACACTCACAGCAACTCCCTGACCGAGCTTTATTAATCCAAGCAAAAGATGCTCAGTACCAACATAGTTATGGTTAAACCGGTCGGCCTCTTTCCGGGCAAGCGCCAGGACCTGCTGCGCCCTAGGGGTAAAATTATTCATGAATCAGCGACGGTGTCTGAAGGGGGGTGTAATCCCTCACTCCCCTCTGCTTCAACCATAACAGGCGGCTCGAGTGATTGCAACCGGCTCCGGATGATTTTAGCCCGGATCGCATCTCTCTGCTCGGGATTCAGCTTTTCGCCGGAATGTAATTGCAGGTGTGCAGGCTGGATCTCCATCAGGAGAGAGTCACAGACCCCTCCAGTCTCTGCTGGGAAGAAACCCAGTTCAGCTCCAAGTCTGAGTATGGAGAGAAGATTCAACGCTTCCTTTGAAGGAATTACGTGCGCGTGGCGGAGGGTTCCGTAGGCCCGTCCGACCCGGTCACAAACCATATCAGGATCGTCCTCAAGCAGCTTTTGACGCGCGTTTCTTTCGTGTGAAGCCACCTGTTGAATCACTCGCTCCAATCTCCTGATGATTGCATCCTCACTTTCTCCAAGGGTGGATTGGTTGGAGATCTGGAAAAGGTTGCCAAGTGATTCGGTTCCTTCGCCAAAAAACCCCCGCACTGCCAGCTGAAGTTTCCCGACAGCTTGAAGGACCTGAGCGATCTGGTCACTCAGAACGAGACCGGGAAGATGAAGCATCGCAGAGGCNCTCATTCCGGTCCCGAGATTCGTCGGGCAGGCACTCAGGTAGCCAATCTCGTGGTCGAAGGCGAACTCGAGATTACCCTCAAGTTGGGAATCCACCGATGAAACGAGATCATAGGCCTCCTTCAAGGCCAAGCCTGGCCGGATCGATTGCATCCGGAGATGATCCTCCTCGTTGATCATGAGGCAGAGAGCCTGCTTCCGATTGACAATTGCTGCGCTGCCTTCCCCCCGCGCTGCCTGTTCCCGGCTGATCAGATGGCGCTCTACGAGGACCTGCTTTTGTAGTGAGGTCAGGGCATCCAACTCTTGAGAGAAACCGTTTTTCATTTCAGGGAGGGCCTCTACTTCCGGCTTGACCCGATCCAGAACTGATACGCGCCTTTCTTTGGTCGACCACCCAGGGAAAGGCTCCCTGCGAAGATTACGTGCCAGTCTCACGCGGCTGGTCAGCACAACGCTGGTCCCCGCAGCCGCTCCGGTCATCCAATCGGCCGGATGCTTCAGGAGGGTGGAGAATCGCATCATGTCTGTGCCACCTCAATAGTCTCAAGTTCCTGAATCTCATCCCTGAGACCAGCTGCCTCCTCATAATTCTCAGCCGCGATCGATGCATCCAAGCGACTTCGCAATTGATCTAACCTCTGCTGCCTTGCGTGCTCCTCGACCAGTCCTTCTGGGACGCGACCAAGGTGGGTTGTTCCCTTGTGCATGCCCTTGAGCCTACGCGAGATTTCACTGCCAAAAGTTTCATAGCATTCGCTGCAACCTAAACGCCCCACTTGCTGGAACTTTTTGAAGGTAAATCCACAGACCGGACACGTCACCCCCTCATCAGCGGACCCTGCCACCGGCACAGCCTCCAAAGGGAACCCCTCCCCAATCAGGGAGTCTCCCAACGCGAATCCTGCCGGATCGGTAACCCCTTTCTCCTGAGCACACTGCTCACACAAGCACATCTTCTTCATCTCACCATCAATGAGTTGGGTAAGAAAGACTGTGGCTTTGCTGTCGCAGAAATTGCACTGCATACGGGAAGATAATAATCTAGCTCTTCGAAAATTCGAAATAAAAAGCGAGAATTACGATGGTTCGATCGGCGTTCCACTATTGTGGACAAGATGACGGTAGGCCTCGATGAATTTCGCCGTAAGGGGCCCCGGAACTCCCTCTCCGATGGCTCGGTGATCCAGCTCCACGGCCGGAATCACCTCCGCTGCAGTTCCAGTCAAAAAACACTCATCGGCCGTCATGATGTCAAAACGGGTCATCGTCTTCTCCTTGAGTGTAACGCCCAGCTGCTCCGCTAACTGAAAGATAACGGCTCTGGTAATTCCATCTAAACCACCATCAGACACTGGGGGTGTGTATATCACGCCTTTTTTAACGATGAAAACGTTGTCGCCGGTGCACTCAGCTACATAGCCCTGCTCGTTTAACATTAAACCCTCGCGTGCTCCGGCCCTCTGCGCTTCCACTTTTGCCATCACGTTATTGAGGTAGTTCAAGGACTTCACTTGCGGACTGAGAGAACTGTGGGTAGGTCGGCGAGTCGCGCAGGTAACAACCTTCAGGCCTACCTCATAGTCGGACTGGGGATACAGCTGAATATCAGACGCGATAATGACCATGGAGGGACGCTCGCAACTTTCAGGGCTCAAGCCGAGAGTTCCAACTCCACGTGTTACCAGCAAGCGGACATATCCATTCCTCAGCTGATTTGCCCGAATGGCCTCCAGTGTATGAGCCACCACCTCATCCCGCGACCAGGGCAAATTTAACATGATGGCTTTAGAGGAATCGAAAAGCCGGTCTACGTGCTCGGCCAGTCTGAACACCTTCCCGTTGTAGAAGCGAATTCCCTCAAAGACTCCATCACCGTAGAGCAAGCCGTGGTCAAAAACCGAGATTCTTGCCTCCGCCTCGTCTACCAAAGCGCCATCATACCAGATTTTTAGTGCCATGAATTTTCTTTCTGCAATTGAGATTCTCTTCGACGGAGAGTAATACTGTTATTCTGCCCCAATCGCCAATCCCGGATTTTTCCCTGTCATTTTGCCATCCGCAATCTCAACGGTTCTATCTCCCTTTTCCGCAAGGATTCGATCATGAGTCACGACCACTAGGCTTGTTCCGCGATGTTTGGAAAAATCGAGCAGCAGACTCATCACCTCTCCCCCATTCCGGGAATCGAGATTACCAGTCGGCTCATCCGCAAAAACCATCGTAGGCCTGTTCACGAGAGCACGAGCAATAGCGACGCGCTGCTGCTCTCCTCCACTAAGTTCAGCTGGCAAATGATGCAACCGTCCACCCAGACCAACTTCATCGAGAAGCTCCGTTGCTTGCCGACGGTGATTCTTGGAACTGATCATTCCCGGCACCATGACGTTTTCAAGCGCGGTAAGTTCCGGCAAGAGGTGGTAGTTTTGAAAGATATACCCCATCTTGTTGTTTCTCAGCCGGCTCTGCTCTCTCTGCGAAAGGGAATACAGGTCGGCGCCTTCAATTTGAACCCGGCCACGCTCCGGGCGCTCAAGGCCCGCAAGCGTATAAAGAAGAGTGGTTTTACCGGCTCCGCTCGCGCCACAAAGAAACACTATCTCTCCGCGATCGATCTCAAGATTTATACCACGTAGCACGTCTACTGTCTTCTTACCCAAGGTGTAACTACGATGGATATTCTTCGCGGAAATCAAGGGGCTCGAAGACACTGAGCGACGTCTAGGCTGAGCGGACCAGCTTTTCCAGCGCAATTCGCAAATACCACAATTATTTTGGATTTATTAACTAAATTTGGTAGTCTCTTCGCGATGCCTGCTCCGTCGGACCACCTAACGAAGGAATCCCGACATTCAGCTGGTCGAAGTGTGCGCGGAAGAACTACCGGTGTGCGTATTGTCACCAGAACAGCGTTTTCCGTGTTCCTCATTACCGCCTGTGTTGCACTCGGCGTGCTTTCGGTTCCTCAAATGCGTAAACTACGTGCCCTGAAAGAAGAGCTGGCACGGGCGAAGGCTCTTGAATCACACGTGGAGCAGGAGAAACACCAGAAGCGGCGAGACCTCAATGCCATTAGAAACGACCCTGCTTATCTGGAGCTCGTCGCCCGAGATCGCCTCGACCTCTATCGAGAGGGCGAGAAGGTTTATCGGATCGAAAGGAAATAGATCTGGCGGACCGTTCAGCTCAGGCGCTCACCTTGAGCTTACCACCAAAAACAGCGTCGTCTCCCAGAGCTTCCTCAATCCTGAGCAACTGATTGTATTTTGCGATCCGATCCGATCGGCTCATTGAACCTGTCTTGATCTGGCCCGCGTTCGTCCCAACTGCAATGTGGGCAATCGTCGAATCTTCCGTCTCTCCCGAGCGGTGGGAAATGACTGAGGTATAGCTGTTCTCGGTAGCGAGCTCCACAGCATCAAATGTTTCGGTCAGTGTCCCGATCTGGTTTACCTTGACCAGAATTGAGTTAGCTACCCCCAGCTCAATTCCCTTGGCCAGAAAGTCAACGTTGGTAACAAAAAGGTCATCCCCGACAAGTTGGGTTTGATCACCAATTTTGTCAGTTAGCAGCTTCCATCCATCCCAGTCGTTTTCATCGCAACCATCCTCGATAGAGATAATCGGATACTTCCGCTGGAGCTCTGCGTAGTATTCCACGATCTCTTCTGAGCTCTTTTCCGAGCCGTCCGATTTCTTGAAGGTATAGCACCCCTTCTCCTTGTCGTAGAATTCAGAGGATGCAACATCCAGAGCGATACATATATCGTCCTTCATCCTGTAGCCCGCAGCTTCCACAGCCTGCGCTATGACCGAAAGAGCATCGTCTGCACTGTCGAGAGCGGGTGCAAAGCCTCCCTCGTCACCCACGGCCGTCGATAAGTTCCGGTCGTGGAGAACATTCTTGAGGGAGTGGAATATCTCCGCTCCATATCGAAGAGATTCCCGAAAACTCGGAGCCCCTACGGGCATGATCATAAACTCCTGAAAATCAATCGGCGCGTCCGAATGCGCTCCCCCATTGAGAATGTTCATCATTGGAACAGGCAGAACCTTGGAATTAGGTCCCCCCAGGTATTGATACAGGGGCAGACCAACCTGTGCGGAGGCCGCCTTGGCCAGAGCCATTGAAACACCCAGAATCGCATTGGCTCCAAGGTTCTTTTTGTTTTTGGTCCCATCAAGAGAAAGCATTGCTGCATCGACCGCGGACTGGTTGGTCCCATCCATTCCGATGAGAGCTGGGGCAATCTGCTGGTTCACATTTTCGACTGCTCCCAAAACCCCCTTGCCGAGGTAGCGACTCTTATCGCCATCTCGCAATTCCCACGCCTCATGCTCTCCTGTGCTAGCCCCACTAGGGACACCAGCACGCCCGAACCCTCCGCCCTGAAGGGTTACTTCAACTTCCACGGTAGGGTTACCACGTGAATCGATAATCTCGCGACCGCGAACTTGGGTGATGGTTGTGTCTGGCATGATTCTTTGAAATTCGAAAGCTCTTCCTACTTCCAAGCTGTGATCTCGACGATCTCATAGGTCCTTGCCTCCTCTGTCTCCAGATCACGAAATTCGACTTTGTCGCCGACCTTCTGACCGATCAGCGCCTGCCCGATCTCGGAAAGATAAGATACCAAACGCTTGTCGGGATCGCTGTCCCACGCTCCGAGAACGGTGTATTGCTCCGTCGAGTCTCCATGGCGGAGGGTCACCACGGTTCCGATATTCACCGAGCTTGAATCTGCTCCGGTAAGATCCGACCCCTGAGCGTTGTCCAAGTCTTTCTCCAGCTCGCTTTTCCGACGAGCAAGCACCGCCTGCATCTGCTTGGCGGCCTTGTATTCGAAATTCTCTCTCAGGTCGCCGTATGAGCGGGCGATTGCAATTTCCTTGATGTTTCCGGGAATACGCTTGTTCACCAAATCCTCATACTCGGCCTTCCGCCTCTCGAGGCTATCCCATGATACAATTAACGTCTCTTTCTTGGGCCCAGTATCACCTGTCACAAGCTCCTGGGCCTCAGGATGCGCCTTGATCACGCGAGCCATGAGAGACTTCCGGTCCAACTCTGCAAACGCGGGGCTCTGCAAGAGCTTCCGTGAGAAGTTTCGCACCTCGTTCATCTCCTCACCGGCGAGCAGATCCGCGACAAGCTCTCGATCCTCCATAAGGAAGTTCTGCAATCTCAGTGTGCGGCGCGGCCCCTCATCAGTAGTATCCTGTTCGATAACTGAAAGAATGGCGGATCCTACTTCATGACTGAACACATCCTTTGCCGCTCTTTTTCTCTCACGGCAGATCCATGCAAGGGCATCCGGTCCAAGAGAGTGACGTGATAGTGCACTCCGTATGTGATCTAACAACGTGGACATTTCATCCCGTTCCGAAAACATTTTGGCTATCTCAGCAACTCCTCGTGTTCCGACGCGGTCGAAGACCCCTAGAATTTTTTCTACCCACTCATCTCCAAACGCTTCAGGGAACGACTCATAGATTCGGCGTTGCCTTACCGCTGGGAGACCTGCCATCTCAGGAGCGAGAGACCCGCTGGAACTCGCGAGCACGTCATGCAGACGAAGAGCATTATCTGGCAGGCTGACCTCTTTCAAGGCCTCCAGGAGTTCGTCACGTCCAGCAAGAAGATCAAGAGAGTCTCCGAGATGAAGCTTCAAACCTTTGCGACTGATTTCCTCAATCTTAGCAAGGAGATCTCCCGCTACTCCGTCACTTTCCAATGCCCGCGCGTGCTTCCTGAGATCATCAAGAACTTTCGCCTTGTCGCGGAGATTATTCGCCCGATCAAAATCTGCGATCAGCGTTTCAACCGGACTTAAGTCGGTATCTCGAAGAACGAGCTCCTCGTTTCTTTTACTCGGAACGACAACGCGATGCGTTTCTCTCATTGCCTTCTTGGCTCGATCCCACCATTTCTTGTAGTCCTCCTCCGCAACAACACTGCCACAGAGCACACGATCGATCTGATCTGGCTTCATGGAACCGCCGTGAGCCTCGAGGGTTTGGACCACCACGCTGGCAGGATCGCTCTGGGCGAGGGCCCGAAGCTCCTCAATCTTATCGATCTTCTGGGCACGGAAATCATCAGCCTCCAAGGGCTCGGTCTTCTCCAAGGCCAGCTTCAAGCCCATGACCCGGGCAGATTCCTTTTCGAAATCTATCGTCACCTTGCCGCCAAAAAGGTCCCAATCTGTTACCTTTCCAGAACCCCACGCCTTGTGAAGACAAAAACTTCCCGGCGCCAACTGGGAAAGCCGATCCCCCACAGATTGGGGAATGCGACCAGATTCCACCAATTTAACCACGTCGGGATGCATGGCGCGGAAGATGGTTAGGCAATCCAAAAAAGGCAAAGGTTTTATCAAGTTTTCCCCGCAATCCGGCGGGAAATTCCACTAGTTTTCCGTTGAAAGGAAGATATCCATGAAATGGTTCACACCTTTTAACAAAAATGCCTTCTCCGAAACTGCGCCTTCTCACGGTTTCTCCCCTTTTTAAATAGTATTAAAAGCTCTCATATCACGAAAAGCCCTCTACCCGCTGCGTCTCCTGAGCAAATAGG
Organism: Roseibacillus sp.; assembly: GCA_002715825.1. Taxonomy (GTDB): domain Bacteria; phylum Verrucomicrobiota; class Verrucomicrobiia; order Verrucomicrobiales; family Akkermansiaceae; genus Roseibacillus_B. The sequence goes on along the minus strand of PBAI01000001.1, from coordinate 100,388 downwards.
AGGACAAGGCAGCACCCGACGCTGCGAAACCTGAAAATCAAATGGATGAGATGGCTCATCCGGGATTATCTCCTGCTACATGGATTCCGGTCAGCGCGTGAAAACCATTGGCATCGCGGCCTGCAGCGGACCGGGAGCTGCACTCTGCTTCGAGACCATTACCGGAGAATGCAGCGAGATCCTCGGCGCGCATCACCATCCTGAGATTATCCTGCACTCACTCAGCTTCGGAGAATACTGTCACTTCCTGGAACAGGGCAATTGGCCAGCGATCGCACAGCTGCTCAGCAGGACCTGCGATATCCTTGTTGCGGCGGGCGCCGACTTCATCATCTGTCCTGACAATACCGTGCATGAAGCATTAAGTCATCGAGACTTACAAACTACGTTACCGTGGCTGCATATCTCAGAGACCGTTGCGAGAGAGGCTGAGTCACAACATTTCAAACGTCTTGCTATCCTTGGAACCAAGTATCTCATGGAGGGTCCGGTCTACAATGAGCAGCTTTCTCCCCTGGGTTTGCAGGCCATTACACCAACCCTCGAGGAGAGGATTCATATCAACTCTATGATTTTTGACCGCCTCGTTTTCAACAGAGTGATCGAGCAGGACCGCCTGGATCTGCTCTCTATTATCCGGAGAATGGAGACCGAAGAGAATTGTGATGCTGTTGTCCTTGGATGCACTGAACTGCCGCTTATCCTTAACGATCAGATTTCCCCCCTGCCCACGCTTGACTCTACCCGGTTGCTTGCACGAGCTGCTATCCGGGAGGCTACGGCGTCTACGATGAATCTTCCACCCGTCCAAGACTTACCACCATGTTGATCGCCAATTTCCAAACCGGCAGCATCTCCCACTTTATTACCCTTTCCGTAATTGCCATTCTAACAGCTGGCCTTGCGGTAGTGACGAAAAGGACAACGGTTGACGCAAACCGAATTTCCCTGCGGAAGCTGATAGGCTGGGGATCTCTTGTAGCCGGACTGCTTAACACCGCCTACTGGCTGTCTCCTTCTCGCTTCGACCTTTCTCAGAGCCTCCCCCTTCACTTGTGCAACCTTGCCAACTTTATCGGAGCCGCGGCAGTCCTCAAAGAAGCCCGTCTTTTCAAGGGACTTCTGTATTTCTGGTCAGGATTATGCCTCTGGGCGTTTCTCACCCCGACGACTGATAAAGGAGTTGAAGACCCCGGCTTCTGGATTTTCTGGATTTATCACAGCTTTATACTTTTCACCCTCGTCGTTATCCTCCGGGGAGATCAATTCCGTCCAACGTTTCGAGACCTTCAAAAAAGCATGACGTTTAGTGTCGGACTTGTCGGTTGCCTCTTCGTTATCAACGCAATCACAGGGTGGAATTATGGATTTCTCGGAAATGACGTGCCCGGCGTAGCCACACCAGTGTCTCTACTGGGGAGCTATCCCCTGCGAGTCCTCTGGATGACTTTTATAGGCGCGGGCGTTTTCGTCGTCCTCTGGCTCCCCCACCGCGCCTATTCAGCAACTCGAACTCGGAAGTAATATCCGGACGGTCTAAGAATTTCGCTTTCGTCCCCGCGCATTCTTACCTGAAGAAGAAAATCACGATTGCTCGTGGAGCGATTCAGGCCCTGAAGTGCTAGAATATTTCTTCCAGGCCTCAGAGTATTGGCATATCCACCTAAATCGAAGGTAGCATACTCAATTGCCTGACTATCTGGACGGCTGGAGGGAGCAGTTGAACTCCAGTCCAGATCACCATTCCTCGTATTCCCTCGTGCCACCGGAACACCGTTGATCCATGCGGCAAAGCCGTCATCGTACCGAACATCAAGGCTCAGGCTGGTTATAGCCGCCGGATTCGTAATCTCAAATGGAAGCCTTAGGTAGGCAGTCGCCCGCTCGCGATACATCTGGTCCTGCAAGTCAGTCCCTATGAAGGGGTCATACGTTGTCTGATTCTGATCGTAGCCAATTCCCTGAGTAACATTGGTCCAATCTTGATCACCTCCGATATTTTCGAATGCGTCCTCGTCCCCTCCTTTCCATAATTCTCCGATGCTTTGATTGGGGATAAACACCCTCCCAGCGGTGTCAGGACCCACGTAAACCACTTCTCCACTCGAACCAGGAACATACAACTGAACCGACACATCGGTCGTGACGCCTTCCGCCGTAACAGGAGAGGTTACCACCTTGAAATCCTCCATCGTTTCAGACGCTTCGATGACATACTGCTTCCCAGGAACACTCTGAAAGATTACCGCCGATCCTCCGTCCAAATTTCTGGTGATCTGCAAGATTCGGAGAGAGGATGTGGCATCGTTGGGATCCGTAGAAGCAGACCACTCTGATCTGTTATCACTTGAGTCACCATCCGGATCATCTCCGCCCCCGGCAGCAAGACTCCCAAAATTTGCTCTCTCCCAATCATCAGGCAATCCATCACCATCGCTATCAGTCGCCGCCCAGAAGATTTCGTCAAGGTAACCTGCATCATCGTTACTCGATATCGAACCATCCTTTTCGTAAGACCAGCGCAACCGGTGACTTCCCTCGGCAACCCGATATGAGACAAGCTCCCAATCCGTTTCCCCGCTGATGTTCTGGACCTGAGCACCATCCACTCGAAATACTAATTCGTCATAGTTTTCTTCCGATGAGACTCTCCACCAGAATTCAAGTTCCCCTGGACCCTCTACTGTCGTTTCCACAAAGGAACGACCGTCGTCTCCGATGTCTCCGCTTTGCAGTGCCTGTCCATCTTGCCTGCTGACCTGATTCTGCACAAACCAGGGGTCCTCGGTGTTAAGAAACACCAGTTCCGTGTTATTTACCGCCGTGGCAAAGTCCGGCGGAGGCGGAGCCAGACTTACGGTGATGGCCAGCGTTTCAGTCGTAACACCAGCCGGGTTGATTGCTCTAATTTCAACGTTCTGGATACCCTCTCCGGTTGAGATCCAGCTCAGCACACCACTTTCCGGATCTAGCGTCATGCCTTCCGGAGCTTGCCCGAGCTCGTAAGAGAGACTGAGGTTGCTCGTAGATACCCGATAGCGAAACGGATCTCCGGATACAACACTTGCAGCGAGCGGACTCGTGATGACTGGAAGAGTGAAAGCCTCGTTTCCAAGCGAGTCTCCCTCTCTCAGAGCAAGAAACTGGTCAACATCGGGCGAAGGAATTTCTTCAACGATTCCCGAAGGCCATCGCACTACCAGCTTGGAAATACTGGTGGAGTTCCCCAATCCGAAAACCTTGGTCAATGAGTTTTGCACTCCATATCCCTCTCCCGCGCGCACTTCCCTGAGTTGCACTCCCCAGTCCCCGTGGAGTTCCAATCGCGCGCCGATGGCGTTTGCATTGGAAGTGCGTCCTGTTAGTTGCACCGCAAGATAATGATTCCCATTGGGAGTGTTCAGGAACAGCAGGTCTCGGAGGCTCGCAGAGGTCCCGTTGTAGCCCGTTCCCCGACCTCCGAAGATGTCTACAAATCCATCATGGTTAAGGTCTCCAAGAGCGCAGCTGTGGAGATGAGAGATCGGGGCTCCCCCGCTAAGCCTCAGGACATCCGGAACTTCGGTGAAAGTCTTGTCCCCATTATTGCGGTAGATTCTGTAAGTTGCAGCGGAACCACCCAGATCCGTGGCGGTCACGAGCAGATCAATGTAGGAATCGTTATCGAAGTCCCGGAATAGTGCCTGGATGCCGAAGTAATCGATATCTCCCAGCCCGGCGCTGTCACCGATATCCGTAAACTGCCCTGTTCCATCGTTTTCAAGCAACCTCGATGTTCCGGCCCCATGGTTAAGGATGAAACAATCCATATCCCCGTCATTGTCGATGTCGGCAAAGTCACTGCACCAAGACTGCTCACCGTCGGCGAGACCTACAGCGGGGCCTTCGTCGGTATAGTTGTTGGAACCGTCATTCCGGAACAGGCGATTGATTCGACGACGATCAGTTGAGCTCGTTACTCCCAAGCGACATTTCGAGAGGTAAAGATCACGGTGTCCGTCATTATCATAATCTGTCTCAATGACTGCGTAATTCCCGCTGGAGACACTGGACGGCAGGGACGCCCCAATCAACCCACGCTGCAATGAGAACCCTCCCGCTCCATCGTTTTTGTACGGGTGGTTGTCGTCATTGTCATCACAGGCAAAAAGGTCAATGCTTCCATCGTTGTCAAAGTCGGCAAATATTGTTCCCTGAACAAAGATATCGCGATCGGGAAGCTCCTCGGAAGTGTAAGACTGACCGTCAGAACCCGCCTTGAGGAGCAGAGCTCCACCGGATGAGGGCCCGATGAACAGATCGTTAAAGCCGTTTCGATCGACATCAGCCGCACAGACCGCCCAGATGGATCCCCGGGGAAGTTCACCGTAGTCAAACCCTGAAAAACGTTGGCCGGACTCATTCTGGTAATCGATAAGCAGACGATCGGTCTGATGCAGCCGCACCAAATCATCCCGCCCATCCCCATTAAGATCAACAATTGCCATCGGAGCCCCGCTGGCGGAAGAGCTGCTAAGCAGGTCCGTTTGATCAGTGAAACTGAATTGAGCTTGGAGAGAGGCAGTGAGGGCAAGACCCACTGCAAATACTGGGAAAGGGAAATATTTCACTACCGATTTCAAATGCTTGAGGAAGGATAGCACCGAGTGCGCAAACAGGGTAGCGTCAATTCTTGTCAGAATACCCCTTTGGTGCTGATTTGCAGTGTTATGAGGCCTATCCTTGCCCTTTTCCTTCTCATCGTGGTTCACTTTATTCCGGGACCGTTGTCCGCAGCGCCCCGCCCGAATGTTCTTTTCCTCGCTATCGATGATCTTAACGACTGGGTCGGCTTCCTGGGTGGCTACCCGGGAAAAGTATACACTCCTCACCTCGACCGACTTGCGGCCAGTGGCACTGCATTCACCAACGCCCACTGTCCTGCTCCAGTCTGCTGTCCCAGCAGAGCCTCGGTTCTCAGTGGCCTCTACCCTACCTCCACGGGCATCTATAACAATCAGCAGTGGTGGAAACCTAATCTTCCCAAGCTCCGAACCATTCCGATTCACTTCAGGGAAAATGGATATCACACGATAGGGACTGGAAAAATATTTCACCATACCGCGGGAAACAACCCCCCGATTCAATGGGACCATTTCAAGCGAGCCCCCTTCAATGATAACGGATGGCTCCGCTACGGCGACAGCTCTTACCCGTGGACCCCAGACAAGCCACGTCCCCGCGAGTTTCCCTACTCGGGCATCAAACTTTACTCAGGNGAGGCNGACTGGGGGGTTCTTCCTCAGGCGGAAAGCGAGTATGACGACTCTCGGGTAGCCGACTACGCCATCAATTTTCTCAAGAATTCGGACCGGCGAACAACCGATAAACCGTTCTTTCTCGCCTGCGGAATCTTCCATCCCCATCTACCGTGGTATACCCCGCGCAAATATCTCGAGCTCTACCCACCCGATAAGATTTTCGTTCCGGAGAACATCCCTGAAGATCTCAATGACATTCCACGGCCCGGGCGCAAGCTTGCCGAAAAAAAATCCGCTGACCTTCAGAGAATCCGAGAGACGGGGCGCTGGCGGACAGCAATTCAACATTATCTGGCGAGCATCTCCTTTGCTGACGCTCTTGTCGGTCGCGTGCTTGACTCTCTGAGAAAAAGTAATGCAGCAGGCAACACAGTGATCGTTCTCTGGTCCGACCATGGATGGCACCTCGGCGAGAAGGGACATTGGCACAAACGCACTCTTTGGGAAGAATCAACCAGAGTCCCTTTGATCATAAGCGCTCCCGAGATTGGGAATATGAGCCAGCGCTGCGCTCAACCAGTCAGCCTCGTAGACATTTTCCCTACTCTGATTGAACTATGCCAACTTCCTCCAATAGACAATCTTGATGGTGTCAGCCTTGTTCCATGGCTTGAAGACCCAGTTAAAACCCGCGAGCGCCCGGCCCTTACCGTCGAAGAATCTGGCCATATTTCCGTTCGGAGCCGTCACCATCGAGCAATTCATTACACCACCGGAGAGTGGGAACTTTACGACCATCGATCAGACCCCAGCGAACGAACCAATATCGCGAAGGATCCGAAATATGCAGAGCTGATCAAAGCTGCCCGCGATTGGCTTCCGAAAAATCCATCCCAACCGGTAGCCACCAAAAAGGCCTTCATCTTTGACCACAGTAACTTCACGTGGACCCGGAAAAAGAACGGCAAGATCATTAGGGGAAAGTAGCCCTCGTATTTCTCTTGCTATCGAAACAGGTGATGCCAGCCTGATCACGCTGCCGGTCGGCAGAGACAAGCGGCTCCCTTCTTCGGAGCCCTCCGCCGCAGAACCACTGCAGGCAAAAATCCGTGCCCTTGGCGCGTGGATCGTTTCCGCGACAACCTCTGGGCTCAATATTATATTCCATAGCTACCATGAAATCCCAATCCCGCTATAAGGCGGGATCCCCCCTCCGCGAATCGTTTCCAACGGAAGTCCTCCGGGAAGCCGATAAATTTGGCTCTCACATTAAACAACAGGATACTGCCGGCCGCAAAGACTGCCGTCATGATTCTGTCGTCAGTATAGACCCGTCCTCTGCTTTGGATCTTGATGACGCCTTTTCCCTTCAGCGGACCCGAGGAAAGCGATGGAAGCTCCGGGTTCATGTCGCTGATGTTTCCCATTACGTGAGGCCAAATTCCCAACTCGACCGGGAAGCACGCCTCCGGGGGAATTCTACCTATCTTGTGGAACGAGTGATCCCGATGCTCCCAAGCAGCCTGAGCAATGGCCTCTGCTCGCTCCACCCTGATTCCGACCGCCTCACGAAGTGCGTTGAATTCACTCTCACGGACGACGGAAAGGTCCTTGAGACCCGCTTTTTCTCCGCTTTTATTCGATCCAAGAGGCGTTTCACATACCACGAAGCCATGGATATTATCCGAGGCACCCAGCCGGGCCATCTTGAGACTATGCTTCGTTCCTCGGATCGGCTCGCCCAGAAGATCCGCGCTCAACGCATCCGCTCAGGATCACTGGAATTCCAATCCCGTGAAATACGCCTTCTTTTGAACCGAAGGGGAAGAGTCAAGGCCATCGAACCTGTCATCCACGACAGAGCCCATCAACTGATTGAGGAGTTCATGCTTCTGGCGAACGAAGCCGTCGCAACCCATCTCAGCAAATTACAAAGAGTGACCATTCATCGTAGCCACGACAAACCTGACCTCGCCCGTCTGCGTAAATTCCGGGGATCCCTCCGCCGCCACCAGATTCCCTGCGGCAAACTGAAATCACACCAGGAATTTCAGAGTTTGATGACCAGCCTGAGCCGAACGCCTGCAGGACCCGCGCTCCAGATTGGATTACTCCGCACCCTGCCAAGGGCACGCTACACGACAAGGCCCAACGGTCATTTCGGATTGGCCAAGGACCATTACGTCCACTTTACCTCTCCTATAAGACGCTATGCTGACCTCCTCGTTCATCGCACCCTTTTTGAACGAAAGGCTACGAACCCGCACGAACTCTACCGCATCGCAGAGCATCTTTCGACGGCCGAGAAAAACTCCTCTGATGCCGAGCGAGTGAGCAAGCGCTCAAAACTGTGCGATTACCTTATCCACAAACTCAGATGCGGCGACACAACCCTGCACAACGCCTTCGTTACCCAGATCTGCACCTTCGGGATTCTCATAGAAGTCTCTGAACTCGGAGTCCCCGGCCTCATCCCTCGCCGACTTCTCAAGCGGAATCAGTATCATCTCAATCTCCGCCAACAGCAGGTCAAGGACCGCAGTTCAGGGAGACTCATTACTCTCGGAAGCTCTCTCCGGGTCACCATATCTGACGTCGACAAGGAAAAACAATATATTGAGTTCACCCCTTCCTCCCCCTCGCCTAAACCGCGCAAGAAGTCCAAGCAGCGGCCATGACAGCTGCCCACCACAGCGACCTTCAAAGATTTACAAGATGCAGTGGTATTAACGGTCGCCAGACTGCCGTGCCGCTCCGGATCCACCTTGGGCAGAACTACTTCCTCCCGACGGACCACTGACCTTACTTTGGCCACGCTGGCCCGATCCCTGCGAACCAACCGATGACTTCAAGTCCCCACTCTCGATCAATTTAACCACTGGCGGATGGTTGAGGGCCTTGGGCGTCACCTGTCCTGTCTTGCCAGGCGCAAGAAAGAGACGTTTGCCGCCTGGAAGCGGAACAATCAGGGGTTTTTTACTTTTGTTGGTAACGTCCATCACTTCAGGGAGCTTGGGGGAAGACTAGCACAGCGCCTCCCGGCTGCCATTGGATAATGGCAAAGGCCCCGGAATTCTGTAACCTGAGACACTGCCATGAGACTCATCCTTGTTCTGCTTCCAGCTCTCGCGCCCCTTTCAGCACTTGCCGATGACTGGCCCCAATGGTTTGGCCCACGCCGAGATGGGGTATGGAGGGAGACTGGCGTCCTCGATAAATTTCCCGAAGGAGGCCCAAAGGTTCTCTGGCGCACCCCCATCCGCCGGGGGTATGCAGGTCCCGCGGTCGTCAATAATCGCGTCTACCTCATGGACCGGCAGGTCGACCAGAGCGCCGACGCCAAGCGGCAATCTGCCCGCACCGGAGCCCAACCCGGATCAGAACGCCTCCTCTGCCTTGACTCCTCTACCGGCAAGATGATGTGGGAAGAGTCCTACCCGTGCGCCTATACCATGTCCTATCCCGCAGGCCCCCGAGTAACTCCCCTCGTCAATGAAGAGCGGGTCTACACCTTCGGAGCCGAGGGACTCCTTCTCTGCCGCGCGGCACAGGATGGTTCGGAAATCTGGAAGCATGACTTCAAGGAGCGGTTCGGCATCAAAACCCAGACTTGGGGTTTCGCAGCCTCCCCGCTCATTCATGGAGACCTCCTGATCTGTCTCGCCGGCGGAGCAGGAAGCACAGCGGTCGCCTTTCACAAGAAAACCGGCAAGGAGATCTGGCGCTCCCTGACCGCGGCCCAGCCAGGCTACTGCCCGCCCCAGCTTGTTTCCCACAAGGGAAATGATCTTCTCATTATCTGGCACCCTGAAAGCGTCAACGCTCTCGATCCGAGGACCGGCAAACAACTCTGGTCTGTTCCTTGGAAAATTCGTTTTGGCCTCAGCATCCCAGTTCCCCAGATGATTGATGAGAATCACCTCTTCCTCTCCTCGTTCTATAACGGCTCAATGCTTCTTCGGCTCAAGGCAGATCACAGCACCCCGAAGATCGTTTACCGCACCGAACAGGCCAGTGAACGCAAAACCACTCATCTCCACGGCATCATGAACACCGCCGTCCTGCGGGACGGCCACCTTTTCGCGGCCTGTAGTTACGGGCAGTTTCGCTGTATGGAGGCCCTTACTGGCAAGCGGGTCTGGGAGTCCTTCAAGCCCATCAACCTCGACAAGCCCACCCGATGGGGCACTGCCTTTGTGACGCCGCACGAGGACCGCTATTTCCTGTTCACCGAGAAGGGAGACCTCGCCATTGCCCGACTCTCTCCCAAGGGATACGAGGAGATTGACCGTGCCCATGTCATCGCACCCAATGGCGCCGACCTGCGCCAGCGGCGCATCGTCTGGACCCATCCTGCCTACGCCAACAAATGTGCCTTCATCCGTAATGATACGGAAATCATTTGCCTCTCCTTGGCCAAGGAAGACTAAAACCCAAAAGGAAAACGACGCGAAAATCGGAAGCCATGTTTTGACAATTTGCTTTCCGCTCCAATTTCCTGATGTTCGTTCTTTAGTCGCTCCTCAAGCCCTTTCCTTTACGCAACGCAGCGAGCTGAGTCGCAAGTCGCTTGGCGACCTCAGGATGCTTGGCCTGCACATTGTTCTGCTCTCCTACATCCTTCGACAGGTCGTAGAGCTGAGGCCCTTTCTTTTTCTGCCCGGGGATAAACTTCCAGTCCCCCGAACGGATAGCCACCTGCCATCCCGCTTCTTCCAAGGTAAAGGGCACACCCGTCTCGCTCTCACCAAGAAAAGCAGCCAGCGTGCTCCGGCTGTCACGAGCTTCTCCAGCCTTGAGTTTGATTCCCAGCAATTCAGCAAAGGAGGCAACAAAATCAATCTGGCTCACAAGGGCTGAGGACACCCCGGGCTTGATCCTCGCGGGCCAGCGAACAAGAAAAGGCACTCGCGTTCCCCCCTCATAAATCTGGTATTTTCCCCCGCGGTAGGGGCCGGAGCCATCGTGCCCCTGGTCGGACTCCTCGGTAGACTTACGCACCGTGGACCCATCCGTGTATCCATCATCGTAAACCGGTCCATTGTCCGAAGAGACGATGAAAATGGTGTTATCGGCAAAGCCGGTGTCTTCAAGAGCCTGTGAGACCGCCCCGACCATCCAGTCAAACTGCACCATCGCGTCTCCACGTTTTCCGAGCTTAGTCTTACCTTGAAATCTGGGATGCGGGGCCCGTGGCACATGAATATCCTGGGAGGAAACGTAGAGGAAAAAGGGGCTCTCCTTCTTCTGGCGTTCAAGAAACTTGCGGGCCTGCGTCGCAAACTCATCGGCCATGGTCTCGTCATTCCAGAGCGCTGACTTTCCACCCCACATCTTACCGATGCGTCCGATCCCGTTGATCACGGTTTCGCTGTGCTGATGATCTCCCGGGTAATAGGTCTCCGCCTCGGGGTTGGTTCGACCNTAGGGATAGACCGTGCTTTTATGACCTTCGGGNGCNGNGTTNACATACANNGGNTCNGAGGGGTCGAGGTTCACCACCNGGTAGTTCTCGAGGTAGACACAAGGCACCCGGTCGTTGGTGGACGGGAGGAGAAAGGAGTAGTCGAACCCGATCTCGAGGGGGCCCGGCTTGACCTNTCCNTTCCAGTTCACCGGGGTTCCCTTGGCCCCCAGNCCGAGGTGCCACTTGCCAACCACTCCGGTCCGGTAACCCGCCTTGCGAAACAACTTGGGAAGGGTGAGNATATCNGTCGGGATGCAGAGAGGAGCATTGGGAGGAAGGATNCGCACTCCCTCCCTGAAACCNTAGAGNCCTGTGAGCATCGAGTAGCGNGACGGNGTGCANGTGGCCGCGGTGCAGTGCCCGTCCGTAAACCGGAGTCCCTCCCCGGCAATCTTGTCAATGAAAGGNGTGGGGATCTTGGTGCTNCCGTAGACNCCAACATCGCCGTATCCAACATCGTCACCATANACAATGACGACATTGGGNCGCTCTGCGGCAGAAAGGAGAGCAGCACTCAGGAGAGACGCAGTGAAAGCAATGGACTTCATATCGGCGCNGGATTGTGGGNGAAAGAAGGCCCGGAACACGAGNAGGAAAGCANANCTTTCTCTAACNAGCGATGATCGAAGCCTCTNAATNCCCCTNTTCTCNAATCCCGGTCGAATCNGTTGATACGGAGCGTTTTATCTCCTAAGATCCCANCNGTGNGCCNCATTCCACGCTTTCTGNCCTCCTCCCTGCTTTCGCNNGANGCCTTNCGGGACNNGGTGAACTCTCCNNGNAGCAGAAGTCNNAGNCAATCGCCCCCTGCAAAANGCCCGCNGGCTCGATGGAAGATTCCATCANNNTCAGGNNTGTTGCAGCTGATAGNAAAGTCGTNATCNAGAANCTNTGNNCCTCTTCAATCACANTCGACATCANCAGCGTGGATACANTAACNCTTTCAGATTCGAAACTCCCCCCCAGNNCCGTGCCAAAATNCCTCNCATNCNCNAAAACACTGGTTNNTCCCTCTCTNGCGCTCTTTGGANCNGCCGCTCTGCANGCTGCACCNGTNATNAACGAAATCCACTACAACAACGACCTCAACTATATCGCTACCGAGTTCATCGAGCTCTACAACCCGGGNCCAGAGGACNTNGCCCTGAACGGATGGAAACTCGCCGGCGGNATTGATTTCACCTTCCCNGAGAACTCTCTNCTCGAGTCNGGGGCCTACATCGTCGTGGCGGAAAACCCTGCAACNCTNCGTTCNGCGTTCTCNATTCCNGCGGGTGAACNCAGAGTCNTTGGCCCTTACTCTGGCGGCTTGAGCGGAGAAGGCGAAACCGTTGAACTCCTCGANGATTCCGGNGAGCGTATCGATCGAGTAAGCTTCGATATCGATTTTCCCTGGCCNATTGCTGCGGATGGTGCCGGCAGCTCGATGGAGCTNATCAATCCNGATCTCGACAATGACCTTGGAAGCTCCTGGCGAAGCTCAGGAAGCAATGGANNCCTTGGCCCTCCCACTCCCTCNGCAGCTAACANCGTCTACAGCNGNGNCGCTCCNCCCAACATNCGGCAGGTTCGCCATGACCCCCAGCANCCAACAAGCACGNAGGATCTGACTATTACNGCNAAGGTCACAGATCCAGACGGCGTTGGGNCGGTAACCCTNGCCTACACNCTCGTCCTCCCNGGCCGCTATGTTCCNGCTTTCCTCGCCAAATCGTATTCCGAGCTTCTGAGTAACCCGACGGGTCCTCGCCAGCCCAATCCCGCCTACCTCCGTAACTGGGTGAACCTCGCCATGAATGACGACGGGCTTGGAGGCGACTCCATAGCTGGCGACAACATCTACACTGCTACCATCCCAGCCAATTCCTATCAGAACCGCACCCTGATCCGCTACCGTATCACGGTGCGAGATAGTGAAGGAACTTCCGCTACCGCCCCCTTCCCTGACGATGAATCGCTGAACTTCTCATCCTTTGTCTACGATGGCATACCGGACTACGAGACCACCACCCGAACCTACCCGGCGGACACAGTCCTCANTACTCTTCCNGCCTATCACCTTCTNACTTCCGAGCAGGATTACGATCAATGCGTGGCNTATGACGGAAATCAAATTCCTCGCAACAGCTATGACGCCCGCAGTGCCTTTAACTGGAGTGCGACTTTCGTCTACGACGGAATCGTATATGACAACATCGGTTATCGTCTGCGCCAGAGAAACGCCCGGTATTCCAACCGAGGNAAACGNAGTTTCCGGTTTCGTTTCAATCGGGGAAACTACGTCCAATTCCATGATATCTGGGGGAATCCTTACCCCACCAAGTGGCGCACGCTCAACTCGCACAAGATNCATGCCCGNGGAGGCACGAATTTTGGNCTCTANGANGCCGCTAACTCTATTCTCTGGAACACCACGGGAACCGCTGCACCCTTTACCCACTGGTTCCACTTCCGTGTCATAAAAAGCACCGAGGAAGCTCCTGACCAGTATCNTGGCGACTTCTACGGATTTCTTCTCGCCACCGAAGACTACGATCGAAGATTTCTGGAGGCTCACGATCTCGAGAAGGGGAATCTCTACAANCTCAAGTCNGGNTTAACCGAGGGATCNGATGTCATTCGTTACCATGCCCCCCGGGGCGTCCGGGGTGGAGCAGATTACGAAAACATCATCTTCAATCTGCGACCCAGCAGAAANGACTCCTGGCTNCGACANCACGTCGANTGGNANTCCTGGTANCACTACCACGCAATCGTGGATGCGGTAAGACACTACGATGTCCAGCCTAACACNGCTGAGCACCTAAAAAACCGGGCGTATTACTTCAAGCCAGACCGNTCCCGCTTCGGNCTTCTGCAAGTCCTGCCCTGGGACTCCGATACAAGCTGGGGACCAAACTGGAATGGAGGCGANGATTTCTGTAAGTACGCGATGGGATCGAGAGCGGAGTTCAACAAGGAGTATCGNAATGTGGTTCGCGAAATCCGGGATCTTCTCTGGCAACCGAGTCAAATCAACGGCCTGATCGACATGCTTCAGGATCGNGTGATCANCTTCCAACAGGCCGACCGTCTCCGCTGGACCAATGCNCCTGCCTCTGCGGGCTCACAGAACGATGGCGATATNCGACTGCGCACCCGTGACATGAAAATGTTCGCCTTTACCGGAGGGAGCTGGACGGGAGGGNACAGTGGAACGATGGCTCCTAACTCTCGGGACAGCGGCACGTCCGGTCGGGAGGGGCGGGACGCTTATCTTGACGAACTTTGTGCAGACCCGGCGATTCCCGAGACTCCTGTGATCACGGACCTGAGCGAGCCAGGATATCCTGCCAACGGTCTGCGTTTTGCCTCATCCGAGTTCTCTGACAATTCGGGTAGTTTTGGTGCAATGGAATATCGTATCGCACCGCATGCTCCTTACACCCGGGGAGACAATGCACCATTTCCCTTTGAGTGGAGCGCAACGTGGGAAAGCGGAGAACTTTCAGCCTTTACCCCGGAAATCCGACCACCTGCCTCTGCCATCAAAGGCGGCCAGACGTATCGGGCTCGCGTCCGTCATCAAGATTCCACTGGCCGCTGGAGCCACTGGTCCGCCCCATTGGAATTCCAAGCCTCCGACCCCATGGCCAGCGCCTATCAGGAGAATCTGGTCATAAGTGAGATCATGTATAATCCAGAGGGTTCCGATGACACAGAGTATCTGGAGCTGCACAACATCGGCGCAGACCCTCTCGATCTCACCGACGTGCGGTTCACCAAAGGGATCGATTACGATTTCGAAGATGGCACGGTCCTCGCGGCAGGCGCATACATTCTTATCGTGCGGAACCGCCTGGCCTTCGAGGAGCTCTACGGATCGGACCTTCCGGTCGCTGGGGAATATCTGAACGAGGAAGAAAACCGCCTCGAGAATGATGGCGAAAGGATCAAGATCGCCCTTGGCACATTTCCCATTCACGATTTTTCTTATGATGACAGCCTTCCCTGGCCAGAACAGGCCGATGCTGGTGGATTTGCCATGGAACTGATGCGTACCAGTGACAATTCCGCCAACGATCCCCTCGACCCTCTTGGTCACGGAATCCCAACAAACTGGCGCCTCGGAGGCTCTCCCGGAAGGTCAGGCAGCCAAACCTTTGAAGGAGCTAACCCTCTCGAAGATAGCGATCAGGACGGCCTCCCCGCATTCCTCGAACACGCACTCGGAAGCGATAATCTGAACTCCCTCAGTGGACCGGAATTACTCTCCGCGGAGCGTCAGGACGGCACTCTGACATTTAGCTTCCAGCGGAAGCTCTCCGCCGACGATGTTCTCCTCACGGTGGAGGTTTCCAGAGACCTCATTCTCTGGACAAACGAAACCGCCCTCGTTTCCGAGGTAGCAGGTAACGAGGGAACCTCAATTGTCACCTACACACCAACCTTCGAAGCAGGCGATGACGCACGGTTATTCATGCGGCTCCGGGCAACTCTCGTCGACCCACTGCCCTGACGAGAGGGCTGTTGTTCATTCCGGAATGGCTCACGGCTTGTGAAACCATGCCGCTTCCGGCACAAGCTCCAGAGCCAAGCCGGGGCCTTCCCAGGAAATCTCCAACTTTTCATCCCCGGCCCGTTCGAAAAATAAAACGGTTACCGGATGAAGCCCTGCGGTTAGACGAACGAGCCCACTTTTCCTCTGAACCGCATGCAGCCCATCATTGTTTACCACGACGTCATTTCCGATGGAGAGTCGACTACCGTCGTCCGATGAAGTGTAAAATGTATACAGGCCTTCCTCAGGGATCTTGACGAACCCCTCGAATTGGATCCCATAGTTTTCCCCAGTCTCGCTACTGAAGGCGTCCTCGGTAGGTATCGTGACAACGCCATCCACAACTGGAACCAGCTCATCAAAGTTTGGCAAGGCATCCCAACTACCCTCAAAGCCCGCAAATTTCAGACCACTCTTCATCCCCTCTTCCGCTACCGGCTCGAGCAACTCCAGTTCCCCAAGCTCCACCTCGATATTCTTTTCCTCCTCTTTGCGCTGAATCCTCAGGTCCAACCGCTCTCCCGGAGCCCTCCCGACGAGTGCCAGATGAAAATCCATGCCATTCCTCACCCCGCGACCGTCGACGGCTTCAATCAAATCCCCTATTTCAATTCCCGCTTTATCAGCTGGTGAACCCTCTGTGACAGCTCCTACCACCACGGAAGGCATCAGCATCTCCACCTGCAGGCCGAGCTCGAACCCATAGCGAAGTTCAGCCGAAAGAAGGGTTGGAAATATCTCCCGAACTCGGTCAGCGGTTATCGCAAAGTTAATATTTTCACCATCGAGCTTCTTTGAGGTAATTATCCCAATCTGTTCCCCAAGAGCATTAATGAGCGGACCTCCCGAATTCCCACCGCTTACTGCCGCACTGGTCTGCACCATCCCTGGAAGAAATGCTCCAGCTACTGCAGTCGATCGGTTGAGCCCGCTCACAATCCCCTCCGAGACAGAGTGAACCAGGCCCCCGGGGTTTCCAATTACGACCACCGGCTCCCCCAGCATGAGATCGTGACTCCGCCCGAACTTCAAAAACGGCAGACTTTTTCCCGCATCTACCTTAACGAGGGCCAAATCCTCTGAGCCCATCGTTGCGATTATCCGGAACAGCATTGGAGGCTGCCCCGGGAGAAATGCCTGACCTTGGTGCAGCCGAAAAAGAACATGGTTGTTGGTGAGCAGATATCCCTCCTTATGAATGACTGAGGCGCTCCCCACTCCCATCGTAAAAACACCCGCTTCATTCTGTTCCTGAACGGTTTGCAGAGAAGCTACTGCGGGCAGACAACGCTCAATCAATTTCACCAACGGAGTGTGGCGGGACGGTGGCCTCGTTGTTTCGTTCCCGTCCTTCTGATCTTGTTCTGCCCAGACCGTGCACCCTCCAGCAGCAACTGACAGACAGACGAAAAGGAACGTTTTCAGGCTCATCTTTCTCAAACTGAAAGGCCTCCGGGAAATATCCAGCAAGAACACGATTTGCGGGCGCGTCGTAAACCAGCTGCTTCGCCCTCTTGACACTTACCCTGTAAGAGGAACAATGGAGGCATCAGTCAGATAGAACAACATCTCTACGTCATCATGTGGCCTAATTACGCCCTGGTGGCCTCTAACCTTCCTCCGGAAGAGTTCGGTAAGCATTACACCGTTGGGAGTTCGCGCTACTACCACGGGCAGGTGATCTTCGCCCAGATTGCCGACGACTACCGGAACGATTATTTCCGGATTGACGAATTGATGAAGGACGTTGTTCCGAATCAGGCAGGAAGACCTAAGCGAACCAAGTTCATATCCTGTTACCGCGTTCTTGAGCATATCGACCTGTCGGCCTTCCTTGACCTCTACGTCACATCGGTCTCCGGCCAGGTCCTTCGTCTCCAGCAGGAGCCCTATGAGCGGGTTCATGAACCTGGCTTCATCAGGACATATCAGGAGGTTTGTCCCTTCAGCGCCATCGTGATGAGCCACATGGCTCCCCCGGAATTTGGCGAATACATCACTGATCTCTCCCTACCGAAAAGCGCTCCGGAAGTCATGTTCACCCAAATCGACTTTGTCATTG
The DNA here is from genome assembly GCA_002715825.1 of Roseibacillus sp. GTDB lineage: Bacteria > Verrucomicrobiota > Verrucomicrobiia > Verrucomicrobiales > Akkermansiaceae > Roseibacillus_B. Next base: position 83,079 of record PBAI01000001.1, on the reverse strand, counting down.
AGGATTTTCTGAAACAACTCGAAGCCAATCCCTTTCACACTTCTCCAATCCCCAACGTCCACCCTCACAAGCTCAAGGAGCAAATTCAAGAGCTTCAAGGCAAGCCGGAGAAGTCCACCAAGGCCATCAGCCTTGACTCCGTTCTGGGACGAATTTCTTTCCTCCAACTCCGCACCGGCTTCTGGATAGCGGCGCAGGAAAGAGAGATTTTTTACCCCATTCCCGATAAGGCGACTCTCGAGAGCGATCACCCGGACTTCTTCCGGTCAATCGTGGGCTAACCGGGAAATCCTCGTTTAGTGCCCCGCTGCCCGAACTCCCTTCGGTTGACCGATTGCGCGCAGCATGTCCTCAAACCACGGAAGCTCGATATCGAAGGGCTTCCCGCCCTTGATCCGGGGAAAGGCAATGCAGCTCATCTCGCCACCGGCATCTTCATCCATCCCTGCAACCCCGCTTTGTCCGTCTAAGGCATACTCGGCACCAGCAAAAGCGCTTCTCTTTATTAACTCAAGATCACGCTCATTAGGCGCTGCAGACCTTCCGAAATAGCCACTTTTCTGAACGAGAACCTTGTCCGCATTGAGTCTCTCCTTGAGCTTGGACGCGAACCACTTTCCCGGGTTCAGTTCATCAAGGCGTGCGTGACCAAAAGCGTCACGTCTCACTTCTTCTCCAGCAGTTTCCTTCTCGCGGATAATCGCGTCCATCCCAGCCCCTTCGCTCAGGAACAGGTTTACACAGTCATGCTCATCCATGACCCCATTAAGGCGCTCGATCTCGGCATCGAGGTCAAGATCCACTTCCGGAACCCAGACCGCATGGACGTCCCAGCATTCCCGGGAAAGACGCATGCCTGGCAGGAAGTTCCACCCGTCCAATCGCTTGCGATAGGCCTCCGCCGTAGCTCCAGTCAGCCAGCCACAGTGCCGTCCCATTACCTCGTGGATGATCAGGTGTCGTGTACTCGTGGTGTTCTCATTTGCAATGTTCTCGAAAAAGATCGCACCCTGCTCGGCTGCAGTCCATGCCCCGAGCGTTTGCACAATCGGGAAGACATCATTATCTACAGTCTTCGGAAGGCCAACAACGGTCAGGTCGTATCCATTCTCCTGCAAATATCCCGCCAGATCTGCGGCGGTCGTATTGGTATCGTCGCCTCCAATGGTATGCAGAATATCAATTCCGTCTTTCTTAAGCTGCTCCGCAGCGACCTTGAGCGGTTCTTCGCCTGCTTGCACCAGTCCCCGCCTCTCACAGTCCTCAACGTTTGTCAGTTTGACTCGACTATTCCCAATCGGGCTGCCTCCAAAGCGATAGAGAACCTCATGCCTATCCCTCGCTTCGGGAGGAAACAGCATCCGGCGCCCAAGCAAAAGCCCCTGATATCCGTTCAAGTAGCCACTCAACTCCGCGTCCGGAGCCAGTTCATTGTATTTTTCTATCAAGCCCCCAATCGAGGAGGATAGGCATGGAGCAAGTCCACCAGCGGTCAGAAACGCAATTTTTTGAGCCATAAGGTTGCGCAGAATCTGAAGCTCCCTTGGCCGGGCTGTCAACCATGGTGATAGCTTAAGAAAAGTCCAGAAGGAGGGATGTCTCTCCTGCATCCCAAGCTCTGGCACTATCTAGCCTTGGATGCAGCATAGGCCATCGGGGAGGAAAATTCTTCCATCCTCATAGAATCTACCGGACCTCCGGAACTATTTACATGTATGAGCTAAGCAAGCTCAGTGCCTGCCAGTCATCCCGGGACGACCGGGTTTCACGCCGTCGCCGGTAGCCCACAGCCCCCATGCGCACGCTCCATCCTTGGGGAATCGCGCGACAGAGGCGGCATCTCTTCCAATCTCAGTCTCCCTTGGGAAGGCCGGGTATACTCACCCTGTCTTTCTCGGCTAACTTGGAAATGACGAAGCGAGTGGCGGGATCACCCATCTTGGCCGCTTTCACGAGAGCTGCGTGGATTTCCTCAGTTTTTTCCCAGGGAGTCGGGTAGTAGTAAGGGCCGCGGGTGTCCGGCCGGGTGCCCCACCAAGTGTCTCCCAGATAGACCTTTTCCTTGTTTGCCAAGCGCACGAGACTCCTCGCGATGCGCTGTTTGGTATCAGATTTGACAGTTTTTTCGAAACGCCTCAGGAGGGCGTCGACTGCTTCCGGGTGATGCATGTAGCGTAGGGCCATGAGTGCCCCGCTTTGATGGGGCGTGCCGATTGCATCCACGCAGGCCGGACCGGACCGCAGAGCGACCAGAGCTTTGCGGGCAACATGGGGGAGGATGGACGCAGAGTTTGGAATGGCGTGCGGTCCTTCGACGATTTGCTTTTTTCCGCCACCAGCGAACTTCTTGATCACTTTGTTGCCGACGTAAAAACGTACCCGTCCACCACCGTGCGTGTCAGCCAACCCGGCCACGCACTTGAATCGCACGATGCCAGGGGGCAAATCCTTGTAGGAAATTACGCTCACTGCATGGGAACCGATTCCAAAGGCCATCTTTTTTTTGTCCGAGCGCACTAGTTTTGCCCCTGTCGGACTGATGCCCACGCCGGTCTTGCCCCAACCTTGGGTGGCTTGAGTCCACTTGAGGTCAGTCAGCCTGATGATGGAGCCGTCCTTCTTGACCAGAGTCGGCTCGAACCAAGCCCCGTGGTCGTTACCGTCGCCATTGCCGCCATCCCCGATGGTCAGGTAAAGCTCTTTCCAGCCCGAGATATCGACGTCAAATCGATGTGTCTTGTTTCCGTCGATAATTGGGCTCTGATGGACACCATTGGGGTTGGAATTTACCGGGTCAGGCCCCTGAAATACCGGCAGGGGGTCCGTCACAGGGGGACTGGAAACGGCGAGCAAGGCCTTAGCCGCCGACTTGTCTCCAAGGCGACCAAGAGCCACTGCAGCCGCAACCTGTATGCGTGGGTTTTTACTTTGAAGGGCCTTTGCGAAGGGAGCCTGCGGGATTCCTTCGACCTGAGTTTTTCGGTCGGCAAGAGCCCGCAGGGCATGCTCCGCCACGGCAGGATCATCGACAAGCTTGAGAAGATCCTCGTGAGACTCTGTTCCGAGCAGCTGCTTCAGGGTAAAGATTGCCGCTACCCGGGCCCTCGGGGTTAGCCTCTGATCTGCCGCTACTGCCAAGACTTCCCGACCTTCCCCTCCCCGACGGAGAATTTCCTGCTGAGCGTGCAGCCTTGCCTTGGAGCTTGGACTGGCGAGCATGTTCGCCAGATCGACCTCACTGCGCTTTTGGAGGTCGGGAAACTCCTTGTATTTCCAACCCTTCGGGACGACCCGGGCGACGTAGCCATCGGTCCCTCCCTTGAAACCGGAGTTGCCCCAGCTGCCTATGAAGAGACGCCCGGAGCCATCGCAGTCAACATCGGTGATTCTTCCGCATTTGATGAAGCTCTCCTGATTCTGAGTGAAGCTGGCCCCGTCGGGAGTTACCCGGTGAATAAATAGCTGGCCCCGCCCCCAGTCACACATCATCGGGACGTCGTTGTACTTGTCCGGCCAACCCGGCTCGTCGAAGAACATTGCTCCCGTGCCGGATCCGCCACCAACATCAACAAGGGCAGGGATGATCTCGCTGGTGTAACGCTTGAAAAGGTCCGGGTAGCCGTATTCGCCAGTCTGGACTTCATGGATAAAGCGCATGTTCCATCCACCACCGTCGTTGGTGTTGCCCCGTGTGAATACGTTCATGAAAGGGTCGATGGCCACGTCATAGATGTTTCTCAGGCCATCGGCGTAAGTTTCCAACTCGGTCCCATCAGGCCGAACCCTTATGATTCCACCTCCGTACATGGTCAGCTTAGTCCCATCCGTTCCCTCCGCATCAACGAAACCAAAGTCTCCCACTGCAACGTAAATCCACCCGTCGATTCCCATTCGTATCCCGTTGGTTGTATGGTCAACCCCCCTGGACTGATTGAATTTTCGCGTGCTGATTTCCTTGACCAAGTGTCTGGGTGGTCCATCCGCCATCCCGTCGCCATCCTTGTCCTCAAGGACGGAAAGAAACATCCCCTCAAACTTCGTTCCTTTTCCCCACTTTGCGTGAAGCACGTAGAGCTTGTTCCCAACCGGCACGATGCCCCGCGGGTTGTCAATCAAGGCATACTCGGTTCGATAATCGGATATCCCGTCATGATCCTCATCGACCAGACGGATGATCCTGCCCTTTCCTCCCCCCTTGCCCAGCGAACCGATCTGGTCCACCCCAGCGTAGACTTCTCCCGTAGGGGCGACCCCGATGCATGCCACACAGGGGGTCACGGTATTGGGAGAAAAAAGAGTTGATTCCAGTTCCCCGGGAACGCCCACCGGTGACCCTGCACTCTTAGTCGGGCCTGCAGTAAGCTCCTTCGGCTCGTTTTTTGCCACAAAGAGCGTTCCATGCATCAGGAATCCATGGCCGGGGAATGTACAAACGTAGGGATAATTACCTTCCTTCACGGGGGCCGTGAACTTGACCGTCGACTTATTCTTGGGCTCAACCACAGGGGTCGCGGCCAGCACTTTTGCAGAATCCGGGACGTAGTGGAGGGCAGGACCTTTTTCGCCAAGTGCGTTTGCGGCTTCAACGATCTCCATGCGCGCACCGGGTTTGACTAGGACGAAGTTATGCATCATCACGTCCGAGTTATCGAACGTCAATTCGACATCTTCCCCGGGTAGAACGTGGAGAACCTTGGGATCGAAATGCAGTCCCGGCTTAACCCCGAGTGTAATTTTTCTTGCCTCAGCCTCGTTGAAAAAGGAGCCAAGCAACAGAACGATGAAAGCTGACTTGAGACAATCTTGAAGGAATAGGCGCATGACGGGGAAGTTCACTACGGATTAAGCAAAAAACAAACCCAATCGTAGCCCTTCCCTGAAAGGGATTTTCTTTTTCGTCAAGGTGTTGCCTCGGGCCGGCAAAAGTCGGTCAGCAGGTATGTGCTCCTACTCTTTTTTCGTCTGCTCCAGATTTTTTCACTATCCCGTCCGCTATTGGACCGGTCTCTTTCGAACTTTGCACCAGACTGCGACGTCGGCAGCCCCGGGATCCTCCAATTCCCATCTGGCACGATCCCAGTGCCCATACCCCCGTAATTCGCGGAATTTAACCCCGGGGACCGAATTTTTTCCGAACGGGCTCAGTTAGCCTGACTAACTGGGTTCTTGGCAGAGGGAACTCCAGTCTCAGGCACCTCGACGCCCGAAGTCCAAGTAATGGCATTTAGAACCAGAGTGCGCCAGTTGTCACTATCCCACGTCTCATGGTAGTGTCCTCCGGTCGTCCCAAAGCCACGCCCTTTACCTCCGGGACGCTCGTAAGCCCAGCCTATGTGCTGAATCTCTCCTGCCGCCATCGACTTGCGCACATGGGGGTTATTGGAATGCGGCCCATCGGGCCGGTTCATCGTCGCTTTTGGAGGATGGGCGGAGAGAATCGGCGTGACACCCTTCATCTCCGGAGCAAACCGCATGTGGTAATACCATTCATCGTTCTGAACGAAGGGAGTGCACCCGCGGGTAATGGGGTGCTCGGGAAGCTTTTCGATGGTAGCGACCCAGTGAGGATTGACCGACCAGTGGGTTTCAAAATAACCACCCATGCCCTTGAGCATGATATCACCTGCCTTTCCCTTGGGAACTTCAACCCCGTAATGCAGGCAGACTAGACCCACTCCGCTGTCAACCAGCTCTTCAAAACGCTCAAGATTCTTCATGACCAGATGACCTCCTCCGCCATTACAGAAAATGACGATGCANTCNGCTCCATCNAANGCTCCGGCNTCNTTCGGCCAACCCTTGNATTGNCTNGTCNCNAANCCNAGGCCACTNGCTTCCANNGCTGCNGCAAGCACCGCATTNCCNTNCACGTGATTNTGAGTCTTGCTGTTTTTCCCACCATCCGCAAGAAACACGATTTTCTTCTTTTCGGCCATGGCCCCACTGGTGAGTAACACGGCGATCAGAGCGACTAGGGCAGAGGCATTACGAACGAAATGATTCATGATCGCNGATTCTCCCAAAACCCCTTCCCTTGACAAGATCAATGCTCCCGGAGTCCGGAAGACCCCTCGAATTGGCAGTGGTCGCAAACTTGCCCGTTGCCTCCATCGCTTTTTGCAGATGAACTCCAGTCACTCAGTATGAAGGTCATTCTCCTGATTCTCTCGATTGCTTGTTGCTCGACAGCCCTCCCAGCACCTCGCGCCCTGCCGGAGGGCAGCCTCCCGGCCGANAGTCGCCTTGACGAGCTGAAGGATCTTAACGGCTACTTCCCCTTTCATCCCCCCAAATCCCCAGAGGAGTGGACCCTGCAGTCCGCGAGGATCCGGCACGACTTGAAAGTCGCGGTTGGGCTCTTTCCCGAACCCGTCCGCAATCCCCTGAACTCCGTCATCCACGGACGGATTGATGGCGGCGACTTTACTGCTGAAAAAGTCTATTTCGAAACTCGGCCGGGGTATTTTCTCACCGGGACTCTCTATCGACCAAAGCGCATTACAGGGAAAATTCCCGGAGTTCTTTGCCCTCATGGCCACTGGAATGAAGCCAGGTTTTACGACTGCGGAGAAACGAANGCAGCTCAGCTGATTAAGCAGGGTGCCGAAAAACATATTGAAAGCGCGCGCAATCATATCCAGTCCCGATGCGTTGGTCTGGCAAGACTCGGATGCACCGTACTGCAGTATGACATGATCGGTTACTGCGACAATGATCAGATCTCATATGAGCTGGCCCATCGATTCTCCAAGCAGCGCCCGGAAATGATCTCNGAAAAAAACTGGGGACTCTACAGCCCTCAGGCGGAGTCTCATCTGCAGAGTATCATGATGCTCCAGACATGGAANTCCATACGGGCCATCGACTTCCTGCAAAGCCTTCCAGAGGTGGATCCCGGACGTATCGCGGTAACAGGCGCGAGCGGAGGGGGCACTCAGACCTTCGCTCTCTCTGCTCTTGATCCCCGTGTTGCCGTATCAATGCCCGCGGTAATGGTTGGCACTGCCATGCAGGGAGGGTGCACCTGTGAAAACGCCTCTCTGATGCGTATCAATGATGGCAACGTCGCATTTGCAGCTCTCTTCGCACCTAAACCGTTGGGGCTCACTACCGCGAATGACTGGACAAGGGAGATGGCCACCAAAGGGTTTCCGGAAATCAGGAAAACCTACCAGACGCTTGGAGCCCCCAGCATGGTAACGCTCCATGATCGGACTGAATTCGACCATAACTATAACCTCCCTTCCCGGCAGGCCATGTATAGATGGTTTAACGAACATCTCGATCTCGGAATTGCCAATCCGGAAAATGAGCTTCCACACAAACTCCTTACCGAGAAGGATCTCACGGTTTTTGACAATGATCATCCAAAACCAGTTGGCGGTGAAAATTTTGAACGCGACCTTCTTGCCAGTCTGGCTGCCGAATCCAGTGCCAAGATTTCCAAGGACCCTGAGATTGCTCGCAAGGGATGGAACTCCATCTTGGGCACATCGTTGAGGGAAATCGGGGTTGTGGAATGGCAGCTGACCGACAAGAAGGACAGAGGCTCTTATCTTGAAATGCCCGGTCTCCACAATAACAGGACCAAAGGCCAGCAGGTTCCGGTGATCTGGCTCTACCCGAAAAACTGGAAGAGCCACGCGGCTATCTTCCTCAGCGCCCGGGGCAAGTCTGGCCTTTACGATGAAAAGGGTAACCCTCGCCCCGAAGTTCAGGCCCTCCTCGATGATGGGGTTTCGGTCTGTGGNATCGATCTCTTCCAGCAGGGCGAGTTCCTCAGGGATGGTGAATCTCTCAGCGAGACCCGGCGCGTGAAAAATTCCCGGGAAGCGGCCTGCTACACGTGGGGTTACAACCGACCAATTTTCGCGCATAGGGTGGCCGACATCCTGAGCGCTATAAAAATGATTCAAACTGATCTGCACGGAGCAGAACAGATTACTCTTGTCGGCCTCGCTGGATCCGGTCACTGGGCTGCCGCCGCCCACTTACTGGCCGGTAATGCCATTCACCGCGCAGCAATTGAATCCTCCAACTTTGACTTCATCAAGGTCACCGACATTCGTCATCCCGACCTGATGCCGGGGGCATCGAAATACGGAGGGATGAAAGGGCTCCTTGATCTCGCCTCCCGGAAAGCATGGAACGTCGATACCAATGGGCTTCCAGAATGGCTGAAGTAATCGTCGAGGCAGAGCGCGGTCAGGCAGCGACTTGGNGAATCGTCCCGACAAACATGTANGTCAGCTACGCCACTCGACTGTGATGCCCTAAGGGCAATCTCACGCAGTCAAGATTCACCTACGGCCCTCGAAGAATCACCTTTCGGCAACCGCAATCGTCGATCGCCCCGACAGGCTGGATGCCAATCGGGCTCCTTTCAGANCATCATTACTTCGCCAGAGCNGCTTCCGCATGCTTCCTGAAGATATCCCATGTCTTTGGCTTCGATCCCCAGTTCTGGATCATGAACACAGCATAGTGACCCTTGCCACAGTCCACCCAGAATCGCGTTCCTGCTGCGCCGCCCCATTCATAACGACCCAGTTCGTTCACTCTTCCTCCGAGGCCATAGCTTTTCCCAATATCCTTGAGGTGATTCTNGAACATCAGGTTTACGGTTTCCTCCTTCAGGATGCGCTGACCGTTCAACTCACCTTTCCCCAAGAGCATTTCGCAGAACTTGGCATAATCTCCTGCGGTAGACATCAATCCCTGTCCCCCCATCATACGCACAGGACGGATCATCACTTCGCTGCGGCCCATGACCTTCCTCAACCCTCCATTGTTTTTACGACTATAGACAAGCGCCACCCGTGAGCGATCCTCTGAATTCTTCACCCAGAACTCGGTGTCAGACATCTTCAATTTATCGAAAACCCGTTCCCTCATGATTAGATCCAGCGTCTTCCCCTCGATGGCTTCAAGATACCTTCCAAGAATATCAATCGAATAGCCATAAGCATAACTTTCTCCCGGATGAAAGACGAGTGGACGCTTTGCCATGGACTTCGAGAAATCCTGTAGCGAGTCTCGTGAACCCATCGCAAGATCACTTCGATCGTAGGTGAGGCCCGAAGAATGCGTCATCAGCTGGCGTGGAGTGACAGGGCTCTTGGCCGCAACCAGCTTCTGCCCCTCGCGTACACTCACCGTCTTCCACTCCGGCAAATACTCATGAATTGGATCATCCAGCTTGAACTTACCCTCTTCCCAGAGCGCCATGGCGGTGACNGCNACGATCGGCTTGGTCATTGAATAGATCCGAAGCANGCTTTCCTTGGACATCGGATCCGCTTTATCGAGATCTCGTTGTCCATGAGATTCAAAGTAGCCAATCTTTCCTTTCCAGCCGATGAGGCCGATGAGGCCAGAAACCTGCTCTGCCGCCACTTCCTCCTTCATTGCGCGGTTGAGCTCCTCCACAGCCTTTTGGTTCAGGCTGATAGCGNNATGACGCTTTTCCGTGGTATTTGGCTCGGCTCCCAGCCCAACTCCAAGGCAGGAAAATGTCAGTAAAATAGCGGAGCCCAGACGGGGATAAGATTTCATAGGAGCGGTATCCAGCCAGATTTGGGCCCCTGCTTCAAGCCTGTCAAGGGACCAGAGGCTCATCGATATGCCCTCAGGATATCGCAATACCTTGATCCGAATGCCCGCGACGCCCTCAAAATAATCACTCTCTCCCTGCACCCCNCTCTCCTGAGGACTCTTACCGTTGCTGAAAGAACCAAGCTGTAGTATGCCCCCCTGCAGATCGCGATGACTCCATCCGACAGCCCATCGTCCAACACCGAAGACCCTTTCGCTGAAGCGTCAGGCCGCAAAGGCGGGCTTGTCCTGAGGATCGTTCTTCCTTTCGTCCTCCTGGTCCTGGGAGTAATTGGATATAACAAACTGTCAGTTGAGATACCTGAGGAGGCCCAGCCACGCCGCGAGAGGAAACCTGTTGAAACCCGGGTTCTTGAACTCAAACGTGAGGATTATCAGGTCGAGATACCTTCGCAGGGAAATATAAGAGCTCATGGCCTTGTCAATCTGACTGCGGAGGTCGCCGGAAAAGTTCAGGCCATCCATCCTCCGTTCGAAGAGGGCGCTTTTTTCTCTAAAGGCGACATCCTTCTCGAGATTAATCCGATCGACCTGCAGGTTGCTCTAATCTCCGCTCAGGCACAAGTCGCATCAGCCCAGTTGAACCTCGAAAAGGAAGANGCNCTTGCCGAGCAAGCTCGGCTCGACTGGAAGGANCTCGGNTATGAGGACGAACCCAGCGCTCTTGTGAGGCGNGAGCCGCAGCTNAAAGCAGCTCGTCAGGGCCTCCTTCTNGCCGAAGCNCAGGAAGAAAGCGCCNTGCGNAACCTTGAGCGNACCAAGGTTACCGCNCCATTTGANGGNCGGGTTTTACGGCGGACGGTCGGCGTAGGACAATCGATCGGGCCCTCAACGGCGCTTGCCGAGATATTCGCCACCGATTACAGCGAAGTCCGACTTCCGCTATCCACCCTCAACCTCAGGGATATCACTCTCCCGGAAGACGCTTCTGATCCACCTCTTCCAGTGACTTTGCGGGACGGCCTCGATGATCAATCCTCAACGGAGTGGAGTGCACGCATCCTTCGCACGGAGGGAGCATTGGACGCCAACACACTGGAACTTTTTGCAATCGCGAGGATTGAGGACCCGTTCGGGCTGCGGTCTGAGCATCCACCGCTGCGTGTAGGCCAACCCGTCATCGCCGCGATACCGGGTAAGACGCTGGAGGACGTCTTCGTTATTCCCCGGGAGGCTGTTTCTCAGCTAAGCCGGATCCGGATCGTCGATCCCACGACCATGAAGCTTGATTCTTCATACATCCGCCCCCTTCATTCTGACGATGATCATATCATTTTCCGGGATTCATCCCTCGAGGACGGAACTCTTCTTGTTCTCACCCGCCTCGTATATGCTCCCGATGGCGGCGGGGTCATCATCATCCCCGAGGAAAATGAGGCATCTCCCGATGATTCTCCCTCTGGAGAAGTGACCTCTACGAATGGAGACAAGGGAGCCTCAGGCAGTCAGAATCCATGATCTCTTGGTTCACGAGGAACGGCATTGCCGCTAATCTTCTGATGGGGGCAATCTTGCTCGCAGGTATCTATGTAGCCTTCTTCAAGATCACTCTTGAGATGGAGCCTGATCGGGAATGGGGCAGTGTCTCTATCAGAAAAAATTACCCTGGTGCAACCCCGACGGATATCGAGCGGGAGATCTTAATCCCGGTCGAAAACGCACTTGAGTCACTGGATGGGGTCAAACAACTGAACACTGACGCTGAGCGCGGTGAGGCCAAAATGTGGGTTGAGGCTCGAAAAGGCACAGACCTCAGGGAGCTCAAGGAAGACATAGAGTCCCTGCTTAAGACCGTGAGCAATCTTCCTGCGCCGAATGAGCCATTCCGCATCCGGATACCCAGCCAGAACGATCGCCGGTCCGTCATCTGGGTAGTAGTAAGCGGGAACCTTCCTGAAAAAGAGCTTCATGAGGTCTCTCGACAAGTCCGAAACGACCTCCTTTCAATCGATGGAATAAGCAAGGTCCGGGCCTTTATTCCCGAAGGACAACGTATCGCTATCGAGCTGAACACTGACAAACTCGCGGCCTACGATCTTACCCCGGATGCCGTTGCAAATGCGATTCGCCAATCCTCCATTGACCTACCGGCTGGGGCAATTGACGGTCCCATGGGCCGTCTTGATATCCGAACAAAAGGTCAAGCCTACACTCTTGAGGAATTTGCAGCGATCACCATACGGTCCTCAAACGGCTCACGACTGACTCTCGGCGAAATCGCTACCACGATCACGGATGCGGGCAGCGAGGAAAAGTTTATCTCCGAATACAACCGGCGGCCAGCAGTCAGGATCGATGTGGGCCGTACTGGCAACGAAAACGCTCTTGAAATTGCCCGTGAGGTTAGAAATTACGTTGCGAATTCGTCGGAGCGTTTTCCCGAGGGAGTCGTCCTTGGCACGCACGCAGACCGGGCCATCGACCTCAAATCTCGATTGGAAACAATGGCAAGCTCTCTCCTTCAAGGAGGGCTTCTCGTCATGGTGGTCCTCGGCCTTTTTCTCAGACCTCAGCTGGCCTTCTGGGTAGTCGTGGGGATTCCGGTTAGTTTCGCAGGAGGAATTGTCGTGATGCAGCTGTTTGGCATATCGGCGAACATGATGAGCCTGTTCGGCTTTATCATTGTAATTGGCGTGGTCGTTGATGATGCAATCGTTACCGGTGAAAGTGTATACACCCGTCTTCAGCGCGGAGCTAATCCTCTCGATGCCGCGATAAGCGGTACACGTGCGGTGACACTACCCGTTACCTTCGGCATCCTCACTACCATCGTTGCTTTTCTACCCCTTCTTTTTTTTGAAGGCATGACAGGGAATTTTGCGAGGCAAATTCCCTTCGTCGTTACTCCTGTTCTCCTCTTCTCCCTCGTGGAATCCAAGTTAATCCTGCCGGCTCACCTCAAGCACGTCCGAATGTCTACAGCAAGAAGACGAAATCCGCTGGCAGCACTACAACGAGGTGCAGCATTCGGCCTTCAGTCACTCATCGACAAGGTATACTCCCCTGCTCTGAAAGTGGTTGTCTCCCACAGGTTTTCAATGATTGCCGTCTTTCTATGCATGGCTCTCCTTATGCTGGGCTACTTTGCGGGAGGGCGCCTTGGATACGTGTCCATCCCCTCGGTCGAACGCCCGGAAATTTTCGCACAGCTCAAGCTTCCAGAGCACGTCTCCAAGGAAATCACCCGTAAGTATACGGACCGCATAACTGCAGCCGCTGAGCAGATGCGGGACGAATTTATCGACCCGAGGGAAGGTGCCATTGTCACAAATCACTGGCGCCTCCTTGGCACCGAATATCCCGGACGCCCTTATAACAAAGCATGCTCCGTCGTCTTTCTCGGACTGATGCCTTCCGGTCTGCGCTCCGAGGCAGGACCCAGTAATGACGCGGTCATGAAACGCTGGCGGGAATTGATCGGCGACCTCCCTGCCAACGCCACTCTTAAGATCAGGACACAGAAAACCAGGGGAGATGATGGCGAAAAGGACACTGACCCTCTGGAATTGGAATTGCGTGGACCAAACTCAAAATTGAAACAGGAGATCGCCCGCAAGACCGAAGAGCTGATTGAAAGCTACGACGGAATCGCCAACGCGTGGGTTAACCAGCGAGCTAACCAGACCGAGGTGGAGCTTTCTCTTACTCCCCGTGGAACAGAACTTGGCATAACGCAGCAGACCCTCGCGTATCAGGTTCGCAGGGCGTTCTATGGCGAGGAGGCTCAACGCGTTCTTCGTGGACGCGAAGAATACCGGGTTATGGTCAGGTTGCCTAAAAAACAGAGGGAGACCTTCAACACCTTGGAGAAAATGAAAATCCGCACACCGGCCGGCGCTGAGGTGCCTCTCTTCACCGTCGCCAAAATCGACTTCGTGCAGGCTCCCGCCTACATCGAACGAAATGACAAGGCCGAGGTGATTCGCATCGGTGGAGAACCAAATGATCGGAACGTTGACCTCGTTCGCATTGCGGATTCACTTAAACCCCAGCTTCGGCAACTCCTTCAAGGAAGCGAAGATCTCCAATTTGTTTTCAGGGGGGCAGTCGCAGAAGCTGAGGAAACAAAAAAGCGTCTGATAATTGGGAGCGCTGCCATGATGTTTGCTCTGTTCGCCCTCTTGGCTATTCCGTTCCAATCAATCCTGCAGCCTCTCTACATCCTTGCCGTCGTACCGTTTGGCGTCATCGGCGCCCTCCTCGGCCATATGGTCATGGGTGTAACGCCGTCCGATCTTTCTCTCTTTGGAATCATAGCGATGGCCGGGGTGGTCGTGAACGATTCCCTCGTCATGGTTGACGACATCAATCAGCGGGTTCGTGGTGGAACCCCTCTCAGAAAAGCCGTTCTCCAGTCCGGACAGCTGAGGTTCCGACCAATCTTTCTCACTTCAATAACAACATTTGTAGGACTCATGCCTCTTATGTTTGATACTTCGCTCCAAGCTCAATTCCTTATTCCTATGGCAGTTTCGCTGGCCTATGGCGTTCTCTTTGCAACGGGCATTACCCTTTTCCTCATACCTTGTGTGCTCGTTGTGGCAGATGACCTAAAGGTGTTCTTGCAGAAATTTGTGACATGGTATGGAAAGCCTTTCAGAGGCGTCGCAAAATCCTGATCCGGACCCGCATGCGGAAGTTGAACAGGTTTTTAAGCAACTTCTCGTCCTGCAGCGTCAATTTCCTGTGGAAAGCCATTTCCGTGGTGTATTCCGAAAGGGCCAAGAAAGTCATGAGGAAACGAATCGCTCTCGCCTACATCATTTTTCTCCAACTCAATGTCCCGGCTCTCGCAGGACCGAAGACACACAGCCCTAACTTGATACTGATCATGGCCGATGACCTCGGTTACCATGACGTTTCCTCCTACGGTCACCCGAAAATCAAAACACCTGTCCTCGATCGACTGGCTCAGGAAGGAGTCAAGCTCACCAGTTTCTATGCGGGAGCCACGGTATGCACCCCTTCTCGCATGGCTCTTCTTACCGGTGCTTATCCCACCCGCCTTGGCTGGTCCCGGGGAGTCGTCGGCCATATCATGAAGAAGGGTCAGGGTCTGAGCCCAGACGCGCTCACCATGCCGGAGATCTTCAGGGATTCCGGATACCGGACAGCAATGTTCGGCAAATGGCATCTCGGTGACGACCCCTCCCTACGCCCTCATCGGCAGGGATTCGACACCGCGTTCTATCTTAACAAGAGCAATAATCAGACCAAGAAACTCTGGAGGGCGGACGAGGTGATTGAGAATCCTTTCACCAATCGACTCCTGAGTGAGCGCTTTACCACTGAAGCAATCAAATTTATCGAATCCAATCAGGATCATCCATTTTTTCTGTATCTTCCTCACACTGCTCCCCACTTTCCGCTGGAAGCGCATCCAGACTGGAAAGGAAAATCACAATTCGGTGTTTTTGGTGATGTGGTAGAGGAACTAGACCACCGGATCGGCCAGATTCTGGAATCCCTTAAGAGCACAAACCTCGAAAAGAATACCATCGTGGTTTTTCTCTCTGATAACGGACCGGAACCCCTTACCAAGGCATCCAGAGCTGATCCCTTTAGAGGCAAGAAATGGTCAGCCCTTGAAGGCGGCACCCGCGTCCCCTGCATCATTCGGTATCCCGGTCATATCCCTCCAGGTCGCGAAAGTGCGGATCTGATTTCGGCAATTGACCTTCTTCCGTCTCTGGCTCATGCATGCGGCATTGACCTCCGGCAACATAGCCGGGACAAGCCTGTCATCGACGGATTGAACGTCTGGCCCACTCTGCAGGGCTCCAAGGGAGTTCCCCACGCGCGTCAGGACCTGCTTTACTGGCACGGAGCAGATGGATTTCAGGCGATCCGTAAGGGGCCGTGGAAACTCTTTCCTGATCGGCGCCACGCCGGCCTGAAAGGTTTGGGACCTGCCCTTTTTAACCTGGAAAGCGATCTTAAGGAGGAAATTGATGTCAGCATGGAGCACCCTGTCACAGTCGCTAAACTGAAAAAACTCGCCGAACTCCGTCTCTCGGATATCGAGAAGAACAAAGTCGCCCTCGGAGGAACAAGGTGACATACTCGGACCGTCCATGTTCAGAAAGGCTCCTCTTTTTCTTGTTGCTATCGGCTCGTTCGCAATCGGAGTTGCTGCGGACCGCTTCCTGCTCATATCAAGCGAAGAAGCCGCGACAAAGCCTGCGGATCCCCTGTCACAAACCACCAGAAAAAGTCATCCGATCCGCGAGCGGGCCGAGACGACCAGCTCCGTCTCCTCCGAAAACCGTTCGTCCGACTCTGAAGCGGATTCGACTCCTCCAGATGAATTCGATCGCCTGATTGAACAGATCGAGAGAGGACAACCCACGAACTTTGCAGCCCTTGGGAGGACTATTCTTTCCATGCCTTCCGGCCCACAACGGCGCCACGCACTTCACCGGCTCGCATCTCGATGGGGTCGCAGCGACCCTCAGGCCGCCCTCCGCTGGAGTGAAGGTCTGACAGGGCGCGATCATTTCGCAACGATGGAAGATATCCTTCGCCACTGGTCTGATGAAGATCCTGCGGCCGCCGCAGACTATGTCACCCAGTTACCGGGCTCCGAGCATACCATGCACCTCCTCCGTGACCTGAGCCACCGCTGGGCTGAATCTGATCGCTCTGGCGCCCTCGAGTGGAGTATGGCGTTGGAAAATCCGGCGCTCCGCATGCGCGCCATCCGCGGAGTAGCCTCCTCATGGGCTGAGAATGACCCCGCAGGAGCAGCGCGCTTCACCACCGATGCTCTTCAGACTGTCAATGAACGGCACCATGTTATTGAAGCTGTGGCCCGCCGATGGGGGGAACAGGACCTCCAAGGCGCACTTGAGTGGGCGCGCGGCCTTGAAGATGGAGACCAGCAGAGAGCCACCCAATCAGTGCTCCGGCTTGTTGCAGAACACAACCCCTCCGAAGCGGCAAACATCTATCAGGATATCGCAGCCGAACTACCCCAGAACGGACCCGTCAGCCGCGAATACCGACATATGGCTCAGGAAGTTGCCAGAGTCTGGTCCTCGTCAGACCCAGTTGAGGCGGCGCAGTGGGCTCTAGGCCTGCCCGAGAGAGGATCTATCAGGCGCGAGGCAGTGGGCGATGTCACCGAGCAGTGGATGCGCATCGACAGCATGGCGGCCGGAGAATGGATCAATTCTCTCCCGGCTGGCCGCACGAGGGACGGAGCCTCCGAGCGAGTGGTGCACATGACGACCAACAGCGACCCAAGGACTGCTTTTGCATGGGCTCAAAGCTTGAGTGAAGACCACCGTCGCTTTGGACTCATGCATCATACTCTCACCGAGTGGAGTGTTGTTGACCGGCCCGCCGCGCGGCAGGCTCTTAGCACAGCTGATCTCCCTGCCGAGGTCAGGCAGCGGTTCGGAGAGGAACTTGGGTTAGCTCCAGCACCTGCCTCCCAGAGCGGAGGAGAGCCGGCGACAGAATGAAGGAAGCAACTGCGAGGTATCCCTCAGGGTTCAGTCGCTGACTCCGCAATCCATGTTTGGATATAGTTTTGATCAGCCTCGCTAAGCGAACTTAAGGCAATAGTGAAGGTTTTCCCATCTTTGCGGGAAATCGTAACCTTTGTCCCAGTGCTACTGACAATCCGGGCTTCTATTGTTCTACCAGACTTGTTGGTAAAGATTCTCAGTGGCTCCTGAGGCAACTCATCGCCATCCTCAACCTGCAGGCTGCAACCATCCAGAAAATCGTAAACATCAGCAATCAGATCAGGGTTCCGATAAAACGTCGTCCCATGGTTGCCTCCGGCAATCTCCTTGTAAACATGCTTTGGGTTGGTCTCCTTCATCCTCCGGGCAAAGGGACGAACCATTTGGACGGGCACGGTGGTATCCTGATCACCAGTAACAACCATCATGGGCGCGATGATCTTCTCAAGGATATCGTGACTACCCATGTAGGCAGGAGACATTGGTACAAGCGCCGCCCAGATGTCCGAATAAGCTGCTCCGAGGTGAATTGTTCCTCCACCTCCCATGGAGTGCCCTGCGAGATAGATTCGGGAGGAGTTGACATTGAACTCTTCCCGAACCAGCCCAAGAACGTTGAGGACATCTTTTTCACTCAATTCCCCCAGGTTTTCTGGATCGCCGTCACGCCCACCGAGCAGACCACCCTTTCCCTTTCCCTGACTGCCGTACCAACCCCTTTCGTTATAACCGTAAGGCGCAACAACGATATAGCCCCGTTTCTCCGCCTCCTCCGTGATGCCCTGATACCGTATCACCTGATGAGGATTACTTCCTAGACCGTGCAGCAGAACCAACAGGGGAGCCGGCTTGGCCTTCTTATAGTCGGAAGGAACATACAGCGCGTATTCAATATCCTTACCAGCCTCCTCAAAGGGATAACTCCTTTTTTGGATTTTACCCAAATCCCCTTGCGCGGAGAGCGAGCCTGTCAGGCCGGCAAATACCAGTCCGCAGACAAACAACTGAAGGTTACTATTCATGATTACTCAGACCTGCGGCCTCCACCCGTAAAAGCCTCCATCATCCGTATCCCTTGGGTCACCTGCCGGATTGTACGGTCTTGAGATGAATTGAATACCTCCACCTGTTCGGCCGAAAGCACACCGGCAAGGCCCGAAGCCATCGCCTCTTGGTTAGCCTCCCAGTCCGTCTCTAGACGCTCCGCAATCCCGGGCTCGGATAACTGATCCAAGACCCCTCTTCCCTGCCATCTGTCATTCATCCCAGTTTGTTGCCGTGCCTCATACATTACTTCGACAAGCTGGGCCTCCTGCTCCGCGGTAAGAGGAAGACCCTTTCCTTCCATCGTCCGCCGAAGGCCTTCCACTTGCTCATACTCTTCCAACCTTGCTTCGTAGTTCTGGTACTGCTGCCAATCAGAATCATTATTGAGGAACTCCTTCATGGCGGCAGAGCGTTCAGAATTTTCCTGCTCCCACTTCTCAAGAATTGCCTCTCGCTCCTCGTCCCCTGCTGTCATCAACTTTCCCCAAAGCGCATCATCCGCTCCTGCCGAGGCACCAGCTACGCCAAGAAAGTAATCCTGGTCCTCTTCATTGAGGGCAAGGTTATCGATCAAAGGTGCGAAAAGCCTTTTCGCCTTCCGCTTATTCTGAGCCTCTTCCATTCGCTTCCCTGCATCACTCTCAGCCCACTGCCGAAACATATCACCAAGTACTCGCCTACGCTCGTCATCTCTGTCTTGCTTATCCTCGTCTTTATCAGAGTCCCCGCCCGTAGACGCCCGATCGCTCTTTGCAGGACCAGAGGGTCGCGATGACGACGACGGACCAGTGGCTGTGGCAGGTCTAGCGATGCGACTCACGCTCTTCGCCGGCTTCTCCTGCTCCAAGTCAGCAACTTTGTTTTTCAGCTTATTAAGCTGCCCCATTCCCATTACCACCACGACGGCCAGAAAGAGGGCAAGACCGGTCGATACAATAAATCCAAGTTTCATATCGTTTACACCTACACCGTTAGCACACCATCCGATCTGAGACCACCCCGTAATCAGGTCCTTCTCAAAGTCTTCAAGGCTGAACTCATCAGGTCAGTAGATCCCTTTTTCACCACTTTAAACCCTTGGATTCATTACTTTCCCACTCTCTTTCTCCCGGGTAAAACGCTTCCCTCACAAGGCCATGCGGACTTACCTCACAATTTCTCTTCTCACAGTCATGAGCATTTCCATGCCTGCCGAAAAGAGCCCGAACTTCTCCGGGAGACTTCCCGTGGACCTCGCTGAACTACCCCCGCTGGCAGGACTCACCAACCCCCTGATTTCCGAGGCGGGCAGCAAGATCACACAAAGAGCAGATTGGAAAACACGAAGAAAGAAACTGATCGATCTGCTGCTCTTCTATCAATACGGACGCATTCCTGGGAGACCTGACCGGATCACCGCCTCCATTGATCTCATTCGTGAACACACCAGCGGCCTCGGTACTGAGGAATGGATCACTCTGACTCTGGGAACCAAAGAAAAATTGAAGATGCGTCTTGTGGCATACATACCACGGACCAAGGGCCTTCACCCTGTGGTAATCGAGGAAGAAGGCTCACCGGGAGGAAGCAGGAATGCGTCCATGTTTATGGAGAAAAACTATATCTTCATTGAATACGCGAGGGGAGACCTTGCCCCTGACAAGAGGGGGAGCATCGGGCCCGCCCAGCGTGCTTATCCGGATTTCGACTGGGCCATGCTGGCTGTATGGGCCTGGGGAGGCATGCGCGTGGTTGACTACCTTGAATCACGCCCCGACGTCGACCACGACCGTATTGCTATCACGGGACATTCACGCGGCGGCAAGGCGGCTCTCCTTGCCGGCGCTCTGGACGAAAGGATCGCCCTTGTCGCTCCGTGTCAATCCGGTGCCGGAGGAGCCGGATCATCCCGCATTCTGGGACCTGGTGCCGAATCAATCGGCATGAACGACAAGCCGGACTGGTATAATGAGCGCATCCGTCTTTTCGCGGGGAAGGAAGAACACCTGCCCTTCGATCAACATTTTCTCAAGGCCCTCGTCGCACCACGGGCACTTCTCTGCATGGAATCCTCCGACGACCTGTTTGCCAACCCCATCGGAACACAAGCCACAAGCGAGGCCGCCATGCCAGTATTCCAACTTTTTGACCGGGAACATGCCAACGGACTGACGTATCGCCGTGGAGGGCATTCTTATTCTTCCGAGGACTGGAAATCTCTACTCAACTTTGCTGAATTCATCTTCTACGACCGGGACCCTCCCGAAGACGTCAGTTTCTGGCAGGAGCCTTTCCCTCTGGAGCCCACCAGACAGATATCCGGTGAGCAGAAATTTATTCCCATTGGCCAGCCCGGTAACAAGGGAGATGAAGATCGCCCCCGGGTCGGATCCCACGGAGCAGTCGGTTACCCATTTGAGATTGGCAAAAACCGCGTCACTAATGCCGAATACTGCCTCTTCCTGAACGCTGTGGCTCAAACCGAAGATCCTCATGAGCTCTATAATCCCAAAATGAGTATCGAGCGTGACAGGCTGAAGGGAAGTCCGAGAGCAGTCCGTTACTCACCGTCTCCAGAGGCTGCACGCCTCCCAGTGACCTATATTTCCTGGTTTGATGCGGCCAGATACTGCAATTGGCTGCACGGCGGTCAGACTGAGATAGGATCCTATGATCTGACCAAATCTTCGCCTCCACTCCAACGCATGAACGGAGCGAAAGCCTTTCTCCCTTCTGAGAACGAATGGTATAAGGCGGCCTATTTCGATCCCCGGAAAAATAACTACACCTATTTTCGCGATAGTTTTGGTGGCCTTAGATCAAGGCTATCCGGGAGAAATCCAAGTCGAAGCCCATACGGAATGATGGGCATGGATGATCCCATATGGGACTGGGCGGAAACCGCAGTTGGCTCTCTTTTCCGGTGCGTACGGTCGAATACGTGGTTTCAGGGAAATAACCGCCAGGCCGCTGGACACTTTTACAGTAACTCGGTCCTTGAGCTGGGAAATCTCGGTTTTCGGATAGCCCGTCCCCTTGGAAAGAACTACTAGAAAAGTTGGTCGAACCACCCGATCATCGATCAAAAATCAGTTCTGCATTAAGCGTGGAAATACCCCTTACCGCTCCAAGCCTGAAACGCTTCTTTTGGCAGCTCTCACGGGTGACTTGAGTGGCTCTCGTCCTGTCACCAAACCTGCCGCACTCCCCTCGGAAAATCCGGCCCGGCCGCTCCGACACCGGCTTGAACCAGCATGGGATAGACTGTCTCGCTTTCTCCCGCCCGGCAGATACCGATGGCGATCAAAGCGACACAACCCTCGGAACACGTGGCCCGTGGGAGCGGCTTGCACTACCTCCGCTTCAACGACGGATTTCGGGGTCAACGTCCGCGACAGGATGTATGCTTTCAGACTGATTTAGAGGGACTTACTTGCTCTCCAGTTCGTAGACCACCTCGGCCAGCCTTCGGGAACTCTCAAGGAGTCCAGGCGCCAGACTCGGCTGTGGCCCGATTTTACCCCCATCATACCATTTCAAAATCTCCCGGCGGTAATGTGCGGCTTTCGCTGCCAACGCAACAGGAAGCATACGCACTTGAATAACCTGTGAACCCTCTTCCTTACTCTCGTGATAGACTTTCTCAGAGAAGGATCGATTCCCCTTGAGCTCTTCACTGAGCGGAAAAAGAAACCCGGACTCCCCGATCGGCCTGAACAACATCACGACCTGACCCTCCGGAATATTACTGGATCGGCCCTTGGCGGTAAAATGATGGGCTATCCGGGCCTCAGGTTTTGGTGAACGAATCCGCGCACTGGGTTCTTCACCTCCCCACCCTTTCAACGGGCACAACATAACTATCAGCAACAGAGCAAGCCCNCTGTTTCTCATGCCCCCACCCTCGCCACAGTCCCTCCCTGGTGCAAGCACGCAACCCTTGCCGCAGGAATTCCTACTGTCACAATCGCGGCAGTGAACACCTCCCCTGCTACCCGCCTTCACCATCTTACGCTCGCTACCCGAGATGTTATCGCCTCAAGGGAATTTTTTTTGAAGACCCTGGGATGGGAACAGATCCCCCGCCCGGGCAACATCGACATTGAGGCTGCATGGCTTGATATAGGGGACGGTCAACAATTACACCTGCTTCACGTGGAGGAATTCGTCCCTTCCCCGTTCGAAGCCGAGTTTGGGCGCCACTTTGCCTTTGACTACCCCCTCTCAGATTTCCGCTCCCTCAAGGAGCGCCTGATGACTCACGGAGCCGAAATTATCGAGCCGATCAGGGACACCCCCTTCGAGCGGTTCTTTTTCAGGGAACCCAACGGCTACATTTTTGAAATTGTGGACGCCGACCGTCAACCTGAAGCGTGAAGGCGGCTTTTCATCCCCAGTGATCTGATGCGATTTCTTGCCCATTTCTTCCTCAGTCTCATCCCCACCCTGACCGTTGCGCAGGACCTCGAATTTTCCCACCCCCTTCCGAACTATTCCCCCTACAAAGAGAATGAGATCAGAATATTTGCCTCGGAGGTGAGACGCAGCAATCCGCAAATTCACCGGGGAGGCTGGGAATGGGACCGGCTCCTCTCGCGCTACATCGACAACAATCGGGAAGAGGAAAACGCACTCCCTATTCTGAAGGCCTACTTCATGAGTATTCTCGATCGTTATGATCAGGCCTTGAAGGAGGGAGCACAGATGACCCTCTTCTATAATCACAAGTCCTGGGGTAGCGGCGGCAGGATGCGTATCTTTTCAGAACTGGTTAAGCAAGGCGTCCTGAGCATTGAAGAACAGTCCCGGTTCAAGGAGCTGGTCACTGAGAGCCTCAGCTTGGATTTTCCGGATTACTCTGCTCTGGAGCGCGGAGTCAACAATCGCCCCTATGGAATCAATGGGGGACCAGCTCTCGCCGTCAGCATATTCCCCAAACACCCCCACTCCATCCGGCATAAACCCTGGCTCGAGGCGCTCTGGCGTGAACTGGTGGACTACGGCGATACCACCGAAACGAATTACTATCCCTACGGTCCCCTCTACCTCCAGGGACTCTACGACATGGCCATGGGAATGGGTAAATTTGAAACCGAACGGAAATTTCTCTACCAGCACATCCGTCGCTACCTGTCCTACGTCCATGGAGGAGGCGTTCGAGGAAATCCCAACTCGGGAGCACGAATCAATGACAAAGAAGGGTCGCGCGATCGTCTCTATGCTGACCCGTGGAACTCGCACTACCTCCTCGACGAAGCCTCAGCATTGGACGCTCACGTCTGGTATCTTTTCGCGAAGGAGTTCAGGGATCCTGAATTCCTATGGGCATCTGAACAGGCGAGTCTCGGCGGCCGCCCTCCTGAAGGAATCTCTGTTCCCAAGGAATATTTGGAGGCTTATCGGCGCCGTTTCGGCTGGTTCATCAAGGAGGGAATTGAACCCAAGACGCCCTCAGGTCGCTCTTCTATTGGCTACTACAGCAGACATAAACATCCAAAACCCGAACGCCTCTTTCTGTGTCCAGGCAGAGAAAGCGGGCAACCTTTCGCCTCCTTCTACATCTACGATCGCAACAACAACTACATGCACTATTGCGACGACTCAGATGGGAAACTCTACGAGTATTGCGTCGATGGAGCGAAACTTCTGCATACGAGCGGAAAATACACCAGCGGCCGTGCAGGCGTGGGAGAAGCCTCTTACGATCTTCTCACCGTACTCCCGCCTGATATGGAATTCCCGATCAAAAAAGGACAGGGCATGGGCAGTCCTACTGGGAGTTCGTGGAAGATGNCCTCCATGTCGGTCAAACTGGCCCTTCCCAGTCGCGAGGGCCCGGATTCGAAAAACTGGTTCTTCGACGACAGCATCGGCAAGTTCCGGCGCCGGGATCAGCCCAAACTTGGATACGCACATGGAAACATGGACGGTTACTGGAGCCTTAATGATGACTTCCGCCTGACCTCCCTGCAGATTGGAGACTTTGCAAGTGGCACACAGATCCAGAATATCAGACTGGCTGGGCCTAAGGGCGAAAAAATCCTCGCTGCACTCGACGAGATACCCAGGAACCTGAAGATCGAGCTATGCCGAGGTGAGAACGCAGTGGAACTGACCGGCGTCATGCGCGATACTGCCTGTCGCGTCGTCAAGGGAGGCCGCCGCCACGGCGCGAGCCTTGAGATCGCCGACATCGGCGGAGATTCCTTTCTCAGGCTCACCCTTGAGAACCTTGACGAGAGCTTTAACGGCCAGACGGAATACACCCGTATGTCCTACGACTTCAAGGGACCAGCAGGCGGGACTATTACGCCCAACGTAAGGACCAAGCCCCGCTACTTTACCCCGCTCTGGCACCGAGGCGCCATCCTTGTGGAAGAGGACCTTCGAGCCGAGAACAAGGGAGAGGACTCCTTCGGCCGCTTTACCATGAGAAATTACTACGGCGCGCGCAGCAGATGGACCAGGGATAGCGTTCTCACTGCTGAGGGATACCTTGTCGTTCGCGACAGACTACTTCCCTGCTCGGATCTCTCTGGTTACCACGCATCGCCCTGTTGGTTGATCTCGGCAGCAGAGAATGCAGGGAAAGGGGCGAACTGGTTTGAGGCACCTGCTCGCTCTCACTCGTGGTGGCAAACACAAAGAAAACATCTGATTCTCCACCTCCATAAGCAGGAGGATTTGACAATCGGTCAGGTGAAGCATCGCGTTTCGCAGGACATTGGCGGCAGCGACGTTCAGAACACCTTCGCCCGGGCCACCCTCCAATCAGGAAAACCGCAGTTCTGGCTTAGTGTCCTGCGCCCCTTCAATCAGGGATTAGACTCGCATGAGGTCGCCGAA
The DNA here is from genome assembly GCA_002715825.1 of Roseibacillus sp. Taxonomy (GTDB): domain Bacteria; phylum Verrucomicrobiota; class Verrucomicrobiia; order Verrucomicrobiales; family Akkermansiaceae; genus Roseibacillus_B. The sequence goes on along the minus strand of PBAI01000001.1, from coordinate 58,120 downwards.
GGGATTCGGACCACCATGGCACCTGATGGCGCCGCCACCGTGACAATCGATTCCATAACAATCCAACTTGGTCCAAGCGGGCGATGGAGCGTATCCCGCCCGAACCAATAGGCAGATGATTACTTCAGAGGCAGCTTCTTGATGACAATCTTACGGAAGGAGACTGGATCCCCATGGTTCTGAACACCGATCAGACCGGAGTTGCGCTTCACCCCTGGCACCTTTTGACCGTATTTCGCAGCCACCTTGTCGAGGTCTGCCTTAATAATCTGCTCACCATTCACCCACACTGCACAACTCCTGCCCACACAGAGAATCCTCATGACCTGCCATTCACCGGCTTTCCTCGTCACGCGTCGTGAAGGTGCAACCGCGGCATAGATTGCCCCAGTGAATTGATCCGGCTTCAGATTCTTCCATTTCTCTCCATAGTCATCGAGCAACTGAATCTCCATCCCGTCGACATAGGGAGTTCCCTTCCGAGGTGCGCGAATAAACACTCCGCTGTTTCCATTCACTGGCAGCTTGAATTCGAGACTCAGGTCAAAATCTGCAAACTCTTCCTCGGTCGCCAGCCACTGAGCTCCCTTCCCGCCCGTGCAGGCTAGGACACCATCCTTGACTCCCCAATTGTCAGGGGGTCCCTGCATGCCCTGCCACCCGGTCAGGTCCTTGCCGTTGAAAAGCGCACGCCCTTCATCGGCCCCGACCGTCCCAACACTCCAAATAAAAAGAAGGGCTACAGCTTTAGAACGAAAATCATTCATGCTCCAACCCTTATCTCCTACCTTTGATGTGCCAAGAGAAAGAGCACAATTAAGCTAATTCACCGTCTCATCCAGTGGCAATTCAGCCAGTAAGAGCTTCAAAAGAAAGACTCGACCTGTTTAAGAAGGATCAGTCCTTCTCCCTCAGCTATGATTCTACGCCTTGCTTTCATCTTCCTCCTGTGTGGTTCGGCGTCGATACGATCCGAGCAACGCCTGCCCCTATCCCCCCCAGCTGAAGTTGGCATGTCTGCGGAAAAACTCAGGAAGATCGATGAGGTTGTAAGAAGGAAGTTTATTGAGGGAGGAAAACTTGCAGGAGCTACGGTCATCGTAGCCCGCCGAGGAAAAGTCGTTCACTTCGAGACATACGGAATGCGCGACCTCTCTCGGAGCAAACCAATGACGCCTGACACCATCGTCCGGATATACTCCATGACCAAGGCGATCGTCAGCGTGGCCGCCATGATACTGGTGGAGGAGGGAAAACTNGGGCTCGACACCCCAATTTCGAAATACGTCCCCAAGATCAATTCCATGAAGGTCGGCACTAATCCTGCACGGAAAGAGATAACACTCCGGGACATCCTCCGGCATACCGCGGGCTTCCCAAATAATGCCACCGTGGACCGCCTCTACCGGCAGGCCGGACTCCCCTCTCTCGCTGACAGCACGCTCAGGGAAATGACCGAACGCCTCAACCACATCCCGTTGCGTTCCGAACCGGGAACCGAGTGGCATTACAGCTTCGGAACAGATGCCCTCGCCCACCTCGTGGAGATAGGATCAGGCCAAAATATCGACACCTTTCTTCAGCAGCGAATTTTCAAACCCCTCGGAATGACAGATACCTCCTTTTACTGCCCCGCAAGAAAATGGGAGAGGTTCTCTCTTATCTATGGCCGGAATCTTGAACCTGTATCCGCATCCCAGCCTGGCACCTCCGGACCCTTTTCCTTCAGATCACCTCCAAGGTTTCTCTCAGGCGGAGGGGGGCTGGTTTCTACTGGAATCGACTATATGCGCTTTTGTCTCATGCTGTCGGGAATGGGCGAGCTCGAGGGCGTCCGGCTCCTCGACCCGGGAACGGTTGCGGAAATGACACGCAATCAATTACCCGATGCCGCATATCCCATCTCAAGACCTCCGAGGGGCCGGGGGTTCGGCCTTGGATTTGCCGTCAGGGTTGAAAAAATTGAATCCGAGCCTTCGTCTATTGGGGAATACGAATGGCTGGGCGGCGCCGGTACTGAGTTCTGGATTTCTCCCCGGGACCAACTGGCTGTCGTCACCCTGTCTCAGGCTTCACCCATGCGAGACCTCGGAGCAACCGTAAAGCCCCTCGTTTACCAAGCGCTCGAGCGATAGACTCGCGAACCCTGATACACTAGCCTAGGAAATCGTAAATGCGGGCCTTGGGCCGACCAATGATGGCNTTTCTTCCCTTCACGAGGATGGGACGCTGAAGAAGCTGCTTATGCTTCAGTAAGATTTCGACAACCGCCTCCGGATTTCCCACAAAATCATCGGGATCAAGCNCTAGCTTCTTGAATTTGGAATCCTTTCTTACGAGGTCCTCAACCGGATCTTCAAGCGCACTCACAAGCCTTTCAAGCGCAGGCCGTTCAGGTGGATTCTTAATGTATAGGACAACCTCATACCCGGCTTTCAGTTCCTCGGCGACCGCCAAGGCATTTTGGGAAGACCCTCAGTGTGGATAGTGGTATATCGTTACCTTCGACACGGACTTTGCTGGTATTTCAGGGCAACGATAGGCAAGCCCCCCTTCCAATCAACCGCTTTCGCGCAGTTTTTGATCCCGCCAGCTAGCGATATCCGCGCAAAACAATCAGGCTCCACTCACCGCCGAGTGCACTCGACTTGATCCAGATAAAGAACCTGCGGTCCGACACCGAATTTAAATCCCAGACGGACATCCATTTCCGTCTTCCCATCATGCCTGTAGATCCTCACATACTTTCGTTTGTCCTTACCGATATGCAGCCATTCTCCATCGCTCTTATAGCTGTTATAGAGCTCTTTCTCATCCATGACGCTCTCTAAGACGATCGCCATGCGCCCTTCACCGTCATGGCTCGCGCCAACGAAGCTGACTTCGTAGGTTGCGCCTTGAAGGAGATGGAGAAGGGTTCGCCCCGGAGCGCCCTTGTAGCCACCCTGACTACGATAGCTCTGCTGATAGAGCTCACCGCTCTTACCCTCCGGAACGGTCAACTTGAGCATACTACTACCACTGAATGCCTCTTCCCCATAGAGATACTCCCTGACTAAATCTGGACTGGTTACGCGCCACGCCAAGTCAGGCTTGAAAAATTCTCCGTTAATGACTTGCGATACTTTTGGAAGTTTTCCAGGTCGCACTCCGGTAAGCCGCTGCACGACCTCCTGATTCCAGCCCGTTTCGGAGTTGAACAGAGCATAGGCNCTCTGATTGTTCTGGATGCCAGTATACCACATATGCCCAATCTGGTGGACAGTGAATAATTCAAGGTGGTGGTCCAACCACCTCCGCAGATCCCGCGCACTACGCCCCGGGAACAGCCAGCAGCCCCATTCCGTAGTGATGATGGGGATATCAACCCCGATCCGCTCCTTCCACCTCACCGCTTTGGCGACCTCTTCTGTGACCGGAGTTTTCCACTTTGCATCATCTTCTCCCAAGGGTGCGGTCCACATGGCAAAATTGAGACCATCCTTATGCTTCGGACTGTAGAAATGAATTGCGACTCCAGCATTGGGATCCTCGTAGAAGCCTTTGCCCCCATCAAACCGATAGGTAAGGAACTGCTCGGTGACAAAAGGATCCAGATACTCGGAATCATTAAATCCCGGCGGTCCAATCAGCACGGGCCTGTCCAAATCCACGTCCCGAATCGCCTGCAAGGCAGCATTATAGAACGACATCACCGTTGCTCCCTCCTCCTGCTTCTTGAAACCAATTCCCGCGGGCTCGTTGAGAATTTCAAATACGAGGTCCCCGGAAAACNTGCTCCAGGCCCGAGCGAGCTCTCCCCAGCGATCTGCAATTTCTCTCCGTCCCTCCTCTATATTCTCGGACCACTCGTTTGCGCCCCAGAGACAGACAACGATGGCCAACCCCCTGGACATGGCATCCTCAATCTGCCGCTCGGTGCTCTCATAGGGCGCACGAACCGGCAGGAAAACACGCACCGATTCGAATCCAGCGTCGGCCACCGCCTCGAAATGCGCCGCCTGATGCTGAACTTTAGGCCATACTCCTCGATCTGGCACTGCCGTATCAACATTCACTCCTTTGGAAAGCTTCTTGAACACCGGCGCATTGATCCGCGCACGCGGCTCACCATCTCCTCCTGCACTGAGAGGGCTGAGAGAGCATAATAGAGCCGCAAGGACCTGAAGGAAAAACTTCATGTGCAACGGCAAAAAAATAGGAGATTTGAGTCGCAGGTTCCAGACCAGAATATCGCCCTACAACTATCTGATACAAAGGAACAAATGGATCCCTTGTCGGGTCGTTAGCTGAAGAAGACTTGCACATACTTTCGAAGAGAGTGAGCAGTCGGCATTTCCTGCTCCCTCAATCAAACTCGCAGGAGAGATCGACATCGGCTCACTGATATTCGATACTCCCTGGAACCCATCATGAACCGACCGACTCTTCTCGCGCTTTGCCTCATTGCTTTTATCGGCGACCTTACTGCCGGTGCTAAAATTGGGTCGATAAAATTCTCCTCGGAGCAATCCGGCAACGAGGCCGCCAAGGCCTTTGACTCATCACCCTCCACTCGTTGGTCCGCTCAGGGAAGAGGTGCATGGATTCAGTGCGAGTTCGATACTGAAGTCGAAGTCAAGGAGGTTGGAATTGGATTCCAGGCAGCAGAAAGAAACTACGCGTTTGAACTGAATACCTCGCTCGATGGGAAGAAATGGGAAAAAGCAGAGCGCCTCCAAAGCAGGTCTCGCAGCGGAGTCGTCACCTACAAGATTGCCCCTCGAAAAGCACGCCTCCTCCGAGTTACGGTTTTTGGTAGTAATGAAAATGACTGGGCTAACGTTCACACGATCCATGTTCCAGGAATTACCGCTGGGCCACCCTCGGCGGAGGATTCCGGCACCAAGCCTGAGTTTGTGGTCACGGAATGGGCTACTGACCCCTCGATTGCCAATACCGTAGCGATCTCTCTTGACGATGAGGGCAGAGCCTACGTCACCGCTGCAAGACGCCGCAAACAAAGCAGCCTAGACATTCGCAACCACCAGGATCTGGTAAAGAAGGACCTTAGCCTGTCTACCGTCGAGGAACGACGAGCCTGGTATCGTGAATATCTTACTGGGAAGAACTGGATTCCTGATCGAAATGGCGATGGCACGAGGGACTGGCAGGACTTGACCGTTCAGAAAGACAGCGTGATACGGGTTACGGATAAGGACGGAGATGGAAAAGGGGAAACCATCCGTACTCTTGATGAATACCATACTGAAGTAACAGGGATCGCGGCCGGCGTACTAGCTGTCGGATCAGACGTCTTTGTCGCAGCCGAGCCCGACTTTCTCCGTTATCAGGACGCTGATGGGGATGGATTCCCNGAGCTANGAGAGGTTGTCGCTACAGGATTTCAAGTCCATATGGGTCAGGGCGGGCACAACCTGAGTGGGGTGACTCTGGGACCGGACGGAAGGGTCTACTGGTCTCTCGGGGACAAAGGACACTACGTCGAGACCAACGAGGGCAAAGTCTACCATCAACCCAACAGTGGCGGCATCTTCCGCTGCGAACTGGATGGATCCCGGGTAGAACGTTACTCCTCCGGGGAACGAAACGCTCAGGAACTTGCCTTTGACCTGCATGGCAACCTTTTCAGTATGGATAACGACGGGGATTATCCGGGCGAAAAAGAGCGCGCTCTTTATATCACGGAAGGAAGCGAACACGGATGGCGCCTGAACTGGCAATGGTTGCGCAAACAGGACTTCACCCGGATCAGTGGCATCCCGGCTTATAACCCATGGATGGACGAAAAACTCTTCCTTCCCGACCGAGCGGATCATGCCGCCTACCTCACACCTACGATTGGGAATTTTGGCCCGGGACCCTGTGGATTCACTGCCAATCCGGGAACCGCGCTCTCTCCGGATTTGAGTGACTGTTTTTTCATGACCAACCAACAGGGCCAGGTCCGCGTCTTCCGCTTTATTGAGAAAGGAGCGGCCTTCGAGTTCAAGGAGCAGGCCCCGATCAAGGGCGGCCGCAGCAACACAGGCCTTGCGGTGGGACCGGACGGAGCGCTCTACTCTGCCTGCTATGGCGGAGGGAAGGGATCAATCTTCCGTTTTGACGTCACAGAGGAGCATCAGCACCCCGCGAGGAAAGAGACCCGGGAAATACTTCCTAGACCTCCCGAAAAGGCGACTCCGGAAACCCTTCGGGCATGGCTCGGCCACCCAGACCAGCGGGTCAGGATGAAAGGTCAGTTTGAGCTGGCTCGCCGGGGGATGAGCTCTCTTTTAAAGGACGTTCTCGACGACCCGGAAGCCAGTCGCCTCGCCCGTCTTCACGCTATCTGGGGCCTCGGCCAGATATCCCGGCGCACACCTGGAATCCTTGGCCTTCTCGCAAGAGCATGGAGTAGTTCGGACCCCGAAGTGATCGCCCAATGTGCGAAGGTCACAGGCGAGATCCCGGGTGATTCAGAAGAAGCCGAGGCTGTGCGCAATCATCTGCTTGAGGCACTGAGTCACGAATCTCCCCGTGTCCAATTCTTTGCCGCAATCTCTCTCGGCAAGCACAAGATCAGGGAGGCCGCACCGGCTCTGATTGAACTCGCGGCGAACGAGGGGTCCCGTGATCCCTACCTCCGACANGCGGCCATGATGGGACTGAAAGGAGCTCTCACCCCGGACCAGCTCGCCGAACTGCACAATCATGAACACCGCACAGTGCGACTCGCCGCCATTGTAGCCCTCCGCAACCTCAAGGCCCCCGCGGTAAGCTCTTTTCTAGAAGACAAAGACGAGCTGATCCTTCTNGAAGCCGCTCGGGCAATTCATGACGACCAGTCAATCCCTGAGGCCCTTCCCGCACTCTCCCAACTCCTCGACCGACCGGGATTAACAAATGAGGCCCTNATACGTCGGGTTATTAATGCAGCTTTCAGGGTAGGATCCTACCCTGCCCTTCTCAGGATCGAAGCCTACCTGAAACGCAACGAAGGCTCTGCAAAAATGAAAAGAACCGCACTGGCTTCTCTGCTCTGGTGGTCCCAGCCACCCGTTCTCGATGCCGTCGAGGGGCGCTACAGGAAACATACAGCCCGAGACTCAAAGCCCGTGAATGAAGCTGTCGCGAGGCTCAAGCCGATCATTATGGCCGACAACGAACTTCGCGAAGTACTGCTCAACGGAGTTTCGGTCCGAGGTGAAGCTAGTTGGCTTGAGGGCACCAGCGAGCACTTCGACAAACTGGCTCCAGCTCTGCAGATGAAGGTCCTCGAGGGTCTCGCGAGGATTAACTCTCCGGATCTCAGAAAATTCGTAGAAGCTGCGCTTTCATCCGACGATCTTAAGGTTCAGGAAAAAGCACGAGACTATGCTTCAAAGGCCGGGGTCCCCATGCTGGATCTCCTCCTTGGCATCCTCGAGAAGGAGGGATCTCATGGCAAAGGCAAGGCCATCAAGCAGCTCGCTGAGGACAAGGACCCGCGTGCCAAAAACAAGTTCGCAAACCTCGTGGAGCAATTCCGAGACGGCAAAGCTGCGCCTGAATGGAAACTTGAATTATGGCAGGCCGCCCGGGATAACGGGATCGAACTCCCTGAAACCCTGGACCTGCTTGAATTCGGAGGCAATGCTCAGAGGGGGCGGGAAATTGTATTCAATCATGCTGCCTCCCAGTGCATCCGGTGTCACAAACTTGGTAANGAAGGAGGGCAACCATCCACAGAGATTACTATTGGTCCCGAATTAACTGGCATCGGCAAGATCCGTGACCGCAGCCACCTCGTTGCCTCTCTTCTGACCCCCAGCAGTGAAATTTCCGACGGCTTCGGGACTGTCGTCCTGAAAACAATCGAAGGAGAGGAGATCTCTGGCATCCTCACCAAGAAGACAGATCTGTTCTGGACCATCACCCTCGCCAACGGAAAAAAACGCAATCTTCGTCCGGATGAGATCTCCAGCCATATCCTAGCCTCCACGATGCCTCCCATGGGCTCAATCCTCAAACCCGAAGAGATCCGGGACGTGGTGGAATTCCTTGCGGGGCAGAAATAAAACTGACTCTACTCTAGATCTCCAGATCCCATACTGCCTGTCTGAGGACCGCTCTCAAGGACCCTGTCATCTTCTCATACCATACCGTAACCAGCTTCCCATCATCCCGTTCCACCGTGGAAGGGTAGCCAAGATCATGGCCCGAACCATCGGCTGAAATCGTGATGGATTGCGACCAGCGTCTTCCTTCATCCTCGCTGATCCTGACCTGATTCCCAAAAGGCTTGCGGCGATAACCGTAGCTCATGAGAAGACGCCCGTCGCGGAGACGCAGCAGATGAGAAGGCAGTCCCCAAGTCCCAATGGGATGAGGCTCAGACCAGCTTCCCCCTCCATCGAGGGACTCACATTGCAAGGTCTCACCAGCATTATCAGAATTGTGGTTGCGAATCTGAACGATCAACCTGTCCCCAGCCTCTACCGCATGAAGTTCGTGATAGTCCCGGTGATCATCTCCCTTCCGGGATGGAATATCCGCAAGCCATTGCCAGCTGAGCCCATCGTCGCTGGACTCACAGACGCCAACCTTTTCTTCTTCAGTCCACAAAGCCTTTCCCGCATAGAGGAGACGCCCGTCTCTTAATTGTANNGGACCGTGCGGACTGTTAACAGGCACTCGATAACGCCCTGAAAATGTCAACCCTCCATCAACCGAACGAATCATCCAGTTTCCGAGAGCAGACCTGCGCTCTTCCGAGTCAACTCGTTGGTGAGCGCGCTGCCAGCTCCGGCCCTTACCATTCATATATGGCTCATAGGCAAGGGAGGTGAAGTTCGTGATCAGGATACTCCCCTTTGCGGTTTCCAGAATCCCCGCATCACGATCATCGATAGGGCCATCCATCACCACTCTCGGAAAACTCCAAGTCTCTCCTCCGTCGGAAGAACGCATGAAATCCGTGCGACCAAATGGACAAACATGTGCCTCCCTGCCACCAGAGCATACCAAGAGAAGTTCNCCGCTCTTTCCTTGGGCGAGAGTTGGCCATCCGTGATAAAGATCCGGTAATTGACTGATCACCTTTGTCGCGGAGATCTTCGCCACGGGCGCTGCCCACCCGGATGATCCAGCAAGAAAAGCCCCGGCGACACAGGAGGAAGAACCCAGAAATGAACGACGCTTCATACGCCCTCAAAGTAGGCTTTATCATTCAGTCTCCGCCATTCATTTCTGCAGGGCGACCACGATTGCCCCACTGACAGCAAGCGCAACCCCAAGAACCTTACGAATCGTTATTCGTTCTTTAAGAAAGACCACTGCCAGGAGAATGATAAAGACTGTGGAGAGCTGATTATAAATCGCCGCTCGCCCCACGGAGGTATACTTGAATCCTGCAGTCCAGAGCATAGTGCCCATGAAAGGCCCCAGAAAACTCATGGGCAACATGATCTTCCAGATGTCTCGACGGACAAAGCCGAGGAACGCTTTCGCGGGAGAAAGATAAAATGAGGCAAACGCAGCCAGCACGATTGTTGCAACAAGAAAACGAAACGCGGAGATCCAAACTACCGAATGCTCACTAATCACATCCCTCACCATCAGTATGCCAAAAGCCATGATCAGATGTGAACTCACTGCCATTGTAATGCCGACCACAAGATCTCGGGGACTTTTCACATCCTCCGTCTTACGCATTCCCACTGCCACGCCAGTCACCACCAACACGCCTCCCAGCAATTCACCTGTTCCTAGCATCTCCCCGAAGAGCAGATAACCTACTGCCACCATAGACGGTGAATACATCACTCCTGCAAGAGCCTGAAGACTGGCGCCCAGACGGTTTAATGCCGCCGCATAGAGCGTATCTGCTATCGTGATTCCCAGAATCGCACTTCCGGCAAGGCGCAGATANTCCCAGGCAGGCAGGGACGGAAAGAAGGATTCCCCTGCAATCGGAATCGCCGCAATAAAAAGAACCGAGGCTACCCCCCCCTTAAATACCGTAAGTGCTACCGGCGGAATTTGGAAACCAGAGATCCGCATCAGGATTACACAGCAGGACCAAACCAATGCCGCCAGCACTGCAAAAACCTCACCCTCATTCATATCATATCGTCGCGACGGAGCAAACTGGCTCCTCTCGAAGACACTGGCAAGCTCTGCGCCCTGTAAGACGAAAAACCCTCTTGGAGCAGACTACTGGTTGCGCTCTTCCGGGACAGCCCCCAAAGTTTTGATCGTGAAGAGACTGTTGATATGCCTCACCACTGCGCTCCTTGGGCTTGGACTCTCTCAGGGAAAGCGCCTTCCGCTATCCGGACAAACCTTCGAGATCGGCGGACGCACCGCGTTCCTCATCATGCCCGGGGAGGCCCTCCCCGCCGGCGAACAGCGGCCGTGGGTCTGGTATGCTCCTACACTGCCCGGACTGCCCGGGAATGAGGAAAAATGGATGCTTTCCCGCTTCATTGAAAATGGAATCGCGATCGCAGGAATTGATGTGGGAGAATCTTTTGGAAACCCGGAAGGCCGCCGTCTCTACACCGTCCTTTACCAAACGCTGACCGAGAACCATGGCCTGTCTCGCAGACCGTGTCTTCTCGGGCGCAGCCGGGGAGGACTGATGCTTTACAACTGGGCCACGGAAAACCCCGCCAAAGTATCCTGTATTGCAGGAATATATCCCGTGTGTAATCTTGCCAGCTGGCCAGGTCTGGCGAGATCCTGCAAGGCCTATGGACTGACTCGACAAGCACTTGCGGCATCACTTAAGGATCATAATCCGATTGAGCGGCTTGCCCCTCTCGCGAAAGCCAAGGTTCCGATTTTCCATATTCATGGGGATATCGATACAGTCGTTCCTCTTGAGGCGAATTCGGGCATTCTGTCAAAGCGTTACGCCAAGCTCGGCGGAAGCATGACTCTAAAAGTCATCAGGAATCAGGGGCACAACATGTGGTCCGGATGGTTCCGGGACGAGGACCTCGTCGCATTTATTCTGGAAAATACGACCAAACCAAAACCGTGAAATGGGTTACCTGAACCTGCCACCTTTTGCAGCGATGACGCGAATGTTCGCGCTGAGCACTCTACTTGTACTTTTTTCGATCAGCACTGGTAAAGTGATGTCGAAAGATCAGGAGAAGCACACAGTTGAATCTCTGGGAGGAACAGTCGTGACCAACCCTCTGACCGGAACGGTATCCGAAATCAGAATGAACCAATGCATGACACTACGAGATAGGGACCTCGCTATTCTGAACCCTTATGAATTACTGACAGACCTGTCTCTGGAGGGAACATCCATTAACGGCACCGGATTCTCCACTCTCACCAAGCTGAAGAATGTTCAGTGGCTCAATCTGTGGGATACCAAAATCACTGATGAGGGCCTTCGAGAGATTGCACGCTTGAAATCACTGACCCACCTTCCGATCGGACGGACCGAGATCACCGATGCGGGGATTGAACATCTGAGCGGCATGCCAAACCTGCTCTACCTTGGACTGCGCGGCACCAAAATATCGAACCACGGNATCAGAACCCTCTGCTCACTCCCAAAGCTGATCGAGCTAAACCTTAGAAACACCAGAATTACNGACAAGTGCATCAAACACCTTACNGGTATACGATCTCTACGAAAAGTCTGGCTGGGAGAAACAGGGATCACACCCAAGGGAATCGAGCAACTTCGCAGAGCGTCCCCAAACTGTGAAATTAACCTAGAAGCAAATTGAGGTCCTTTCCATCCCTCGGAATTATGCCAGCAGGGCAAGGCGCGACACTAGTACCCGTGACGGAATCGCGCACCTTCATGCCAGAACAGGAAACGCCCCGGCTGCCTAGGCTTCAGATTACCGCTTTTTCTGCGGCAGGGCGGTCACCACTCCTAATTCTCTCAACCCCTGAGCTGTCCAGCGGTGCTGCTCACGAAATTCATCGGAATCCGACTCGCTTTCCATCAGATCCTCCCAGAGCGAGACTGATTCCTGGAGAAAGTTCACTGCCTCCTCCTCCTTCCGCGCGTCCTGCGCCGCTCTTCCAAGATCACCTGTAAGATAGGCAAGGGATCTTTTGATTTCCCTCTGTGTAGGAAAGCTCACTTTCTGGGCAATAAGATCTATGAANGTTTGCCTCGCCTTCACCCCAAGCGGCAGGGCCTCTACATGCTTTCCCTCCGCCGAAAGGAGGCCACATTGTTGCCATGCCAGAATACCGAGGCGAAATCGTGTCGAAGGGTCCCGGGAATTCCTAACAAGCGCGGCCTCGGCATGCTCTTGCCCTTCCCGAACAAGCCGCAGGGCCTCCCGCGGATGTCCGGTTCCGGCCCGACACGCTGCCAGCACACTCTTCAGAGAGGCGAGCTGATTAAGCGCCCCTCCCCGCTCCTCAGGGTTAGTCACCGCTGTTTCAAGCAACTCAAGCGATCGGGCCGCGAGATCTCCAGCCCTGTCCAGCTCACCCTCTTCGAGCGCGGACTGTGCGATCGCTGACAGAGCCGAAGACAGCTCCACCTGGACGTCAGCACGATCGGGTTGTGTTTCCAGTAATTCCATCAACTCAACTGCCGCCTGCTCGCGCAGTAGAATAGCCGCGTCTACTTCGCCAGCCCCCGTTGCCGCCTGAGCTGCAGAGCTATACCCACGAGCACGCCAGATACGCAGCGCGGAAAGCGAAGGTTGCTCCTCGCACAGCTTGCTCATCTTCGCAAAAGCATTGCGATAGGTCTCTAGAGCCCCGGTATTATCGCCATTACGAAACTGCATTCGAGCCTCCGCAATGTTCAGGGCTGATTGGAGCCGTCGAGTCTGGCGCTCGTTTGTTGGAAGTGAGGCCAGAGCGTTAGCGGTTTCTGCCAGCTCTACNGGCGTCACCTCCGTCTCAGGATCCTCTGATCCGAGCAGGCACACCATCACACGNGTCCGTGCCAGCCGCCTCTGCACATCGACATCGGTCACGGCGGCCTCACCCAGAACCTCCTGCATCTTTTCCCTCGCGAGCTTCGGCTTGTCACCTGCAAGGGCTACCTCCGCAAGGGCAAGCTTGATTCTCCACGAATTTTTCTGGAGCTCTTCCGGCAAGTCCTCGATCACCTCGAGCTGACGCTCAAGCTTATCCGCAAGCAATGACAATCGTCCCTCCCGGCCTTCGAGGGTTGGCAAATGCTCTGATCCCCGCTCAAGAGACCAAGATAGAAGATGATCACTCATTTTATGGGCCTCCATGAGATCATTGGCCATCTCGCGCACAGCCGCCGCCTGCTCCTCATTAGCCATCTCCAGCTCGTCGCGATCCGCCAGCATATCGAGGAACTTCTGACGCTGCTCTTCCAGATCTTTCGGGTCCACCTTTGAGCTTGCCGAAACCTCCTTAACAACCTCGACCTCAACCACTTGGGGCTCGGGCTTTTCCTGCCTCGAAATTTTATGAATCAAAGCTGCTCCGAGCGTCACGCAGGCAGCAATGCCAACCCCGGTAGCTGCCTGCCAGCTCTTCTGTCTGCGCTCGACGACCTTGACCCGTTTCTCACCTTCCTCCGCCGACAATCTCTGCTGACGAGCATTGGCAATGCTCTCGAGGTCCCTGAGGACCTCCCGCATGTCGCCGTAGCGCTTCCACGCATCCAGNTGGAGGCATCGCTCAATAACAAGTCGGCCCTCTTCCTCTTCTCTGGTTGGCGCTACTCCTTTCCACTTGGCGATCCGAGCCCTCTCGAGCCTTTGTGCTATGCGTTCACAATCAGCCTCTACTCCTCGTCTTCGCTGCTCACCCGCTACCGGGGAGACATGTTCGAAGCTATCGTTACAGCGGGGAAAAATACCGGTTAGTAAGCGGTAAGCAAGCGAACCAAATGCGTAGACATCCCACCCGTAGCCGGCACCCTCCAGATATCCATCCGGGTTCAAGAGCTGCTCCGGTGGAGCATAAAGCAGGGCGTCGGTGTAAGCGAGCTCCTCAAGACCTGGCATCAAACCCTGAGCGTAATCTGACAGCAGAACACCATTGTCGGAATCGAGAAAAATATTCCCCGGCTTGAGATTTCCGTGGGCTACACGACGCCGATGGAAATCCGCGAGAACCTGCGCCAGTCGACGAATGAGCATCCATGATCCCCGGTTGCCCATGTAGTCGTTGAGCTGAAGCTGCAAGGTCCGGGGAATGAATCTCTCTGCCACACCCTGAGGCATCCGGTCCGCCATCAGGCCGCTGATGAGTAAATATGGCTCCCTCTCGAGTGAGTGCGCTATCAACGGCACCGTGGCTTTGGGCGGACTCGCGCCATAGAGACGGTTCACTCTGTTGGCCAGCAACTCGGCGTTGACCGACTTCGGATTAAGGAGCTTAACCGCCACCTCGTTCCCGGAATCATGGCGTGCAGTATATACTGTTCCACACGCCCCCTTTCCTATCAGGGTCTCAATCCGGTATCCGGGGATCTCGGGAAGGCTCATTGGAAGTCCAGATTTGACCGAAGGTCTGTCTTATAAACGGAGGCGGGTGAAAGGAAAAACCCTCTAGGCCCGTAAAATAAGCCTGATTGGCCCGTAAAATGATTGATTTGCGTCTTAATGTTTCAGTAAATTTAACATCTTCAGCAGGCGACAACCATGAAAAAAATACAGTGTGCCGGAAACCCATTGGCTCAAGATTACTCCCGTCGTGAATTTCTCTACGTGGGGATGCTGGGAAGTCTGGGCCTGACCTTACCTCAACTTCTTAAAATGGAGGCTCAGGGAGCTCAGAAATTTTACGAGACCAAGGAGGGCGTAGCAAAGTCCGTCATCAACATCTTCCTACCGGGAGGAGCTGCCCATCAGGAAACCTTTGATCCCAAGTTTCTTGCGCCAACCGAATACCGGGGGCCGCTGGGAACCGTGAATACATCCATCAAGGGTGAGAAGTTCAGCCAGCATCTCAAACATCTCGCCAAGGCCGCCGACAAAATCACCGTGATTCGCTCCATGGCACACGGCGAGGCCGCGCATGAGCGCGGAACCCACAACATGTTTACAGGCTACCGCCCTTCTCCGGCTCTTGAGTATCCCTCGATTGGCTCGGTTGTGTCCCACGAGTTAGGGCCTCGGAATAATCTCCCTCCCTATGTCTGTATCCCAAGCGTGCCCAACACTTTCGCGAATTCAGGATACCTGTCCTCGGCATACGGACCCTTCGCACTGGGTAACGACCCGGCCCGGAAAGGCTTCAAGGTTAGAGATCTCGCATTGCCTTCCGGCGTTGACGATAAACGATTCTCACGTCGAAGGTCTCTACTGGAAACTGTCGATTATCACTTCAAGTCTCTCGAGGAGTCAGACGCCCTCGCCTCCATGGATGCATTTTACCAGCATGCCTATGCCATGATTTCCTCTCAGAAGGCGCGGGAAGCTTTCAATCTGGAGGCGGAGGACCAGAAAGTGAAGGAACGATACGGCGTCAATGCTCCTGGTCAGAGAATGCTCCTCGCACGTAGACTTGTTGAAGCAGGAGTGCGGTTTGTCTCGATGACCGCAGGAGGATGGGACCATCACGACAACATCAAGGGAGGTATCGAGAATAACCTGCCTCCTGTTGACAAGGCGATAGCGACTCTTATCAACGACCTCGATGAAAGAGGGCTACTGGACTCCACGATGGTTCTCCTGACTTCAGAATTTGGAAGAACCCCGAAAATCAACAGTAACGCCGGCAGAGACCACTGGCCCCGGGTGTTTTCGGTCATGGTTGCGGGCGGAGGCGCCAAACGGGGAGTTATTCACGGCTCGTCGGATGCTCTGGGCGGCGAACCCGAGGAAGACATGGTGACGGTCGAGGACCTCGCGCAAACTGTCTACAATCAACTTGGAATCACCGGAGATAAGGAGCTGATGGCCCCCGGAGAACGACCTGTTGAGATCGTTGACGGCGGCCGGGTTCTCGATGAAATTCTCGACAAAAAAGCGTAAGCCTACGGCGATGAACACTGTTAAACTGAAAGCCTTTTCATGGCTTCTGGTCTCTCTGCAGCTCGCGCTTCCCGCTTTGGCGTTTACTCCTGTTCTCAATAGCGTTCAACCGCGTGGAGGACAGCGGGGCACCGAGATGACGATTCGCCTGAGCGGAGATCGCCTTTATGATCCTGAGGAAATTTTGTTCTATCAGCCTGGAATTTCGGTCATCAAGCTGGAGACAGTTGGAGATCAGGATAAAGCCGTTCAAGCCACGGTCTCGATTGCTCCAGATGCCCCTCTCGGGGAACACCTTATGCGTCTGCGCTGCAAAGGAGGCCTGAGCTACCTGAGAAGCTTCTGGGTGGGTGAATATCCTACCGTCATGGAGGAGCGAAACAAGGAGCGCACTGCGGACCTCAACAGCAATTTTGACAGTCCCCAGAAGATACAAATTAATCAGACGATTCAGGGGGTCGCTGACAAGGAGGATGCAGACTATTACGTGCTTCAGTGCCGGAAAGGGCAACGACTTTCCGTGGAAGTAGAGGGGATGCGTTTGGGCCGGACACTTTTTGATCCTTACGTCGCCATTCTGAACAGCGATCGCTTCGAACTGGCCTCAAGCGACGACACCGCCCTTCTTTTCCGTGATTGTGCTGCGTCTATCATTATTCCTGAGGACGGCCCCTATACCGTTCTGGTGCGTGAATCGTCCTATCAGGGGACCAGCGCCTGCCAGTATCGACTTCACGTAGGTGAATTTCCTCGTCCTACCGCAATCTTCCCTCCGGGTGCTCAGCCAGGAAAAGAACACGAGTTCACTTTTGTCGGAGATCCCACTGGCAACCTCGCCAGCAAAATTCAGATCCCGGATACCACGGCGAACTATCGAGCCTTTATCAAAAACGGTGGGTGGCATTCCCCGTCTGGACTGCCCGTAAGGATCAGCTCTCTGCCCTTCCACAACGAGGCGGAACCAAACGAGGGCACCACGCAGGCCTCCCCGATGGAGCCCCCCTCCATTCCTGTCGCTTTTCATGGAATTCTTTCCAAACGGCAGGATAAGGACTGGTTTCGCTTTGCGGGAAAAAAGGGACAGAAACTGAGGGCCCGGGTCTTTGCCCGCCAACTTCGCTCTCCTCTGGATCCTTACATCATTGTCCGCAAGGAAGGCGAGTCCAAGCAGATTGGGAATAACGACGATGCCGGAAGCGGAGACCCGGATAGCCGGCTGGACTTCGAAATTCCGGACGATGGCATCTACAACCTGAACATCAGGGACCAGCTCTACAATAGCGGACCGGACTACACCTACCGAATCGAAATCACCGAAAGAAGCCCTGCCATTTCAGCAACACTTCCTTATGGGAGTCGCAACAACAGCCAGAAATGGAAGATGATTTGTGTTCCTCGCGGCAACCGCGTTGGCCGCGTGGTCAACCTCAGCCGCACCAACATTGGTTGCGACCTGTCTCTGGAAGCGAACAGCCTCCCTTCTGGCGTTACTATCGATCGGGACATCGCACCCCGCAGCATCAACACCATGCCTGTCCTCTTTGAAGCGACCGCTTCTGCCGGAATCGCGGGCGGGCTCCACAAACTTCAGGTCAAGGATCCCAAAAGTGGACTGATCGGCCCTTTTAACGAAAGTATTCACCATATTGAGGTCAATAATGCCGGGACCTTCCACAGTTCTCATGATGAGAGGATCGCGATCGCGGTCATCGAAGAAGCCCCGTTTGAGTTAAGCCTCTCGATTCCCCCGGTTCCTCTCGTGAAAAACGGGATCATGGCTCTGAAGATTCAGGCCAAACGCCAACCTGGCTTTGAAGAGGAAATTAAGGTCACTCTTCCCTGGCGTCCACCGGGCGTCAGTGCTCCTTCTAGCGTGACCATCCCAAAGGGTAAGAATGAAGTCACCATGGGGATCAACGCCAATGGAAGTGCAACTATTGCCAAATGGCGGGTTTTTGTCACCGGAGAGGCCTCCTGCAGCAAAGGNCCGTTGATNNTTTCGTCCAAACTGCAACCAATTGAAATCGCTGATCCATACGTGGGAGGGAAGATTGAGCTCGCAGCCACCGAGCTCGGGCAAGACACCAGCCTCATCTGCACCATATCAGTGGAGAAGGAGTTCGAGGGTGATGCACAAATCAATTTGAACGGACTTCCTCATGGGGTCACTACAAAGCCTCTAACGATAACAAAGGACACCACAGAGGTTAGCTTTCCCCTCACAGTGAGCCAGGAAGCTAAGAAAGGTAAGACCTCGAACATTTTCTGCAGCGTGGTCATCACTCAGGATGGACATCTTATCAGCGGCACCGCCATGGGTGGAGGAGTCCTTCGAATTGACCCACCACCTCCGGCACCAAAGAACCCGGTTGCCGCCAAGAAAGAGCCCGAAAAATCCTCTCCAGCAAAACCCACCGAGAAGCGACTTTCACGTCTAGAGCAGCTCCGCCAGCAGAGCAAAAATTCAAATTGAGAGGCCCACCATGAAGCTCGGTTTACGACATATCGCACAATCTCTATGCGTTTTGCTGCTCACCTTCATGGCAAGCGCGGAGACAGTGGTTCGCGACCCACTAAAGGACACGTCGAAGCAGAACACTGAACCCCTCGGCACCGGCCTCATCGGCCTTGAGGTCTATCCTAAGGCGGTATCTCTTGAGACCGCCGCAGATTTTCACCGCGTAGTTATCATCGGNATGTACGAAGACGCCACCTCTCGCGACGTCACCGGATCATCCCGACTTTCTCTCCAGCACCCCTCGATAGTAAAACTGGAGAAAAACCTTCTGACACCGCTGTCGGACGGAGAAACAACTCTCAATATTTCCCTCGAAAATCATTCTGCAACTATTCCGATCAAGGTGAAGGACGCCTCCCTGCCGAGGCCAATCAGCTTCCAGCTCGACGTCATGCCGGTTCTTACCTCAGCCGGGTGTAACACGGGATCCTGTCATGGATCTGCGCGAGGACAGGACGGCTTCATGCTCTCCCTTTTCGGCTACGACCCCAAGGGAGACCATCAGCGCATTACCCGTCAACTCTCTGGACGACGTGTCAATCTCGCCCTTCCGGAGGAGTCGCTGCTAATCACTAAGGCTATCGGCGAAGTACCTCACACCGGAGGTAAGCTTTTCACTCGCGATTCCGCAAATGCGAAGACTCTGATTGCATGGATCAAGGCAGGGGCGACTTACGACAAGGAGGACATAGCCTCTCCCGTCGGCATCGACGTTGAACCAAAACAGTATGTCCTAAAGGGCACGGGTACAGAGGTTCCCCTGACAGTACGCGCCAGATATTCCGACGGGACAGATCGCGATGTGACCAGCCTTTCCAGCTTCAGCTCATCAAATGACAATAGTGTCAGCATCGTGGAAACCTCTGGCAGGGCTACTACTAAGAATCGTGGCGAAGCATTCCTTCTGGCACGCTTCCACACCTTTACCGAAGGTACACAGACGATTGTTGTTCCAGAGGACCTCGAATACGAGAAACCCACGCTGCAGGAGTCCAACTACATCGACACTCATGTCCACACCAAGCTGCACAAGATGAGAATCTACCCCTCGGAACCATGCAGTGATGAAGTATTCGTACGAAGGGTCTTCCTTGACATCGCAGGAGTTCTTCCAACCGAGCAAGAAAGAAACCATTTTGTTGAAAGCACGAGCCCTGACAAACGTGAGGCCCTCATCGGCAAGCTTCTTGAACGGAAGGAATTCACCGAAATGTGGGTCATGAAGTGGGCTGAACTACTTCAGATTAGATCTACCGGTAACAATGCAAATCAGGTCAGCTATAAGTCCGCGCTGCTCTGGTATGAATGGCTCCGTGACAAGGTGGCGAATAACGAACCATTCAACCAAATCGTATTTGATCTCCTTGCAGCACGCGGTGGCACCTTCAAAAACCCTGCCACGAACTACTTCAAACTGGAAAATGATGTAATGAAACGCACGGAGAATGTGGCCCAGGTTTTCATGGGCACCCGCATCCAGTGCGCGCAGTGTCATAACCACCCATTTGATCGTTGGACGATGGACGATTATTTCGGCTTTGCCGCCCTGTTTGCTCAGGTTCGCAAAAAGCCTGCCGAGGATCCTCACGAGCAGATCATCTATGACGGCGGCGGCCAAATTGCTCACCCCGTGACCAAGGCCAACGCAATCCCCAGATTCCTGGGAGCGGATGAGCCCGCAGAGCTTAAGGGCCTCACCCGTCGGGAAGCGGTGGCAGGATGGCTCACTTCCAGAGAAAATCCATGGTTTGCCAGAAATGTCGTCAACATCGTCTGGTCCCACTTTTTCGGAGTTGGAATCACAGACCCCGTTGACGATGTGCGAGTGTCAAATCCTGCCAGCAACCCGGAACTCCTCGATGCCCTGTCCGCCAAATTTGTGGAGTACAACTATGACTTCAAAAAGCTTGTCCGCGATATCTGCAATTCACGCACCTATCAACTATCCAGCCGGACGAACGAGACAAATGAACAGGATCTCACCAACTTTTCCCACTCTCTGATCCGACGGCTGCGAGCCGAAGTGCTGCTCGACACTCTGGCGCAGGTAACCGAAACCCCAAATAAGTTTCAGGGGCTGCCACTCGGGGCGCGGGCCGTCCAAATTGCTGACGGCAATACTTCCACCTACTTCCTCTCCACTTTTGGGCGGGCGACACGCCAGACTGTGTGCTCGTGTGAGGTAAAGATGGAACCGAATCTATCTCAAGCGCTTCACCTTCTCAACGGGGACGCCGTTCACAATCGCGTCCGCAATGGCGGGGTAGTTCGGAAATTGCTTAAGGAACTGAAGGACCCCGGCGCTGTCATCGAATCTCTCTACTTTCGCTGCCTAAGCCGCGCTCCTACAGATGCAGAGAAGACCAAACTTCTGGAATCTTTTGAGGGAGATAGTCCTCCGGAGGAAGTTTTGGAGGATATTTTCTGGGCCATTCTCAACTCCAAGGAATTTATCTTCAATCATTGATGAAGGGAGCAGCAGATCGGGCTTACGCGTTTCGCAGTATCGCAACCATGGCGACTGCGCTCTTCCTCATGGTATCCGGAGGGTATGCTCAGAAGAAAATTACCTACGAAGATGACATCCTCCCGATCTTTGAATCTGCTTGCCTGAACTGCCACAATGCGGACAAGAAAAAGGGAGACCTCGATCTCTCAAATTTCTCGGGAATCATGGCTGGCGGAGCTGGAGGATCAGTCGCCGACCCCGGCGAAGGAGACGCCTCGATCCTTTACGGAACGGTCGCCCATACCATCGAGCCTTTCATGCCGCCACGAGGTGACAAGCTCTCCAAAAAAGACGCGGACCTCATCCGTGAGTGGATTACCGGCGGCATGCTGGAAAACAAGACCTCAAAAGCGAAAAAGCCAAGCGGACCCAAGATCGCCAAGCTCGATGTTGACCCCTCTGTCAAACCAAAGGGACCACCTCCTATGCCGGAACATCTCAACCTTGAACCTGCGGTTACCTCAACACGCAATACGGTTGTCAATGATATGGCCTGTAGTCCATGGGCTCCCCTTCTCGCCATCACCGGACAGAAGCAGGTTCTCCTCTACAATACGGACACCCTGAAACTTGCCGCTATCCTTCCGTTTCCAGAAGGATTCCCTGAGACTCTCTCCTTCCACCCCACCGGCAAGTATCTCACTGCCGGAGGGGGCATCCCGGGCAAGTCGGGGTCGACCTACACCTGGGACATCACGTCGGGAAAAATGCTTATGTCGAATGGGCGGGAATTTGATTCCGTTCTGGCGGCTAGCTTACGCCTCGACCTCGGAGGAGTTGCCCTCGGTGGACCATCCAGGCTCATCAAGCTCTGGGACACCCAGACCGGAGATGAAATCAAGGCGATCAAGAAACATACAGACTGGGTCACTGCCCTCTCTTATTCGCCGGACGGGGTCCTCCTCACCACCGGCGACCGCAACGGGGGCGTATGGGTTTGGGAAGCCGGCACTGGAAATGAATTTCACAGCCTCCGAGGACACACAGGTGGAATTACTGCTCTCTCCTGGCGCGCAGACTCGAATATCGTGGGAACTGCCTCGGAAGACGGCCAAGTGATTTTCTGGGAAATGAACAACGGCGGTCAGGTGAAGAAATTCACAGCTCACGGGGGCGGAGCCCTCTCGCTTGACTATGCGAGGACGGGTGAATTCGTCACCTCTGGACGCAACCGGGAAGTCAAGATTTGGAAGTCTGATTTCACGCTTAAGAAAACCCTGACAGGCTTCAGTGAGATGGTCGTCGAGACCGCGATCACTCACGATGGGAAAAGGGTTTTTACCGCAGACTGGAATGGCGTCATCGAGGCGTGGGACGCCAATACTTTTGAAAAACTTGGACAGCTTAGCGGCAATCCTCCCCGAATCGCTGACCGAATTTCCGTCCTTCAGCAGGACCTCGAAACAGCTCCCGGGGCTATCGCGGCCGCCAGAAAAGCTCTAGAGGCAGCTGAAAAGGGAGTGAGAATCGCTAAGACCTCTCTAGCCGAAGTCACCACCTCGGTCGCTGAACAAAAGAAACAAGTCTCCGTATTAGAAAAAGAAACTGCGCAATTCGCTCTCGCCCTCTCCGAGACCAACACCTCGCTGGACACCCTCGGGAAAACTATCCGGGAAGAACTGTCCTCCGCTCTCACACAGGCTCAACGCAGGGCTGAAGAACACAACGCGTTAATCGCTTCCGCNACCGTGGAATTTNAGGCGATTGCGATAACGCCTCTCGAAGAGACGGAGCNGAGACTCATCCGGGAACTGGAGCAACTCAGAGAGGCCGCAGAAGCACAACAGGGAGACGCGGCGCTGAAACAAAAAGTAACAGAGGCAGCCATGAAGCTCGCAGATCATCAATCCGTTCTCGCTAAAATCCGGCTGAAGATGACACAGGCAGAGTCAAAGCTCACTACTCTGCAAAAACTTACCGCGGCAATCGCCTCAAGCGAGTCGGAAGCTCGCTCGCAACTCCAGAAAAGTAATGAGCAACTACGGGGCCTCTCCTCCTCACGAAGCGACATTACGAGGAATATGGCAGCGGCGAAGTCCTCTCTCGCGGCTGCCAACAAGCTACTGGTGATCCGCCAAGCCGCGTTGAAAAAAGCCGAGGAGCATCTTTCTTCTCAGCAGAAAGCTCTCACTGCTCCAGCTGCTGAACTCCAGAAAGCTCTCAGCCTCGAGAAGGAGCTGAAGGAGAACCTGAAATTTTGGCAGGCAGCTCAGGTCAACGCCAAGGCTTTAGTTATCACAAGCAAGCGCGATACCCTGAAAGCCCAACAGGAGCAGGAGACCAGCGCGCTGGAATCAAAGACCCGCGAACTCGGGACCTCCCGGTCCGACCTGAGCTCTCTGGAGGCGCGCAAGGCCACTTTGCAGGCTCAACTTGAGGAGTTGAGTGTCGACTTGGCCTCCTTGAGGCAATCGATCGCTGCCCGCAAGCCCCTCTTGGAGGAGGCAGAGCGCGAATCCAAAGACCTCCAAAATCGTTACTTGGAACTCAGCGAATAATCTGAGGTTGCTATCGATACCGGTTTTTGGGCTTGGGCACTCAAAATCCCCGGAGGTCAACAACACGTCACGCCTCCATTGATGCTGCCCCTTGACACGGATAGGAATCAACGGGACACTAAGAGCAGACAGGGGAGCCCTACGAACGCAGGGCTGAGAGTTTCCAACGCGTGGAATACACCCTCCGAACCTGATGCGGGTCATTCCGACGCAGGGAGTCTCTTCTACCCTGAAACGACTCTCATCGTCACGTGGTCCGCGTGGCGATTCTTATTTTACAGCAATACGGTCATGATCAGCCCCGAAGAGAACGGAACAACGAACCCGGGAGAAAGCCTCTTTCCCGCATCCAAGCGCATATACGTCCAAGGGACAATGCACCCCGAAGTGCAAGTTCCCCTCAGGGAAATCGCCTTGGAGGAAACAACCCACCCAAATGGTCGGGTAGAGAAAAATGAACCCATCCGTGTGTATGATTGCTCAGGCCCATGGGGAGACCCCTCCTTCGATGGTGAGGTGACCGAGGGCCTTCCTGGCCTTCGGCAGAGTTGGATAAGAAAACGCGGTGACGTTGAGGAATATGAGGGGCGCACGGACCGCCCGGAAGACAATGGTTATATCTCCGATGAGCATGCCCGCAGATTCAACGAAAATAAGAAAGCCAGGAACAAGCTGAAGGAATATCCCGGGCTGAAGAGAAAGCCCCTCCGCGGGGTCGGTCACCCGGTAACCCAACTCTGGTATGCACGTCAGGGCATTATTACCCCTGAAATGGAATTCATCGCCATCCGGGAAAACCTTGGCAGAGCGGCTGCCCATAAAGCGTCGCACGATGTTTACCCGGGAGGGCCCGACGGGATGAATACCACACCCGACGGATACAACATGCCACGCCCATCCGAAATTGACCCCTTGAAGCAGGTGGCAAGAAACGACCTCAGCCATCAGCACCCCGGCCAGAACTGGGGAGCGGATCTACCAGAGATGATCACACCTGAGTTCGTCCGCGATGAAGTCGCAGCGGGGCGGGCCATCATTCCATGCAATATCAACCACCCAGAGAATGAGCCGATGATTATTGGCAGAAACTTCCTCGTGAAGATCAATGCCAATATCGGGAATTCTGCCGTGGCATCGACGATCGATGAGGAAGTGGAAAAAATGAAATGGTCCACCAAGTGGGGCGCCGACACCGTGATGGATCTTTCGACGGGCAAGAATATCCATGCCACCCGGGAATGGATTATCCGAAACTCCCCCGTTCCGATCGGAACGGTCCCGATCTATCAGGCCCTTGAAAAGACCAACGGCCGAATCGAGGACCTGACCTGGGAACTCTTCNGGGACACTCTCATCGANCANGCAGAACANGGAGTCGACTANTTNACCATTCATGCNGGTGTNCTGCTNCGTTTCGTTCCACANACCGCCCGNCGCATGACNGGNATCGTCTCNAGGGGTGGNTCNATNATGGCNAAGTGGTGNCTGCATCACCACAAGGAGAATTTTCTCTANACCCANTGGGACGATATCTGTGANATNTGNGCCGCNTACGATGTCAGNTTTTCGATCGGNGANGGNCTNCGCCCCGGATCNATTGCNGATGCCAANGACTATGCCCANNTNGCNGAANTGGAGGTCCAGGGAGANCTCACCACCCGCGCCTGGGAAAAGGGCTGTCAGGTCATGAACGAAGGACCTGGCCACGTTCCCATGCACCTGATTCAGGAGAATATGCAAAAGCAGATTGAATGGTGCCATGGCGCTCCATTCTANACCCTTGGACCCCTGACCACCGACGTAGCGCCTGGCTACGATCATCTCACAAGTGGAATAGGCGCAGCGATGATAGGTTGGTACGGGTGCGCAATGCTTTGTTACGTTACTCCAAAGGAGCATCTCGGACTCCCAAATCGCGAAGATGTCCGCGANGGTGTCATCACTTACAAGATTGCTGCCCACGCTGCAGATCTGGCCAAGGGACACCCTGCAGCTCAGGAACGCGATAACGCCCTCTCAAAGGCCCGGTTCGAATTTCGCTGGAACGACCAGTTCAACCTCTCCCTTGACCCTGATAAGGCCCGCTCATTCCATGACGAGACTCTTCCTCAGGACGGAGCCAAAACCGCTCATTTCTGTTCGATGTGTGGCCCCACTTTCTGCTCAATGAAAATCACAGAAGACGTCAGGAAATACGCGGAGGAACACGGGATCACCCCAGAATCCGCCGTTGAGGAGGGGATGCGCGAAAAGTCTCAGGAGTTCGTGGAGACGGGCGGAGAAATATACAGCTAATGTCCACGGGTTCAAATTCAGTAAGTCCTGTGGGCNCAACCCTGATATTGTGAGGGGCAGGAGCACACCTCCTGAATCCTACCNATGCAGNTTTCCTAACCTTGGAGCAGNGCCCTAAGGTACTTCTCAAACTCAATAAGATCTGACTCACTCGGCTGGTAACCAGGTGTCTCCGGATCAATGCCTGGACGACCGTATTCGTCGATGAGCCAGACCGCCTTTACCCCATCGCTAAAGGTAACGCTCCCGCTGGCCATTGCCCCCGGACGTGTAATCTCATCAGCTGTGAACTCAACGGCAGCTGCTGACAAATCATCTGGAAGGGAATTCTCGGGAACCCCTTCCGAGGAACCGTTCAAGACACCTTCCTCGTGCTCCTCCGCCTCTTGGTTTTTACCGGAAGATTCAGCTTTCTCGCTGGCCTCTACCTTGATCTCAATATTGAGATCAAGCACAAGGAGGCGTGTGTCCATATAGGTGACATTTAATTCCAGTTCACCTTTCAAACGCTTCTGGATATCAGACAGGTCAGCGCCTTCCTCAGCCCATTGCGCTATGGCTGCCTTTTGCTCGTCGGAAAGATCGTTGATACTGATCATATCTTTCGGAGNNGTTNGTACATCGAAAAATNCCGGCCAAGGCTATTCAANATCATCGCTTCAATTTTCTACCGCCGTCCTGGAGGACCGCGGAANCCGCGGCCCACATCCTCACCAGCAGCAGCNCTCTCTGCCCTCTCTGCGATTCTCTCGCGTGAATCCTCACCGATTGCGTCTGTAGTCTCCAGATACTGAAGCGTCGCCTCAGGATCCTCTCTGGCCCATTCGTACGCAACCCTAGTCACAGCCCTCTGGCGATCGTCCTCTCCAGAAATTGTCTCCGCCAGCCTGATTGTTTCAGCCGGAGGCGCGTCACGATTACCGTAAACGTAGCCTTGCACGGCGTTGTCCCTTACTTCCCCAGCGTCCTGCGAGTCAATATATTCGAGAACTCGCTCGGGATCCTCCCGTGCAAGGGCTCCGACCACACGACCGATACCCTCTTCCACTGCCCCTTCGCTCCCGGACTCTGTCAACCACTCAAAGGCGGATGGGGCATCCTGACGGGCCCACTCTCTGCTTACTTCGGCTACAAGCTCGTCACGCTCCTCACTCGCTGGAAGTTTTGCAGTTTCCCGAGCCGCCTGAGAAGGGCTTGCATTGGCCAGAGATTCAATGGCCGCGAAGCGAACCTTTGATTGCCCTTCACCCAAGCCGTTGATCCACCGGTCAGCGGCGGCATAATCGCTAATAGCCCACGACGCTGCAATCGATTCGTACGCATCACCTCTGGCATTGTCATCAAGGGTTGCTGCCATTCTCAGTGCTTCCTGAGGATCCTTCTGGGATAACTCATTGAAAATCCCACCGATCGCATCTGCAGCCTCCCCTTCCCCAAGGGTTTGCGCCCACTTGAGGGCTGCTTCAGGGTTCTGTTTGGCCCACTCACCGGCAATCATCGCCGCAGTATCTCCCCTGCCTCGGCCCCCGGGACCCATTCCGAACTCACTGGGATCGTTGGAGTATTCCCGCGCCAACGCTTCCGGATTGGACGCTGCCCAACCGGATACTGCTCCTGCGCGAGCCATGAACATCTCTGGGAAACCCATCTGCTGACTACGCTCCCAGGAGCCCTTGGGGTCATTCTCTGCCCAGCGTGAGAACANAAGGTTCATCGCCAACATCCGCTGNGACATGGGCAAACCCTGAAGCTTCTGAACCTCTCCCTCAAACTCACTCGGGTCGAGATCCGAGTAATACTCCAATAAGCTCATGATCCTGCTGGTCTGGCCGGGCTCAGACAAAATCTCGCGCAGGCCTTCGGACGCCCTTGTCGACCGCGAAGCCGTATTACCGTTAGCTGCCACGATCCCCGACGCCCTGCTGGTGACGGACTTCTTGGGCCGCACGTCGACCCTTTGATTTTGGCCCGGATTTGGCTTATCGCTCCCGCTACCAACCAGATATCCTCCAACGCTCCCTAAAAGGAGGGCCCCTACTGCGATAAGAATACTCGTTTTCATGACCATTAGATGCCGTCGATCTAACTCAATGACGAACAAAAAGTTGCAAAGTTGGGCAAGAATTATGTCTAAAACGCGCTCACCCGGAAGATCTCGAAGGCCTCTTGCCAGACTCTTTTGCGTCTACCATGCTGCCCCCCATGCAGAACGCACACAGATTCAGCGTCCTCTTTGTGTGCTGGGGTAACATCTGCCGCTCTCCGGCAGGCGAAAACGTGTTCCGGCACCTCCTCGTAGAATCGAAGATGCAGGGCCAAATTATCTGCGACTCGGCTGGCACCATTGATGCGCATGCCGGAAAAGCTCCTGACAAGCGAATGCGCGCCACGCTGGAGCGACGGAAAATTACCGTAGATGGCGCAGCTCGAAAAATTTCTCTTAAGGACTTCAGTGACTTTGATCTGATTCTTACCATGGACGACTTCAATCGGCAGGAAGTCCTCTCTGTCGCACCTGATGCCAAAGCTCGCACCAAAGTAGTCCCGTTCACGGATTTCTGTGAATATCACGATGCAGACGAGGTCCCTGACCCCTATTACGGTGGCTCCTCGGGATTTGAACTTGTGGCCGACCTGATCGAGGATGGGTGTCAGGGATTACTCACCCACATCAAAAAGCAGATTTCGTGAGATGATCGATCTCGATATCATTTGCGAGACGATCACAAGAGAGACAGGGAAAAAGCCTGTCGGAGCTCCCCAAAACATTGCTGGAGGGTGTATTAATGAGGCATTCCGTTTGGGGGAGTACTTTATCAAAAGTAATACCTCTGCCAGTGCCGGCATGTTCGAGATGGAACTTGTGGGCCTGACGACCATCCATGACACAGCCACGGTGAAAGTTCCGCGGCCAATCTGCTCCGGAATTGCTCGCGACAGGTCCTTTCTGGTTCTAGAGCTGCTTTCTCTTGAAGAATCAAACTCCTCTGCGCAGGAACTACTGGGACGGCAGCTTGCCGATCTTCACCGCACGACCAGTAGTCACTTCGGTTGGCACTCGGACAACTACATTGGCACCACTACCCAGCCCAATACTCTTTCCAGTTCATGGGTGGATTTTCTGAGAGAGTCTCGACTCGGCCATATGCTCCGACTGGCCGGGAACCTTGGATTCTCTTTTCGTGGCGCCGACGCTCTCCTCGACAACCTCGACTGCTTCTTTGAAGAACCACCCTCTCCCTCCCTGCTGCACGGCGATCTCTGGGGAGGAAATGCAGGAGCCCTGACGAATGGAGTTCCCGTCATCTTTGACCCAGCCGTCTACTACGGCGACCGGGAAGCGGACCTCGCCATGACGCAGCTCTTCGGAGGATTCAATTCGTCATTCTACCGGGCCTACCAGGAAGCTTGGCCTCTTCCCCGGGGGCACGAACGGCGGATGGCACTCTATAATCTCTATCATGTTCTCAACCACTCCATTCTCTTCGGAGGAAGCTACGCCCCCCAGGCGCAATCCATGATAGACTCCCTCCTCCAGAGCCTTTAGGCACTCCGGATCCTAACAACCCCTATCGATCCGGAAAAATCGTCCCGCTGGCAAGCTTGCTTGACTCCCCCATGAGGTGATGGGCCAGGAATTCCCGCACCTTCGCGGTCAGCTCCTTGCTCCGAAATCCGTGGCCCGCATCCTTCATGGTAAGGAAGATGTTATCCACCCCATGCTTTGCCAGACCCTTGCTGAGCTCCACCGATTGCTGATAAGGTACCAGCATATCCTTGGTGCCATGAGCCAGAAGCATGGGCGCATCCATCGGACTCAAATGACTTACAGGGGACGCATTTACAGCAACCTCCTTTTTCTCGGGTAGAGCACCCCCCACCAACTTACCCTCTGGCGAATCCGCAGCACTGTGTTTGATGTTACTGGGGTGGTCGTCCATGGTGAGGAGATTGGATGGGCCAAAATAGTTCACCACACATGTGATGCTGGATTTTTCATCAAGGTGCTTGCCCAGTTTTCCTTCCAACTCCGGAACATCACCCGTGACTCCAAGCATGGATACNAGGTGGCCTCCCGCACTCGTTCCCCATACCGCAATCCGCTCTGGATCATACCCATACTTTCCAGCATGAGCTTTCAACCATCGGATCGCCGCCTTGCAATCGTGGATCTGGGCAGGCCAACTCGCTTCGTTGGTCAGCCGGTAATTGATCGCTGCCCCTGCAAAATCTGACCCTTCGAGCAATGGCTGCAGACGCCTGAAGGCTCCCTCCTTGCTTCCACCCCTCCAGCCCCCGCCATGGATATAGACCAGGAGCGGCCTGGGTTTCTCGGCTTTCTCCCTGGGAAGGAACAGGTCCAGCATCTGGCGCTGGTTCCCGGAACCGGCATAATCCTGATTCCAAACCGATTGATAATCCGGATCAGCCTGTTGTCTCTGCCCTCCCCCACTACGCCGATTAAGGAATGCCTTGTGCTCTGCCAGGGAAATGACCCCATCCTTGTCGGCGTCAACCCTCTCGAAATTTCGTCGCGCGTTGGGCGGCAACTCTTCCTTCTGGAGCTTCCCATCCTTGTTCCGATCCCACTCCTTGAACCGGTCAGCATGGACTGGAAGCGCAAGAAAAACGGCGACTGCAACAAAGATAAACGGTCTCATTGAAGATATAACCGTCCAGATGGCCAATAGTAGCGCGCAAAGATGACGCGAGCTTCATGAACACTTACCCCTCGCCAGCATTTACAGAAGCGAGGGGACACAGGGGAGAATCTCTCTCACCTCACTTCAAGCGGTACAGGATTTTGATATTGAGGGATTCATAGGCCGCAGCCTTGATGATGCCGCTTGGCGGGAACAGGGATATGGGATAGCCCTCGATCGGAACGCAGGTAGCACCAAAGGCCACACCGGTATCGAAGCGATCTGGATAGTTGAAATGAAATGAAAAATCAGCCCGCGGGTTTTCGCGGGCACCAAAAAAACCCGCCTCTTCTTCAGCTTGAACAGATCGTCGATCTCGNAGCTGAGCCCAANNTAACCAAGGCGCAGGACNAAATTAATCCCTGAAAGAATACAAGAAATTGAAAAAATGATTTCACGGCTTGTTCCAGATTGAAGAAGTAAAAATTAGCACCTTAGGAAATATGCAGCTGACATGGCAGGGACAACATACAACCGAAGGTCATTAGGCAACGCTAGATGGCAGAGACAGATACCGCCGCTGAGAAAGGAAATTTTAAGCTGCTCCATGCCCCCAGTCTCGACATAGGCTTGGTCGATCTGGCGAAGAGTCGAGGCGTGTCTCGGTCCGGGGAGCTCTGGCTACGAACTCACTGGCCTTCAGGCTTCTCTGCAAACCTCAATCGCAGAAACGCAATCATGTCGGCGACATCCTGCGGGCTGATCTGGGTATGAAGATTCGCAGGCATGAGGGACACCTCGGAGGCCGTCATCTTGATGATGTCCTTGCGAAGAATGACATCGATTCCCCCATCGACACGCTTAAGGGTCACGCTTGTGGGAGACTCGGAACCCAGAACCCCTGCGTGAGCCTTCCCTCCCTTCGCTGCGATCAAATAGAGTTTGTATTCCGGATCAATTTTTCCATTCGGATCAAGGATGTCTATTAGAACGGATTCATCCGGCTTGCCGGCAATACTCCCGAGCGAGGGCCCGACTTCGTTGCCGTGTTCCCCGAGCTTGTGGCACACGACACAATTCTTCTGATAGACAACCTTGCCTCTGACAGGGTCCACCTTGTTACCGAGCGCTCTACTGTAGCGTGCAATACGGTTCGTAACTTCAGCTTCCGAAGAGGATTCCTTGAACAGTCTACCTGCACGCTCTGACAAATTGACATCTGGAATGGTTTTCAATTGCTCCCTTTGCACTCCGGAGATATCGCGGGGATGAACGATCTTCTCTTCGATCGCCTCCAGTAACGCAGGAAGCCGGTTCCTGCGGGCGAAGATCGTGCGAAGAACCGCACCACGGGATGCTGGCGAGAACCCCGGCCAAGCCTTGAGGAGAACCTCCGCGGCACGCTCATCGTTCGATATTCCCAGGGCCGTTATAGCAGATTCCTGAATAGAAGGCGGCTGTCTTGAATCCAGCAGAAGGGAGGCCGCCGGTGCCAACGCCTCAAAAGGGGCACTCGCGAGAAGCTGCAGTGCCTCTCTTCGCTTTTCGAGCTCGCATCCTGAATCAAGGGCGGTCTCCGCTGCCTCTGCAAACATTACAGTCAGGCGGTCGCCTTCCGCTACCGGGAGCTCAGCGGCAAGCCTGGCAGCAAGCTCTCTGACCTCGGCATCATCACTTCTGAGAAATCTTGTGAGGGAAGCCCATCCATCTCTGGACTCCAGAGCAGGTGAGCCCCCGTTGGAGAGGCCACCCACAAAACCAGTGAGGCATGCCTTCTGGATGTCTGTGTTCAGAGATGACACCACCCGTAGAGTGGCTGCCATTTGCTCAACATCTCTCCGACCGCCCACCGTTTTTGCCAGTGATTCGAGCAAGCCCCGGGCACCAGAACTCAGTTCTATCTTGCTCAGCAGCTCAAGAAGAAGACGTCCTCCGTTCCGGTTGTTCGCAGAACTCAGAATCGCCGTAGCCATCCATCTTTCACTTCCATGCCTTTGCGCCAGATCGACCAGAGATTCAACCGGCCATCCTTGCTTGGATTCTCCGAGCGTCATGGCGAGTTGCAAACGAACTCTGGGATCCTGATCTTTTCTAAGCCCGATCAACTGGCCGCGAAGAACCTGATTCGAGTCGATCCACGGCCCAGCCAAGCGCAATCCATGCAATCTCACCCCATAATGTTCATGCACGAGAGCAAACTGCACGTCTGAAGCCCTCAGTAATTTCAATGACCTCAGAGTTTGCAGTGCTCGGATGACTCCTGATGGTGCAGTCCCGCGATTCCGGATAAGTTGAACGAGAGAATCACGTGTATCAGGAAAATCTTGCTCGATCAGAATTCTCTGCGCGGTGGACCGGCGCCATGGATTATCATCGGCAAGGGCCTGCGTGAGCTCCATCACCGTAGCCCTACCGAGGACCGCCCGCGAGGTGGAGTTTTTCTGCACCGGCCTGAGTCTCCAGATCCGGCCATGATCCTTACCTTTATTCAACCCATATTGCTGCTGAAGAAACCGGGGGACTGCAGAGTAATCCTCAATGATTTCACGATACATATCCACGATGTAAAGTGCTCCATCCGGGCCCACTCTCAGATTCATGGGCCGAAACCATTGATCAGTGGACGCGAGGAACTCGGACTCCTGCTCATCAGGGGCCCTTCGAGCCACGTAGCCGGCACCGTCGCGCGTGACTACTGAGCGATGGACGATGTTGAGCGAGGGCTCACAATAAAACACGTTGCCGTGATATTCATCAGGAAAGAGTCGCCCCCCATAAAACGTCGTACTACATCCACCAGAGAAATAATTACTGTTGGTCTCGCGCTGCCCATAGAATTTTACCCACGCAGGATCCTTACCCCTCTTGACGCGCCAGGGATGTGGATCACTTAGCCGATACCCGTTACCGTAGTCCGCCGCAATCTGAGTAGAACCCGGGGTCGACACATGTGGGTTACGGGCCAGATAATCACGCGGTAGCGGAAGTGCATACCGGGCAGGATTCCCCCCGGAGGATGGAAACCGGTCGCCGATATCATTCATCGTCAGGCCAAAGGTACTAACACTCCCATTCACATGCTCAATTGCAGAGCCGTCTGCCTTAATCCGAAAATCAGAACCACCGAGTTTAAAGGGCTCTTTAAGATTGGGCCCCGTAATCATACCGCCTCCCGAACCACTTCCCACGTAGATCCAGTCATCCAATCCCCAGATCGGGTTGTTGATTCCCCGCTCGATTGTATTGACCTTGAATCCCGTGTAGAGAGTTTCACGAACATCCACTTTCCCATCGCCGTCCCGGTCGGCGAAAAACATGATATCGGGCGCACAGGTCACGATGACCCCGCCGCGCGCAGCGACAATTCCATAGCATGGAGGTAGATCATCGGCCCACACTTCCGCCTTATCCATCACACCATCTCCATTGGTATCGATCAACAACTTGACCACTCCATATTGCTGTTCGAGGGCCTCCTCTGCGATTTTTCCTCCCTTAAACTCCCATCGAATGCGACGCACCGTCTTATCAAGTTCTCCGGTTTTATTCAGCTCCTGCGTGTCGATGTGCCCCTCGACATTGTAACCATGCAGTTCGCACACAAAAACCCGGCCACGTTCGTCAAAGGCGATCCCGGAAGGCTCCTTGACCACCGGCTCGCTCGCCACCAATTCAATCTGAAAACCATCCGGCAACTGCATCTTTTTGGCACTCTCCAGCGGAGAAAGCGGCTGGGGTGCATCTTTAGCCGGCAGGACCCGCGCGTCTAATGACATTGCAAGGCACGCGCAGGTAAACAGAAGGAAACAAAGCAGTTGAAAGTATGTTCTCACTCTTACGATGGGTTCATTGTCTTCCGGCCTCAGGCTATAATATCGTGGATGGGATAACCAAAGTCCTTTTCGAGACGCTTATGGCCAGGAACTTCCAGTTTGTGAGGATCAAGGCCCAGCAGATGATTAATGGTGGCGTGAACATCAGTGACATAGTGAGGATCCTTGACTGCGTGGTAGCCCAGCTCATCGGTTGCCCCATTTATCACGCCACCCTTGATACCTCCTCCAGCCATCCAGACACTAAATCCAAATGAATGGTGATCCCGTCCATCCGCTCCCTGGGAGCCGGGGGTTCGGCCAAACTCCGTGGCAAAGACCACGATGGTGTCCTCGAGAAGCCCCCTCTGTTTCAGATCCTTCAATAACCCTGCAGTAGGCAGGTCAACCTGCCTTGAGAGTGTTGTGTGCCCCTTCTTCAGGCCCGAATGATTGTCCCAAGCACCTGCTGCACCATCACCGTGCATGATCTGAATGAACCGCACTCCACGCTCGGAGAAACGCCGAGCCGCCAGCAACTGCTGACCAAACGCCTTGGTCTCCTGCTGGTCGAGTCCGTAAAGCTTCCGGGTTTCAGCAGATTCTTCCTTGAATCTCATCGCATCAGGAACAGCAGTCTGCATGCGATAAGCCAGTTCATAGGACTTCATCCTCGCCTCGATGACTGGATCAAATGGATACTGTTCTACCGCGAGGCGATTAAGCCTGTTTGTCAGGCTGAGATTTTCCAGTTGTTCCTCCGGACTCATTCCGTTGGTTGGTCTGGCAAAATCGAGAGGATTGCTGGGGTCGATCTTAAGATTCACCGCTTCATAGGACGGACCCAGATAATGGGCGTCCTTCTTATCAAAGAAACGTGGACCTATATTGATAAACTGCGGCAAATCATCACTGAGCGACCCAAGGCCATAGTTGATCCACGCTCCAATGGTTGGGACACGCGGATCCAGAAAGTGGCGCCCGGAATGGAATTGTACCTGTGCGCCATGATTGTTGTCGCTTGTCCACATGGAACGGATGAAGGCAATGTCATCGGCACAGGACCCGATATGAGGAAACCAGTCGCTGACTTCAATTCCCGACTGCCCGTGCTTCCTGAAACCGGTTTGCATGGGAAATATCTTAGTACGGGTATGCCCATTGGCGTCACCCTTGATCGGGATGCGTAGCTTTCTTATTTTCTGCGGATCGAGAACAGCCTTGTGCGGAGTTTCTCCAATTGCTTTCCCTGCATGCTTGTTGAGCTCGGGCTTGGGGTCAAAGCTCTCCATGTGACTGACTCCCCCACGCATAAAGAGCCAGATCACCCGCTTTGCCCTCGGTTCAAAATGAGGCTTTCCGTCCAGCAGGACATGTTGTTCTGCGGCCATGATTCCGTTGAGTGCAAGCGCTCCAAAACCAAGTCCTGATCTCAGGGCGGTCCTTCTCGAAATAGTGTATTCGTAGTCCTTATTCATCGAATCACCAGGAAATCATTGAGGTTGATCAAGACGTGAATGAAATGCTCCCGCCGGGGCTTATCCCGCAGATATGACAGGCTTTCCGCCAACTCGGCCTCAGCTGGCTCTCTGGCTAGGATCTTCATGAATGCAGCCCGGGCGAACTCTCTGGAATTCATGTCGGGACTGAATGTTTTCGCGATTTGTTTTGCTGCCGCGGTAGCCGTCTGACTGTTCATCATCGCCAACGCCTGCTGCGGAACAATGCTTTCACTGCGCCGGTAGCATCCAAACACATCGGCATCATCGAAGGTCGACAGGAACTTTGAGCGCCCGTCTCGTGAATGAAAAAAGTAGAGACTGCGTCGCGTCGTATCAGGTGAGGGCGTAACCGGAGGTCCACCGCGGGTCAGGTCAAGCGTGCCGGCCAGATGCAGCAGGCTGTCTCGAAGCACCTGAGACTCCATCCGCCGACTGTTCATGCGCCAGTAGTGACGATTGCCCTTGTCAACTGCGAGAGTGCTCTCATCCGCCGCGAGATTGGAGGAACTTCGCCGCCACGTTTTTGAGGAGAGCATCAATCGGTGAAGGTGCTTCATATCCCACCCCGACTCGATCAACTCTACGGCGAGATAATCCAGCAGATCCTGATGCACTGGTTTCGGAGCCCTCAAGCCGAAGTCCGTGACTGACTCCACCAGCGGAGACCCAAAGTGCCGCAACCAGATGTGATTGACTGCCACCCGGGCGGTCAGGGGGTGCTCAGGGTGCGTCAACCAGTTCGCCAGCGCGGTCCTGCGCCCACTGCTGATCTCTGGATAACCACCATCTGAGGGCAGGGCGTCCTTGTTCGATGTTTTAACGAGAGACACCTCGCTAACGACAAGGGGTTTAAAATTTGGGAAGCTACCAGCTTTGAGATCTGCTTCCAGCTTCTTCACGGTTACTGAAGCTTGTGTCGCTTTTTTCTCATCGAGCGAATCGACCCTTGCACTGGCAAGATTCCTTTCGAGCAAAAGGCGGCGAACGTCTTGTCTCAGGCCATTCTTCGTTTGGTTGTCATTCCCATCACCCGCTTTGATTTGGGCCTTGGCTAGAGCAAATTCCGCTTCTGCCAGACTCAGTTTAGCCTCTGCCTGTCTGACGGCTGCATCGCTGATAATCGGCACTCTGGCCACCATCAGATCCGCCTTTTTACGAGCTTTCTCAAGCGGTTCATCAGCAGGCAAATGTCCGACCTCAATACTATGAAATTCAGCACTAGCGTCATAAGCGAGCAGCTGAATAGCACCGCGTTGACGTCGTGGCAGGTTGTAGGCAAAGAGAAATTCCCCATCCATCGCAACGTTAATCAGCGAGCCGCGGACTTTCAGATTCAGCGCAAACTCCTGATTCAACCTTATTGGTCGAGTAACAACAGCATCGGTATACACGTCTCTTCCCTCAATCGTATGAGCGAGGTGCACCTTACTCCCGCCAACGCTAGTATAGACAAAGTGGGAGTTAGACCCGCTCTCATCAACATCGAACCGGATACCTACCGACTTCCATCTCTCGCCACCGGTGGTTTGAGCTTTCAGGGTGACTTTAAAGTCACGGGGATGCATCACATTCGAACGCACCCAGTGTGTATTGAGTGACGGTTTAGTCAGCGAGAGTCCCCCACCTTGGTAGCGCCAATCACTTCCAACGAGTTCCCATAAATCTGGACGAGCATTACTGAAGTCATCAGCAAATACTGACTCGTCTCCCCCGGCTTCGGTCGCCACCTCTGCTTCTTGCTCTTTTTTTCGATCTTCCACCACCTTCTGAAGTTTCACCTTTTCTAAATGGACTTTGGCCTCAGCAACCTTCGCCTTAATATTGGAAAGGATCCCCTCCTTAACGAACTCCTGCAGACCGGGCCGACTAGCTTCAAGCGGAAGCTCGATAGCTTGTGGAGTCTTCCATGCGTCTTCCGCCAGAAAGGATGGCGAACCCGCGCTGATTCTTCTGCTCTTGTCTGCCTTGCTTTCGTCCCCTCGCGCATGCAGGTAGGTTGCCGCTCCCAGATTGCCATCATACACCCGGGTCAACCCATTGTTCGCCAGATCTAATGGCCCCGGAGCCGCATCAATGCGGACCTGATATGGCTCAAAAATCGCTCGAAACTTGTAGTAATCGAGGTGAGTAATCGGATCATACTTATGGTCGTGGCACTTGGCGCAATTCATTGTCAGCCCCATGAAAGCCTTGCCGGTGTGCTCAATCGTATTGTCCAACCAGCTCGTCCGGTTGAATTTATACCAACTTCTCGCGAGAAACCCGGTTGCGGCAAGAGCCCCCGGGTTCTCAGGCGCGATTTCATCGCCAGCTAACATTTCACGAATCATCTGGTCGTAGCCTTTGTTCTCATTAAGTGAAGTGACGATCCAATCACGCCAGCGCCAGAGGTGCTTCTGACTGTCACGTATCTCCTTATCCAACCCATACCAGTCACTGTAGCGCCAAACATCCATCCAATGCCGGGCCCAGCGCTCACCGTATTGGGGACTGGCGAGAAGCTCGTCCATGATGGACCCAATTGGGCGATCATCATGAAGTAACTGCTCGCGGGTGGGTGGCAGGCCAATGATGTCTAGATAGAGACGACGGATAAGCACTGTCCGCTGAGCAACAGACTGCGCCGTCAGCCCTAGTGCCGAATGCCGCTTTTCCAGAAGGAAGTCAATGGGGTTTCCTGCCACCTTCGGCAAGGCAACACGATGCAGCACCTGGAACGCCCAATGATCTTCCGGATCTGGTGGAGCGGTCTCTCCTGCTGGGGCATCAGCTCCACCATCAATCCAGCGGCGGAGAAGAGCAATTTCTTCGGGCTTCAAGGCAGCCCCTTCTTCAGGAGGTGGCATTCTCTCGTCGCTCATGTCTTCAACGCGCTCGATGAGAAGACTCTCCCCCGCCCGACCGGGGACAATAACTTCGCTTTGCCGCATTGATGCGCGGGTATCGAGACGGAGTTTCGCTTCTTGCTTGAGAGCCCCGTGACACGAATTGCATTTTGTAGCAAGGAGAGCCTTGACCGGACTATAGATGTCCTCGTGCGCCGGAACAGCAGACCCATCCTGCGGATGAGCATCGGGGAAGAGCGCTATTACACCCAGAGAGACAGGAACCAGAAATGAGCGCGCAAAATACATCAGGATGGGCTGATACCCTTCAAATATGACTTACTGATCGCCACTACCAAAGTCAATTTGCCGATAAGTCCCCAAGAGACACAATTTAGCATCAGCACACCAAGTCCGAAGACACGCTCGCTCCCCTGATCAGCTTGATGATGCCCTCACCGCCGACCCAATCCTACCACGCTTATCCGGCCAACAGCTACCTGACAAATTTTTGCCCTATACTTCGCTGAGCGGTTCCGTGCTTCCGCCAAAGCTCTCCGTCTCCACTCCGAGCTTTTGCAGCATGGAAAGGTAAAGGTTAGAAAGCGGTAGTTCGGTGTAGCTCATCTCACGGTTCCAGCCGGAGTCGCTACTGATTCCCGAGGTGGCCTGATTCCTCTCATTTCCCCGTCCATACTTCAGGTATTGGCCATGCTTGAAGCCCAGCTTTCGCCCACCCATGAGTATCAGTGGGTAATTGCGTGAAAGATGAAAAGCACTTGAGGCTGACCCAAAGAACAGCGCTGTATGGTCTAGCATGTTCCCGTCACCGCCCGGTTCGGGGGTTTCCTTCAATCGAGTTGCAAAACGTCCAAGCTCTTCGTTGATGAATCGACAGTAGACCCCGAAATTTCTGTAACCGTCAGGATTCTTTGTTTCATGTGAAAGGCTGTGGGCTGCCTTAAAGCCAACCGCGCGGGCCAGGTAATCACTGATTCCCACGCCGTTTTCCCTTCCGAGCTGGTAGGTTGCAACACGTGTCGAGTCAGTTTTGAAAGCCAGATAAATCAATTCATACATTGTGCGCAGGAAATTCCGCGGATCTTCGGGGGTCACATCCAGTTTGAGGCCATCGGCATTCACTACCGGCACGGCAACGTCAAGCCAACGCCTTGCCTTTTCCACACGGACTTCAGTTTCCCTGACTGATTGCAGGTATTCCGCCAGCGTTTCCTGATCGTGCTTGGAGAGAGAGTGCTTCAGTGAGCGAGCATCTTCCATAAGGTCGTCCAAGGCACTCTCGCTGAGTGCCAGACGACGAGCAGCGTCCGGCCCACTTTTAACGAAGAGCATATCAAATATCCGTTTGGGTTTGTGCTCAGCGGGAATAGGGCGACCCTCAGCGTTAAACGACATGGTGTGCGCGCCTCTTGGAGACCCCGTGCCTCCGTCGGTAGACAGCACGAGGGACGCATGCCGCGTATGCTCTCCAGCATGCTCCGCAAATACCTGATCCAGAGAAATACTATTCTTGTACTCGTCATCCATGGCACCAGTATTCGCCCCGGTAAGGAACTGATCCGCATTTCGATGACCATGAACTCGGCGCACTGCCGGGTGTGACAAGCCGGAGAAAACCGTCATATCATCACGTAATGGTGCGAGAGTTTCCATGCACTTGGTCAGCCTGAAGTCTGTTCGGCCTCCATGGGGAAACCAACTCCAGTCCTTAAAGGATGGATCCTTCTCCAAGGGCATTGGCACTCCGTCAGGCAGATAAAAACAGGCCAAGCGCTTTCTCTGAGAACTTTTTCCTACCACGCGATCCGGGCTGGCGAATGTTTCCATCCAAGGAAGAGCCAGAGCCACCCCTGCTCCGCGCAGAAACTTCCGACGATCAAGTGATGATATGGGCAGGGCCATCGGTCTTCAGGTTCGTATTCTTAATTTAACTGAAACAAATCACTTTTAACAATCAGAAGTATGAGATCTGTCAATCCACCCCCCCGCTCGAGTAAAGCGGAGGCGATCCGCTCCACTTCCGCCCGGTCCCCGAAGGTGATAGGTCGTCCAAGAGCATAGGTGGATATCTTGTGAGTCAGCGCACGGGCAAACTGCTTCTGGCGATTGGCCATGAGATAGGCCTTGACTCCCTTAATCCCATGTAACTCCTCTTTATTGAACAGCATGCTGGAGGCATCAACCGGAGACCCCTGGATCTGGTCCCGCCAGCGTCCGAGAGCATCGAAATTCTCGAAAGCCACACCCCAGGGATCAATCTTGGAGTGACATGACGAACACGCAGGATCATCACGATGATCTTCCATGCGCTGTTTCAGGGTGAGCTTCAGGATCTCCGGATCCGCCAAGTCGATTTCCGGCACGGTAGGCGGTGGTGGCGGCGGGGGGTCATTGAGGAGATTTTCCAGCAGCCAGATGCCACGCTTCAGCGGATTGGAATCCTTGCCATTGGAATTCATTGCCAGCAACCCTGCTTGCCCAAGGAGCCCTCCTCTTCTGGTCCCAGGGGATAGCATCACCGGACGAAATTCGCGCCCAAACACCTCCGACATGCCATAATGACTCGCAAGCCGGTTATTCAACATCACGTAGTCTGAGTGAATAAAGTCTAGAATAGGCCGATTTTGACGCAGAATCTCAGCGAAGAAAGCCACAGGCTCCTTTTTCATGGCTTCCAGCAGCAGTGGATCAACTCGACCGTGGGCCTTGGCGTCAAATTTGAGAAAATCTAACTGCTCCATTCCCAGCCACTGCCGGGTGTAATGCCGTGCAAATCTTTCGACCTTGGGATCTTTCAGCATGCGATGAGCTTGTCGTTCAAGGACCTTGGCTTCCGAGAGTGTGCCCTCTCGACCCAACGCGAGTAGCTCTGCATCAGGCAGGCTACTCCACAAAAAGAACGAGAGTCGACTGGCCAATTCGAGATCCGTAATACGCGTCGCCTCACTCCCCCTCTCAACTATTCGACCAAGATAGAGAAATTTCGGGGATGACAGAACCGAGGACAGCACCTCCACCATGGCTTCCTGAAAATCAGTGCAGTTGGGCCTCAACTTATCGTAAAGAAGCAGCTTCTGTTCAACTTCCTTCTCAGTCACGGGCCGGCGCCACGCCCGAAACATGAAACGCTCGAGAACTTCCCTAGCGTAAAGCCGCTCATCGACAGATCGTTCGCTGGGAAAAAAGATGCGGGTGTGTGATTCAGGTGGCCACTGCTCGAGCGCAGGCGCAATGATTTCGATATAGTCGACAACCAGAGACACTGGCCTGCTGGAAGTGTTAAGAAAGGAGAGAAATTCTGCCGGGTTGGGCAATTGCCCCAGTTCATGACTATGCCGAAAGGCATTACGGGGCACTTCGGACAGCGGAACGTCCCAATGGTAGAAGCGGGGAGCGTCCGGAGGTGCATCGATGGAGATGTCGCCACCCACATTTACCGATAGCCGTGAATCATTACTTGGCTGATTTCCAAAATATAATCGGACGGTGGGCTCGTAGCTTCCATCATCACCTGCAAGGCGTGCGGCCCGGATCCTGACTCTCATGTTTCCCGCATCCG
This sequence comes from Roseibacillus sp., assembly GCA_002715825.1. GTDB lineage: Bacteria > Verrucomicrobiota > Verrucomicrobiia > Verrucomicrobiales > Akkermansiaceae > Roseibacillus_B. The sequence goes on along the minus strand of PBAI01000001.1, from coordinate 16,015 downwards.
GCAAGCCGGTGCCCACGTCGACAATGAATTTTCTGTTGGGAGCGAGGACAACCACGTCCTGCATGACGGCAGGAATAGCCGGACGAATAACCGTTGGCTTCCACGAATATTTCCCGCCGGGATAACTCCACCTTGTTCCCACTCCTTGCCCGGTGAGAAGATTCCTGAAGTGCGTTCCTCCGGGATGCCCTCTGTATTTCTCCTCTTCTCCGGCAAGAGCATCCACCAGCGACAAGCTCTCTTCCACCATTCTCTTTCTTGTCCGGACCACAGAAGCCGCATAACCGGGATCAAAGCGCTCATTGAAACTCCTCATGGAAATCCCGTAATAGACAGGCTCTGGCTGGGCACCGCGGACTGTTGCAAGCTCCAATGCCCGCCGAGCCTGCACGCGATATTGCATCAGTTGCCCTGCCGTCATCTGCAATATCTCAGAGCTATTCTTAAATCCATCTTCGGAAGAGGTCTCCGGCGGCAGGTCCCGTGAAAAGTCAAAATCCAGACCCAGTAAATCCTGCATCGCGTAGTTATACTCATACCCCGTCATCCTTCGAAAGGAGGTATGCCCCTCCTCGCTTCGCCTGAATTGAGACGCGAGCAGGATCTCACCTGATAACCAGTCCACGACTCGTGTACTTGCCTCGTCTGTCAACTGAACCTCTGCGTCTTCTGGCGGCATCTCGCCATTGCTAATCACTTCAAACACTTCCAACCACCAACTGACATCCCCGCCCTGAAGGAGATTCGCATCCAGCGTATCAATTCGAAAATTTCCCTTCTGTTTTTCCGGACCGTGGCACCCAATACATGTGGCCCTCAGGGCAGGTTCTACACTTTTGTGGTATTCCCCAAGATTAGCTTGCGGCACCTCATCCGCATTCACACTGCTCAATGGCAGTAGCAGTAACGCTACAAGGACCACCAGAGTGTTTTTCCTCATTTAAAGCAACCCAGCATTAGATTCGAGCACCTGAGATCAGAACTTCCTTGCGAAAAGATTATAGACCCCCGGCCTCTGACACCACCGCTTTTTGATACGCCCTTTCAGCTACCAGTGTTCCAAAAGCACTCCCCATGTCATGTAAATATGCGACCCCACGTCAGAAGTCCGCTAAAACGTTCAAGGTCCAACTCCGAAGCGCCTTGGCTGCAACGGTGCCTGTTCCCTCTGAATATGGAGCGCCTTCGTCAAGCGGCCTTTCGCAGGAGAGCTACCATAACACCTTGAATCACCAATTCACTCAGGGGTATGAGATCTGGATACATCTCATTTTCGGCCTGCAGGTGAGGCTTGCCAGATTTAACGATATATCGCTTCAAGGTTGTTTCCCCATCAATAAGAGCCGCAACGACATCCCCGTCGCGTGGTTCACGCATCTCCAGCACAACGGTATCCCCATCACAAATATGGGCATCAATCATTGAATCTCCTCGAACATTCAGGGCGAACACTTTCTTTGATTTGGAAAGCCCAATACTTGTCACATCGATCGACATACAACCGTCACGCTCCGGCTCAACATCCTGCGCCATGCCGGCTGCGATTTCTCCATAAACTGGAATGTCCATAATCTCCTCGCGCTCCAAGTCCTCTGGCAGAACCACCGCTCGAGCTTTCCCTGGAAGCCGATTAATGGCTCCCTTGCGCTCGAGAGCACGCAGGTGGCTCATGGCCGCAGTCTGACTGGCGAATCCGAAATGAGACTGAATCTCCCGGGTGGAAGGCATGACGCCTGTCTGCCGATGCGAGTCCCGGAGAAAATCGAGTAGTTCCTGCTGACGATCCGTGAGTTTATGGGACATTTGAACAGTTGATGTTTGTTTGAACAGCTTTGCGCCGAAATGAACTGGAATGCAAGTATTTCTTTACTATTTGAGGGAGATTAAGAAGGAAATTTGGCTCTTGAGAATGATTCATTGAATGAGAATATCACGCTTGATGAACTTTGCGCCCGGCCCCCCCCTGGCCTGCTTGCTACTCTCATTCACCTTCCTTGCCTGCGCACCACCTGACCACGTAACGCCCGCTGGGCCGGTCCACCCCTCTATTCCACCCTCGGTGGTTGCCCCAAAAGGCGCACCTCCTTCTGTCGTGGCAAAGCGGGTCATCGTCATAGACGCTAGTGATGGGAGGGTTCTGGTAGCAAAAAATGCCGATGAAAAATGTGCGGTTGCCAGCACCCAAAAGTTAATGACCGCCTTACTCGTATCCGAAGCGGGGTCGCTGCGTGACCCTGTTGTTATCCAGTCAAGCGACACTCTAGTTGAGCCAACTAAACTCTATCTGAAAACCGGTCATACGTATACTCGTGGGCAGTTGCTCAAGGCCATCCTCGTTCGTAGTGCAAACGACGCTTCAGTGGCTCTCGCCCGGGACGTGGCAGGAAGTGTCCGACGTTTTGCTCAACTGATGACTCTTCGAGCACGCTCTCTCGGGATGTCCAATAGCGTTTTCCTTAATCCGCACGGACTGACACAGAAGGGCCAGTATTCGACTGCAAGAGACATCGCTAAACTTGCACGTCAGGCCTACCAGCAACCATCTATTCGTAGTTCTCTGGCAATCCGGAACTATAACTTTATTCACAACAACGGAAAAGTCAGCAAACTCACAAATACTAACCGACTACTGAAGAGCCTTCCCTATGCCACAGGGATGAAAACAGGAACAACCCGGGCTTCGGGCAAGTGTCTGGTAGCAAGTGGGACGCTGCATGGCCGAACCGTGATAGCCGTCGTTCTTGGAAGTACTCCAGCGGCCGTCTGGAAGGACTCTGAGTCTCTTTTGCGATGGGCACTGGAATCTCCTCAAGTGATACGGCCGGTGTTGGCTTTCAGGACCGGAAACTAACCTGCTCGTCATGCGAAGTCCGGAGGACGAACTCACCACCCTTTATGAGGAAGGACTTCTCAGAAGCCTCCGGTGCTTGGAATCAGGACGGCTCATGAGCGCCACCTCTGAAGGCCGCACGATTGTTAACTTTTCATCCAATGATTATCTGGGTCTTTCTCGAGACGAAACGCTGGTAGACGCCGCTTGTGAGGCAACAAGACGCCATGGAGCCGGATCAGGGGCTTCCCGTCTCATCTCAGGCACTCTTCCTCCTCATAAGGCCCTTGAAGAGAAAATTGCGGAATGGAAGGGCACTCAGGCGGCCTTGAGCTTCGCTAACGGATATGCCACCGCGGTTGGAGTTCTTGGGGCATTTCTTAGTAAGGGGGACGTGGTCATTCTTGATAAGCTATGCCACGCCTGCTTAATCGATGGAGCTCGTCAGTCTGAAGCGACTCTCCGCGTCTATCCCCATAACGATCTCAATAAACTCGAACACCTCCTGCGGCATTACCGGGAACGGCTTCCCGGAAAGTCTCGGCTTCTAGTGGTCACCGAATCCGTATTCAGCATGGATGGCGATCGTGCACTGCTTCCCGGCATTGTTAGCCTCGTAGAGCAATACGATGCCCTTCTTCTTCTTGATGAAGCGCATGCCGTCGGAATTCTCGGTTCAAGCGGTCAGGGATTAGCTGAGGAATTGGGCGTAGAGGACCGCATCACTTTTCAAATGGGAACTCTCGGCAAAGCCGTCGGTTCCGGAGGAGGATATCTTGCCGCAAGCCGGCCATGGATTGACCTTCTCCTCAACAGGGCACGGCCGTTTATCTATTCTACGGCTCCCCCTCCAGCTCAGGCTGCTGCCTCACTTTGCGGAATTGAGATTATTACCTCACCGAGAGGGAAAGAACTCAGGAACCGTCTCTGGTCGAATATATCGAGACTCACCGAGCTTGTTGGGAAAACACCCAGCAGTGCAATCGTTCCTGTAATTCTGGGCGATAACGAGACCGCCCTCGATACCTCCTTGGCTCTTCTCAACAAGGGTTATCTCGCTCCGGCAATACGCTTCCCAACAGTCCCCCGGGGATCAGCAAGATTGCGAATCACTCTCTCTGCTGGTCATACTGCAGAAGCAATCGAGGGACTTCACGAGAACCTACCCGAGAGCCCCTGACTCCTTTCTTCTCGTCACCGGGGCTTCCTTGGCCAAACATGAGAGTAATGAAGTTCCCCTTCATCCTTCTGGCCATGTTTCCGTGCTTGGCGTCAGGAGTGCCCGAAGATCCAGCATCATCAATTGAAGCACCCTTTGGAGCCAGCCCTGCCACCCTCCGGCAACACGGATACGCCTCACTCTTTGATGGAAAGACCTTGGCTGGCTGGCGAAAGGCCGGGGGAACCGGAAAATTCAGAGTCGAAGACGGAGCGATCGTTGGATACGGGAAGAATATTCGGGGCAACACCTTCCTGTGTACCAAGAAAAATTATCGCGATTTTATCTTAACGTTCCAATTTCAATTTGCCGATCGTTCCGGCAATTCGGGGTGTCAGTTCCGCTCGCAACAACGAAATGGGACTGGACGGGTCTTCGGATACCAATGTGAGCACGACAATAATGACAGACGATCCTACACCGCCGGAATTTACGACGAAGCTCGTCGCGGGTGGCTCTTTCCAGGGAAGTTCACGACCAAGAACAGCCGGGAGATCGCCTCAACATTTTCCCTGCGAGGGAAAGAACTATTCCGATGGAAGGAATGGAATACGATTGTGATAAAGTGTCACGGTAGACACATCCAGACTTGGCTCAATGGAGTCTTGCGGGCGGACTTCGAAGATAGTGATGATACTCATTTCACCCCTGAGGGATTTATTGCTCTCCAAGTCCACGGTGGAAAGTCTTCCAATGTGAAATGGCGCCGAATCTTCCTGAGGGAATTGTAGATCTGCAAGGCTGCGGGCAGTGAAGTTCCAGTCCTCAAAACCTGTTGCAGACCATCTCATTCCCCACCTGAATCTTTACTGATCCGTGAAAGCTCTTCTCTGCTCCCTGTTCTCCCTCTCGGCGCCTCTCCTTGCCGATCCCTTGATCGTCGCACACCGCGGTGCTTCAGGAGATGCCCCAGAAAACACCTTGAGTGCATTCCTTCTTGCGTGGGAGCAGGGAGCCGACGCTATTGAGGGAGATTTTCACCTCACTCGCGATGGACGGATTGTATGTTTTCACGATCGAACCACCAAGAAGCTGACAGGAAAAGACCTGACCATCAGCAAAAGCACATTGGCAGAACTGCAGACCCTCGATGCTGGATCATGGAAAGGAACGGTCTTTGCTGAAACAAGAATCCCGACTCTTGAAGAGGTTCTTGCCTGTGTCCCCGATGGAAAGCGGATTTTCATCGAGGTCAAGTGTGGTCCTGAGATCATTCCTGCTCTCATCAAAGCCGTTAAAAAAAGCGGCCTGACCAATGATCAGATCGTCGTCATTTCGTTTCACAAGGGCGTCGTCAAGGCTCTCAAGCAAAAGCTACCCCACTGGACCGTCAATTGGCTTTACAGCTTCGATAAGAGAGATCCGCGCGATCCCGACAAAAAATTGCCACAACTACTCGCGACTCTCGCAGAGATTAAAGCCAACGGGCTCGGATCCAGCTCCCATCCTCACTTGGACAAGGACCACGTGGACAGTTTGGCTCAAAAAGGATTTCAGTATCACGTGTGGACCGTTAACGAGCCTGTCACAGCTCGACGCTTTATAAAAATGGGCTGTCGTTCAATCACCACAGATTACCCGGGAGCATTGCGAAACTCCCTCGAGAGACGGATAAAGTTCCCTTCTCCATAAGGAGGAGATGATGTTCTACGGTCAAATATCTTGCCTCGGGTAAGGAATTCGAGAACCTCCGGCCCGCACGCGTTTAAAAAAGAGCTCCAAACTGAGCAACATTCCTGTGCCTCTTACCCCACACAGACATGGCTGGATTCTTCAAGAACCTCTATAACAAGGTCGCGAATCGCTCAGACGTTGATTGGGATGAGCTGGAGGCCGACCTGATCGCAGCTGATCTCGGAGTCAGAACCTCTCTGGAGATTGTGGAAAGCCTCCGTTCACTGGGGCGTAAAATTTCGGCTGAAGATGTCGTGGAAGCAACCCGCAAGCGAATTTCGGAAATTTTCCCTGCAGATCAGGCATTTCTCGATCTTCCCGAAGATGGGCGGCCGCTGGTCATTCTCATCGTAGGTGTGAACGGCACCGGGAAAACGACTTCGGCAGCAAAGCTGGCCAACCTTTTCTCGCAGCAGGGAAATTCAGTAGCACTAGCAGCTGCGGATACCTTCAGAGCTGCCGCCGTTGAGCAACTGGAGAGGTGGTCAGAAAGACTCCATATTCCCCTCGTGAAAGGTGCCAAGAATGCAGATCCCGCCTCGGTCTGCTATACGGCCCACCAACAAGCTATAAGTAATGGCACTCAGGTGCTGATCTGCGACACCGCAGGTCGCCTCCATACCAGTCATAACCTGATGGAAGAGCTGGGAAAAGTTCGTCGTATCCTTGGCAAACAGGATGAATGTGCCCCTCATCATACCTTGCTTGTTGTTGATGCGACAACCGGCGGGAATGCCCTGAATCAGGCTCGAGAATTCCACAAGGCGGTTCCTCTCTCTGGTGTCATCGTCACCAAACTGGACGGCTCAGGCAAGGGAGGCGTGACCGTCGCTATCCAGAAAGAGCTGGATATCGCCCCTCGCTTCATTGGCACTGGCGAGGAGCCTGAGCAATTCGAGATCTTCAGTCGCAGTAAATTCGTCGATCAAATTCTCTAGCAGCAGGATCCAAGCGCTGATGCAGGTTGAACACGGTTCCATCGGAGTCACCATAACTACTCCGGCAGGTTTACTTCGAGGCGGTAATACCTATTCGCCCTGTCACTCAACTCACGATCCATGATCACGTATGGAGTCGGTAGAACCTCTGCCCCCGTATCAATCACCGCCCCGAGCGGAGTCCAATTCTCAAGATCGACACTCCACGAAATGCGATAGAGTCGGTCAGGAATACCCGAAAACGTCAATAGTACGGTCCCTTCACTTCCGGATCTTATCCCAAGCTCTGGAACTGAATTCAGATCCGGCCAGTTGGGATCAAGCCCGATGACATATTCCATGAGATTCGATACCCCATCTCCATCGGGGTCTCCCTCAGGCCCATCCTGTCGACCTCCCGGACCATTTCCCCCATCAAAAATACTCAGCCCTTTCGCTATTTCCCACCAATCCGGGAGCCCGTCATCATCCATATCCTGAGCGACTGGCACGGAGGGCCCAAGAGCAACGGTGACAACGCGTGTCGCACTCGCGACAATCACATCCTGTGGATTTCCTGTCAGATTAACCTGAATCCGGTAAACGCCAGGTTCCACCCCTTGCCACCTGTAGTCCCAGAACTGCTGTCTACCCACGGATCTGACCCCCTCGAATTCCAAGACGCCACCACCTTGCTCGACGACCACCTCAAGACGCTGGGCCCTGTTATCAGTTGCGATTCGAATCGGGATTTCGCGTTGCCCCGAACTTGGAGCTATCACATCCGGAATGTATTCCACCCACGGTTGCCCACCCCCGTCAAAGGCCGGAGGTTGAACTACGTTAACGAAGGGGTCCAAAATCTCGGATGCTCGCACGAGACGCACCGCTGACAACTCGATCCCTGACCTTCTGTGCGTCACTCTGACGTGGTGCAGAAAATCCGGATCCCCATTCCATAACCTGGGCATTTCAAAAGACAGGGCATGATACTCTTCAGTCTCATCACGGATGATACGAAACGAATCTCGATCCTGTTGTATCCCTCCTGCCTCAGATCCGCTCGATCTACTCGCTATCGAGACTGTAAATTCTTCAACCAGTTGGGCATTCGAAACGCCCTCCGCCAGATTCTTGGGGAAATAGGCCTTAAGGACGTAATCGTCGCCGACCACCTCGCCGTCACTCGAAGGATAGCCAATAAAAAAGGCTTCATCCCGCCCATCGGCAACTACATTTCTTGAGAGCGTTGTATACCATCCTTCCGTATCGTCCAAGCTGTTGACCTCATCCGTCCAGCCGGAAACATCAGTAGATGTCTGCTCCCTCAATCTGACCCGGATCACTGAGGGAATATTCCCTGAGGGAATGTTCGAATAGCTGAAACGGAATTCCCGTGGAAAGTCACTGGCCACTTCAGGGTCTGCCCCTACCTCTGAAATCTTAACCCAGTTGCCAGCCCCATTACCATTCCTTGAGCCAGTGCGTTCATCATCGTTAGCACCGACTCCATCCTCAATAAAAAACCAGGCGTCCGTGACACTCTTATCTGTACGAACGACTACTTCGTAGCTTTGCCCGTCGAGAGTATCTCCTTCTGCGGGGAAGACGATTTCTCCCTGCGGCCTGGATTCATCATAGTAAAAGGTCTGCTGAAACGTATTGAAAAGCGAGGCCTTACCACTGCGCTCGAGGAAAGCCCGAGCCCGCATGATGTGGAATCCCTCCTCAAGCCCCGTTTCCATCTCAAAGGACTGCTGGTCTGGCGTCTTAGCGTAATCGTTATGCGGGAAGAACCTGACCCGCTCTCCATTGAACCCATCAATCTGAAAGACCGTCATTCCATGCCGCTTCGCATTGACTTCGGTCTCCCCGTTCGGAAATAGCGGGCTCACGCTCTCTCTACGAATACCCACCATATAACGAATTGTACCCGCCCGACTTCGCTCGATTACAGCCCTCCACCAGCTTCCCCCTTCCGCATCACCCACCCAGGTCAGGGGAACCGTTGCAGTCGAATCAGCAGAACCAATACCTCCCGCCCCACGCGGCTGAGAGCGGTTGATCGTATAGTAAAGAGATCCCCTGTAGCCTCCCAGACCTGCATTGGTTTTCACGTAAATCTCAATTCCAGAGATTCCTTCCTGATACTGCCGGCCTACGCCAACGGCTTCCGGAAGAAGCGCCTCGGGGTCATGATAAACAAACTGAACTGTATCTGAAGGAGTGGCGTTAATCCCTGTTCCGTCAGTTCTTAGAAAGCTGCCAGATCCGATCCTTACCATCCAACTCTCTGCTTCCACCGAAGTGAGTGCACACCGCGCAGTATCTTTTGCCGCAAATTTCTCGGGGCCCATGCGCCCGACAAACTCGGGCTGTTCGTATCCCAGAAAGATATCGCTACTCAATGCAGGCGGATGATCCCGCAGGCCCGGATCCGTGTTCCCTGTTGGACGCCATCCATTCAGATCAATACCTCCATCCAGCTTGCAGAGAATATTTGCTGCAGACCGATCTGCTCGAAATACGAATCGCAGGTCGCTAACATCGGTTACCCTCGGCATGCGGACCTCATACTGAAAATCACTCCCTCCAATGCCCGTGAGATCATTTACCCCCGGGTGAAATCCGGGGTTCGCAAAGGGGCCGCTGAAGCCGGCATCACCATCGGGACCGTCCCGCCTCGTTATGAGGATCTGACTAGCTCGCTCTCCGTTCTGAAAAATCTCGATTGGTCGACCTCCACTTTCGCTCCAGGGCAGGGATTCCTCCGGGGTCCGATAGGAAAACAGCATGTAACTACCCGGATCAACTACCACGTCTTTGAGTTGGGACGCATACTTGTAGAAACCTATCTGACTTCCATATCCGCGAGCATACTGGAAAAGGTAGGCATCGTCGGAGAATGGGATGGAGGGGAAGGACGTTGACAGATCACGGCCGGCACCCTCCGCGTAATTATCGTTCACCATGACAAACGCGACTACCCCCGCTTCATCACTCATTCTTGGATTTTCTCTCTTGTCGATACGTTCGTAGGCCAAGAAATCATTGTCCGACCACCGAGGCCTCTGACTACCACGAGCAAAGTGCTGGTGAATATAGGCGAGGTTAGGAAGGCGTGTGTCACCGAACTGACCCAAGAAGGCCGTATTGGAATGTCGGGGAAAAGCGCCACCGCTCCCTTGGAGCGTTCCCGCATGATAATTTCCATCGGTATAGACCAGAGGAAGACCATCGCGTGTAAAATAGAGCGCATGCTGTAATTCACGCCTCGCTGCGTAGTCGTTATCGTGGCTCTGGGCATGCATAACTGAAACGCTGGGACTAAATCCCCCTGCCCCGGGCTGATCATACCCCGCGAGGCTCGCCGATGGATTACCGAGAGTTCGATTCAAATTGTTCCGAAGATCATTGTCGATAAGTCGCATACCTGCATCGATATACGGCCCATACAATGGAGGCTGCCCAAGATGCTCTCCAAAGAACATCGCATCGTCCCTTGGCGCATCGATGTTGAAAACCGTATCCCGGTGATTCCAATCGAGGTAACCTCGCGTCAGATTAAACTGCCTTTGGGCCTGCCCGAGAAACCCATAATCAGATCCGTCTCTATCTTCTCCAAATGTCGCACCAAAAAAATCAGCAGGAGTGTGTTTCACTGCATCAAGCCGGGCCCCGTCGGCCTTGGTTCGGTCGAGTTGCCATCGGAGAGAGCGATGAAGCATGTCTTCCACGATTTCCTCGTAGAACGATTGGTTGAGCCGAAGAAAGGCCCGGGTGATCCCATTACCAGAACCAAACCCCACGTAGATTCCCTCATTAGCTGCATGTGTCTGTCCGGCCTCCTCAGGAATATAACAATAATATTCAGGATTATCCGGGTGCCGAAGGTAAACAGGCTTGTTCGAGGTATTTCCTTCGAACCTCCCATGGTTTCGATTCGTCGTCCCCGGCTCTGTCGCAATGTCAATTAGTCCAGAAAGCCCGAGATTCTGCACCTGCCATTCACTCCCCCAATCACGCGTATTATCCCAGCTCCGGTAGAAACCCTTTCCGGTGATTCGCAGATGAAAATCGCCTGGACGGAACCCCGGGTAAAAGTCCTCGGCGACAGATCCATCGAAGCCTGGGACATCAAAACCATTATGATTCATGATCGAATCAAAATAGACCCTGATCCCAAAGCGATGGGCGACTTTAATAAGATCAAGAAGCTCTCTCTCAGTCCCGTATCGAGTTTTCAACGATCCCCTCTGATCCTTGGAACCGAGGTCAAAGCGATCGAACAGGTCATATCCGACTGAGAAAACTCCACCCGCTTTGGTTGGAGGAGGAATCCAGAGCGACTGGTATCCGGCCTCGGCAATTTCCGGAACCTTGTTCGTAAGTTCGCGCCAACTGGTATTGAAGTATTGGAGCATTGCTTCCGCTCCAGCCGGGGGTGCAGTGAGACACAGGAAACTAACGAGCCGCCAGAGAGGGTTCATGCGGTGATACGAACTGAAGAAAACGATGCGGACCTGAAGAGAATACCAGAAGGAAATATGCGGCAAAGGAAAACCTGAGCATCCTCCCCCGCTTTGGACTTCTCAAAATGACCTCTCTTTCTAATCTACAGGAGTGCCAGACGAGGATCCTGAAGTTTTGGAGAATTTGACGCGGGCAATTGCCGCGCGTGACGGTAGCGCTTTTCTTTTGGCCGCGGAAAGCATTCACCACGCCGACCTCGCAGCCGCCTATGAGGACCTCTCAAGAAAAAGTCAGGCCTGGTTCGTCCGGACGCTTCCCTCGGAGGCCTTTTCGGAAGTTATTGCAGAAATTCCGGACCCTCTGGTGGAAGAGGCTCTGGATTACCTTAAGCCGAGCCAGCAACGACAAGTTCTGGAGGAACTGCCTGATGACGATCGCGTAGACGTCCTTCAGGACGTTGAAGATGACGGGAAACGGGAAAAATTAATCGGTCTTCTTGGCGAATATGAGGAGCGGGAACTCACGAGAACCCTGCTTGAATATCCTGAGGACACGGCCGGGGGACGGATGACGACCCAGATAGGCAACGTCTCGGTCAATATGACTGTGAAAGAAGCCCTCGATCATCTCCGCCCGGACCTCGAGGACACGGAAACGCTGAGCAGAATCTTCGTCCATGACGCGAACAACCAACTTGCGGGTAAACTCAGACTGCGCGACCTGACATTCAGTAAAAGGGAAACCCCGGTGGGCTCAATCATGCAACCCATCGAACACACTGTTCTCGCTGATACTGATCAGGAAGAAGCTTCTATCGCAGTTTTGAAATATGACCTGTTTGCCTTACCGGTCGTCGATAAGGAAAACCGTCTACTCGGCGTAATCACCTCCGATGATGCAATGGAAATCCTGAGCGAGGAATCTACCGAAGACATCGAGAAACAGGCAGGACTAACCGGGGAGCAATCAGAGGAAGGCTACCTCAATACCCGGATTACCACGCACTTCAGTCGCCGCGTCATCTGGCTCGTCGGTCTTGCCCTCCTGTCCATTGCAGCCGGAGCGGTGATGTTCCGCTTTGAGGAGACTCTCAAGGGAATTCCACTGCTGATGCTTTTCCTGCCGATGATCATTGCAGCAGGGGGAAACTCCGGAGGACAAGCTTCCATGGTCGCAATCAGAGCAATGGCCCTGAACGAATTAAGCGGACAAGATGCCCTCAAGGTTGCATGGAAGGAGCTCCGGCTTGGCGCGATGCTGGGACTGATCCTCGGGACCGCAATTGCAGTTATTGCGATCTTCATCCTCCCGTTTTTCCATCCGGAGGTAGCTCCCGGCATCACATTCCGGGCATTCGGATTAGCAGTCGCAGTCGCTCTTGCAGTTCAGGTGACCGCTTCCACCCTTATTGGCTCCCTGCTTCCCCTTGGAGCCTGCGCCATCCGGCTGGACCCAGCCGTGATAGCTGCACCTGCTGTCACCACAGTGGTGGACGTCTCTGGAATGCTTATTTACCTGTTGGTAGCTAGTACAATGCTTGGTTTGGGAGGATAAAGATTGACGACCCTTCCCGAAGAATCTGGCCTCGCAGCTCCAGAACAAGTTCATATTCCGCTTTCAATCCGGAGTAACCACCGCAAGATCGCCGGCACCATGAAGAAACACCTCGTTCTCGCTGTTGTTTTTCTCTCTGCCCCACTTGTCCATGCCGGAAACCCCGCCATGGACATGGGCCGGGCAGCTCGAAACTTTCTCAAAGGCTTGAATCCTGAGCAGCAAGCGAAGACGACCTTCAAATTTTCCGATGAAGAACGCGAAAACTGGCATTTTATTCCATTGGACCGCAAGGGCCTCAAGCTCAGCGAGCTGACCCCCGCTCAAACCCACTCCGCCTACGCCCTTCTTGCGAGCGGGCTAAGCCAGAAAGGGGTCCTGAATGCCACCAGCATCATGGGATTGGAGGCCGTCCTCGCTGAAATGGAAAATGATCCAGTGAGGCGTGATACCCAGAAATATTACATCGCGATTTTTGGTGACCCCTCGATCAAGTCGGAGAAAGGGATCTGGGGCTGGCGATTTGAGGGACATCACCTCTCGCTCAATTATACGATTATCAACGGAAACGTTGTGGCAACTCCCGCTTTCTTTGGAACAAATCCTGCCATCATAAAGAAAGGCCCCATGAAAGGCACCCGGCCTCTGGGCCGTCTCGAGGATCAAGCTCGAGCCCTCATGCAGTCCCTGAAAGCAGCAGGCAAGAATGCTGTCTTCTCTGAGAAACCTCCACGGGATATCCTCTCCAGTCAGGACCGCATCGCCAGCAAGCCGGAGTCTCAGGGAGTAACCGGCGGAGACATGAACGCTGAGCAGAAGAAAATGCTGCTCGGAGTTCTTCGGGAATTTGCCAGCAACACCCGGACTGAGGTAGCACGACCAGCAATGACCGAGATCGCTGGGGTAGTGGACAAGCTGCGTTTTGGCTGGGCCGGGGGACTCAAAAAGGGAGATCCTCATTACTTCCGCATCACGGATGAGGGGGCGTTCATGGTTGAATACGCCAACACCCAGAATGGAGCAAATCACGCCCATGCCGTTTGGCGCCTTTTTGAAGGAGACTTCGGCCGGGACATCCTCGGCGATCACCTCAAGGAAGAGCACCCCGAGAAGAACTGATCGTCTCTCTATCTGCGTTTCTGCCACGAATCCGCTGCGAACTGGCGAACAAGCTCCGTAAAACTCTCCCCAGAGGGTTTCAGATCTACAGGGCTTACGTTCCGAGCGAGCTCATGGGCAAGCCTCTTGAGAATAAGGGATCCGTCAGCGGATTTTCTTAAAAGAATACTTCCCTGGTGGAGCAACCCCTTGCGGGTCCGTCGCTGACCAGCTCCAGCAATCTTTTCACCTTGTCCATTAATAAGATCCCACTCCACTGGTTTTTCAAAACACGAGGAGGAGTCTACATCGTAATCATGCCTGACGAGCTCTACCCCGTGCCCGCTACTCTCCAACGCGGTCGCCAACGCGGAATGAATCAAGCGGTAGCTCTCTACTCCCTTCACTTTCGCCAGACCATATGTTCTGGGAACAACGAGAGTATAAGTGATGTCATTGCGATGATCAACGAGCCCACCTCCAGTTGCCCGGCGAACAAGAGATACCTCTGGCAATAGCGTGCCTGCCTTTTCCACCTCACCAAAATACCCCATGCTTCCCCAGGGTCCTTTCCAGTGATACAATCGCAAGACAGGAATTTCCTGCGTTAGCAGCCAACTATCAACAGCCATATTCTCAGGGCCGCCGCGCGCCACTGGGTCACACCAGAACCCTAGATTTTCCAGCTCCAACATCACTCTCTTACCGGGTATCGGGAGCGGGAACCTCGCCTGCTATTGGATCCCCTGAAAGCCCTTCCGCATAGCGCTCTGCAAGCAAATCCACGACCCCCGGATGCGTGGCAAAAAGACTGCTGGCGAAGGTTCGCAGACCATCAGACTTTTTCTCTGCTTCGTGCCTGATCTGAGCAATATCTCCTCCCGGCCCGGCATGCCTCCCCGGCGATATGAAAAGCATGGACAATACCACGTCCTTTTCGAATTTCTCCTGCCCGAGCAAATTTTCGAGAAGAGGCTCATTGAAAGCATACTCGTCACCTTCCCGACGCTCCATGGAGGATGCAACTACCACTGAAACATAATCTTTCAACACCTCGGCAAGCTGCCCCGCGACATGATTGCGCACCTTGTTGACAGCGGTCCTCGGAGTACCGTGGTCGACCAGAGTCACCGCGGGCTGCACGAGGCCCTCCTCCTCGATCTTTCTGATCACCAAATCCCCAAGAATGCCAGCTACACGCGTGTCTCCGGGTTCATCGAGCTTTACCATCGACGGCGCGATTCTTACTTCGAGCTCAGGCCAATCTTTACTCATCTCTCTGACTCTCTGGGGCAGATATTCATAAATCGCAGCGCTGTGCCCGAAGAAAAACGGAACCACGAGAAAGGAATTTTGACCCTTTTCTCTCTGTTTTCTCAGAAACGGCTCAAAAATCTGGGCAGGAGTTCCGCCCAGCTCCGCCGGATCCACTTTAGTCGAGTGAAGGAGGGAGACGGGATGAACATTCCCGTCCAGCTTCGCGCTGAGTGCCTCTGCGATCCGCCTGAGACTCAGAGTTGATTCAGCACGATGCGAGCCATTGTCTATGAGAAGGGTGCATGGATACGGATTCACGGCCGTGACTCTAGCCCATCATGTTCATATGTCCAAATGGGATGACTCCAGAATTGAGACCTCTGCAGCCCCCGGTTTTCTCTCACGAGGAAGTGACTGAACCCATTACTCCCCATTTCCGGCACTGTCTCCCTCCAGAAGGTCTCCCCTTGGGTAGGTGCCTGCCGTAACTTCAACATTTTCAGGAATAATCCCCAGTGCTGTGAATTCTTTCACCAGCTTTTCTCCCTCGTCGGGATTAAGACCCACCGCCAACTCTACCTCAACAATCTCGGGAGGATCACCCCGACTGGTGATCCCTGCTAGATAACCCGCATTCCGCTCGCGAAGGATTGAATCGATCTGACGACCTTTTTCGCTAAAATCATTCAGTAATCCTCCGCGAGGGTAGGAAAGCCAGATGAATTCGACGAACTTTGATTCATAACTTGGACCCTCTGTCCGGCTCCGTAGCCATATCGTTGTTCCTGCGGCCAGCCCAAGAATCACCACTCCGAATACCAGCACCCTCAAACGTAAAACCCGTCTCATAATACCTTACACCTCAGGTTAGCAAAAGACTGCCTGATTTCAATCTCGAGCGGATCCCTGACTTCAAGATCCTCTCATGACCCAGCATCCACCTCAAACAGTGGAAGTGAATCGAGAATCAGCTGCAGCGCCTCCCGCCTTTTT